>NZ_JBWKCY010000004.1:0-430851 GCF_056436245.1 Streptomyces sp. NPDC043812
AGGCTCCCAGTAGACGACTGGGTTGATAGGCCGGATATGGAAGCCCTGTAAGGGGTGGAGTTGACCGGTACTAATAGGCCGAGGGCTTGTCCTCAGTTGCTCGCGTCCACTGTGTTAGTTCTGAAGTAACGAACTCGCCGTTGCCGGCTGGTAGTTCGACATCTTCATAGAGTTTCGGTGGTCATTGCGTTAGGGAAACGCCCGGTTACATTCCGAACCCGGAAGCTAAGCCTTTCAGCGCCGATGGTACTGCAGGGGGGACCCTGTGGGAGAGTAGGACGCCGCCGAACAATCATTTGCCTCAACCCCCGGATCCGTTCCGGGGGTTGAGGCATTTTTGCGTTCCCCACCAATGCGCGTCGGGGATGGGATCGTACGTTTGGAAGCACCCCTCACCATGGGCTATGCTTCTTCTCGTTGCTCCGGGGACACACCCCACAGAGCAACAGGCCCCTATAGCTCAGTCGGTAGAGCGTCTCCATGGTAAGGAGAAGGTCAACGGTTCGATTCCGTTTGGGGGCTCAACGAAAGAGAAGGCCCCTCGCCTTTCGGCGAGGGGCCTTCTTCGTTTTCCGGGCCGGTCGGTCCGTCGATTCCACTCAGTCCTTGTGGGGCTCGTGGACGCGCATCGCGAGAATGGCCATGTCGTCGGAGGCCGGCTCGGCCGCGAAACGCTCAACTGCCCTGAGGACACGCGCCGCGACCGCTCCAGCCGTCAGCCCCGTGCAGGTGGTCAGCACGTCACTGAGGCCGTCGTCGCCCAGCATCCGCGTGCCCTCACGGCGCTCTGTCACGCCGTCCGTCACGCACAGCAGCACGTCACCCGGATCCAGGGTGACGACCTGCTCGTAGAGCTCCAGGTCGTCCATGACGCCGAGCAGGGGCTGAGGCTCCGCCGCCGGTTCCACCGAGCCGTCCTGACGCAGGCGCAGGGGCAGCGGGTGGCCGGCACAGACGAACTTGAGGACCGCACTGCCGTCCTCCTGCGGCCACAACTCTCCGTAGAGAAGGGTGAGGAAGCGGCTGCGCGCGCCTTCGTCGAGGATTGCCGCGTTCAGCCGCTCCAGCACGGCGGGACCGCCGAAGCCCTCACGGGCCAGCAGACGCAGTGCGTGGCGGGCCAGACCCGTGACGGCCGCGGCTTCCGGGCCCGTGCCGCAGACGTCGCCGATGGCGAACCCGTAGGCGCCGTCGCGGATCGGGAAGAGGTCGTAGAAGTCGCCGCCGACCTCGTTGCCCTCACCGGCGGCGCGGTAGATGACCTCGACCTCGACGCCCGGGATCTGCGGCAACTCCGGCGGCAGCAGACTGCGCTGGAGGGACTGGCTGATGGCCACGCGTTCCGAATAGAGGCGGGCGTTGTCGAGGGCGAGAGCGGCACGGCGCGAAAGGTCCTCGGCCAGTTCCAGGATCTCCTGGCGGAAGTGGTCGTCGGACGGCTTCCCCAGGGTGAGCATGCCGATCACGCGGTTGCGGGCGAAGAGCGGGAGGACCACCGTCTCGCCGCCGACGGCGGCTGCCGTCGCCAGCGTGCTGCCGATGCCGGACGAGACCGGAGGAGTGGAGCCGAGGCCCAGCTCGCGCTTGGACGCCACCAGGGCCGCCTGCTGCGCGGCTTCGACGGGAGCGTTCCACACGCGGGCGCCCGGCGTCGGCACCGGGTCCGGGGGATCGATCCTGGACAGCAGTGCCTTGACGCCGTCAATGCGTTCCTCGTCCTCATGGAGGACATAGCTGAGGTACGGCTCCGAGGACTGGTCGGCGATCGTGTACACCGCACACCAGGTGGCGAGCGTGGGGACCGTCATCTGGGCCATCAGGGCCAGCGTCTGGTCACGGTCGAGGGTGCCGGCGAGCAGGTCCGAGGCCTCGACGAGGAAGGACAGGGAGCCTCGGCGCAGCCGTTCCAGTTCGCCGAGCCGGGCAGACTCCACGGCGAGGGCGATGCGGTCGGCGGCGAACTGCAGGCGCAGTGCCTCCTCGTTCGAGTAGAGGCCGGCCGATTCGGCGGCCACGCCGAGGGAGCCGGTGAGCCGGCCCTCCACCTTGAGCGGGACGGTCACGACCGAGCGCATTCCCGTGGAGTTGAGGAGCGGCACGGCGCCGGGGACGACGGTGAGATCCTCGTGGACCGCGGGCATGCGGGCGGAGCCGTAGCGGCCGGTGCCCGCCTCGACCGGGACGCGGGCGAAGCGTTGGCGGGCCGACGGAAGTCCGGTCGTGGCGCGGACCTCCAGCTCGGTCTCGTCGTCCGTGGCGAGCAGCAGGAAGGCCGCATCGCCGTCGAGCATGTCGCGGGCCCGTTCGACGGTGCGCTGGAGCAGGCCGTCGAGGTCGTCGGGTGCCGGCGAGCCGATGAAGACCTCGAACGGGTCGGTCGTGCGGTTGTCCGATCCTCCGTCGGAGACCGGGGTGCGCTGGGGCGTCTGCAGAACGGCCCGCTCCTCGTCGCGCACAAGGAGGCAGACCGTGGACGGCTCGCCGTTGTTGTCGCGTACCCGGAGGTGGGAGGCGTAAACAGGGACGACCCGGCCGTCGGTCCCGCGGATGCCGTAGCTGCCCTCCCAGCGGGAGAGCTGGAGTGCTTCGGCGATGCCGGTGCCGGTGCCGGGGGTGTGCGGCCAGGCGGCGATGTCGGTCAGCGGCTTGCCGATGACCTGTTCCGCCGGGTAGCCGAAGAGGTGCTCGGCGTCCTCGTTCCATACGGAGATCGCCCCGCTGCGGTCGATCTGGGTGACGGCGACGCGGACCCGCTCGTCGGCGACCGGCAGCATGGCCGTCGGCAGGGCGGGCCCGGCGGAGCGGGCGCCCACGTTGCGCTGCGGGAGGTCGAGCTGGAACCAGACCTGTTTGTGGGTGGGGCTGTACTCGACGCCCCAGCGGGAGGCGAGCGCGGCGCACAGGAGCAGTCCCCTGCCGTTCTCCCGCTCGGGGCTCCCGAACGTGTGCTGGGCGCCCTGGATCGGGATCTCGCGCTCGGGGTAGTGGTCGGCGACCTCGACGCGTACGCCGTCCTCGCTGCGCAGGCACAGGACGTCGGCCGCCGTGCCAGCGTGGATGACCGCGTTGGTGACCAGTTCGCTGGTGAGGACCACCGCGTCGTCGACGACGTCCGAATACCCCCAGCCCTGGAGGGTGTCGCGGACAAAGGCTCTGGCGGTCGCGACGGACCGCCCGACAGGGTCGAAACTGGCGGCCGCCCGCGCGGTGATCACAGAACTCCTCGTACGCGTCTCGACGCCCGGCTCTGCCATGATCGGCCCGTCCCTCCCCTGCCCGGTGGTAGTACGTGCACCACACCGCCCCCGCCGGGCGGACCGGGGCGGCTGGACAGCCGGATGCCAGGTTACTTACCTTCGCTGTCCGAGCGGATGCCGGTCATGGCTGTTTCCGTCCTCCGGGGGTGGGGACGCTATGCGAAGCTGCCGAACTGTTATGGCCTGGTTCCGGCATGGTGAAACACTGGGCACGCTTCCTGAGACAGCCCGGGCAGTACGGTCAACCCCTGCGGGAGGGACACGGTGGAGTCTGGCGTGGCGGCGCGTGGCAAGGATACGCGCGCGAAAGGCGGACGGTCCCGGAGCAATGGGACAACGGAAGTCGACACAGCGGCCCTGAACAGGCTGCTGGCGGCTCTGGTGACGATGCGGGACGGGAACTTCCGGCGTCGGCTGACCGTGTCCGGCGACGGCGTCATGGCCGAGATCGCGGCGGTCTTCAACGAGGTCGCCGATCGCAATCTGCATCTCACCGGTGAGATCGCGCGCGTCCGCAGAATGGTCGGGCGTGAGGGAAAGCTCACCGAGCGGCTGGAGACCGGGGCCTGCGAAGGATCGTGGGCGACGGCGATCGACGCCTCGAACGAGTTGGTGGACGATCTCGCGCGGCCCGTGTCCGAGGTCGGGCGGGTGCTGTCCGCGGTCGCCGAGGGTGATCTGGACCAGCGCATGGAGCTGCGGTCGCACTCCA
This sequence comes from Streptomyces sp. NPDC043812, assembly GCF_056436245.1. Lineage (NCBI taxonomy): Bacteria > Bacillati > Actinomycetota > Actinomycetes > Kitasatosporales > Streptomycetaceae > Streptomyces > Streptomyces sp. NPDC043812. Next base: position 3,970 of record NZ_JBWKCY010000004.1, read on the forward strand.
CGGACGCCCAGGACGGGACGGTGCGTCCGCTGAGGGGTGAGTTCCTCAAGGTCGCGCGTACGGTCAACAGCCTGGTCGACCAGTTGTCGGCGTTCACCGACGAGGTCACGCGTGTGGCGCTCGAGGTCGGTACCGAGGGCAAGCTCGGCGGTCAGGCGCAGGTGCGCGGAATGTCCGGTTCGTGGAAAGACCTCACGGACTCGGTCAACACCATGGCGTACCGGCTGACCGCTCAGGTGCGGGACATCGCGCTCGTCACCACGGCCGTGGCCAAGGGTGACCTCTCGCAGAAGGTGACCGTCCATGTGGCGGGCGAGATGCTGGAGCTCAAGAACACCGTCAACACGATGGTGGACCAGCTCCAGTCGTTCTCCTCCGAGGTCACGCGTGTCGCCCGCGAGGTGGGCACGGAAGGTGAACTGGGCGGTCAGGCAACAGTTCCGGGCGTGGCCGGCGTGTGGAAGGACCTCACCGATTCGGTGAACACGATGGCCGGCAACCTCACCTCGCAGGTGCGGGGCATCGCCGAGGTGACGACGGCGGTCGCCAACGGTGATCTGTCGCAGAAGGTCACCGTGAGCGCACGCGGTGAGGTGGCGCAGCTCGCCGAGACGATCAACCAGATGACCGAGACGCTGCGGACGTTCGCGGACGAGGTCACGCGTGTGGCCAGTGAGGTCGGCGCGGAGGGTCTGCTCGGTGGTCAGGCGCAGGTGCCGGGTGCGGCGGGTACGTGGAAGGACCTCACCGATTCGGTGAACACCGTCTTCCGCAACCTGACCACGCAGGTGCGGGACATCGCGCAGGTGACGACCGCCGTGGCCAACGGTGATCTGTCGCAGAAGGTCACGGTGGACGTCGCGGGCGAGATGCTCGAGCTGAAGAACACCGTGAACACCATGGTGGACCAGCTGCAGTCGTTCGGTTCCGAGGTGACGCGGGTGGCCCGCGAGGTCGGCGTCGAGGGCCGTCTCGGTGGTCAGGCGGAGGTGCCGGGTGCGGCGGGTACGTGGAAGGACCTCACCGATTCGGTGAACACCGCGTTCCGCAACCTCACCGGACAGGTGCGGGACATCGCGCAGGTGACGACGGCTGTCGCCAACGGTGATCTGTCGCAGAAGGTCACGGTGGATGTCGCGGGCGAGATGCTCGAGCTGAAGAACACCGTGAACACCATGGTGGCGCAGCTGTCGTCCTTCGCCGATCAGGTCACGCGCATGGCGCGGGACGTGGGCACGGAAGGCCGCCTGGGTGGTCAGGCCCGAGTCGACGGTGTCAGCGGCACGTGGAAGGAGCTGACGGACTCCGTCAACTTCATGGCCGGCAATCTCACCTCGCAGGTGCGCCAGATCGCGCAGGTGACGACGGCGGTGGCCCGAGGCGATCTGTCGCAGAAGATCGATGTGGACGCGCGGGGCGAGATCCTCGAGCTGAAGAACACCATCAACACGATGGTCGACCAGCTCTCCGCGTTCGCCGAGCAGGTGACCCGGGTGGCCCGTGAGGTGGGCACGGACGGGCGGCTCGGCGGTCAGGCGCAGGTGCCCGGCGTCGCGGGTGTGTGGCGTGATCTGACCGATTCGGTGAACGGCATGGCCGAGAACCTGACCGGCCAGGTCCGCAACATCGCGCAGGTCGCGACGGCGGTGGCCCGTGGTGATCTGTCGCAGAAGATCGATGTGGATGCGCGGGGCGAGATCCTCGAGCTGAAGAACACGCTCAACACGATGGTCGACCAGCTCTCCAACTTCGCGGAGCAGGTGACCCGGGTGGCCCGTGAGGTGGGCACCGAGGGCATCCTCGGCGGTCAGGCGGAGGTGCAGGGCGTCTCCGGCACCTGGAAGGACCTGACCCAGTCCGTCAACTTCATGGCGAACAACCTGACGAGCCAGGTGCGCAACATCGCCGAGGTGACGACGGCGGTCGCCAAGGGCGACCTGTCGAAGAAGATCACCGTCGACGCCAAGGGCGAGATCCTGGAACTGGTGACGACCGTCAACACGATGGTGGACCAGCTCTCCGACTTCGCGGACGAGGTGACCAGGGTCGCCCGTGAGGTGGGTACGGAAGGTGTGCTGGGCGGTCAGGCGCGGGTGCGCGGTGTCACCGGCATCTGGAAGGACCTCAGCGACAACGTCAACCTGATGGCCAACAACCTGACCAATCAGGTGCGCAACATCGCCCGGGTCTCCTCGGCGGTCGCCAACGGCGATCTGTCGAAGAAGGTGACCGTCGAGGCACGCGGCGAGGTCGCCGAACTCGCCGACACGGTCAACACGATGGTGCGGACGCTGTCGTCCTTCGCCGACGAGGTCACCCGGGTGGCCCGTGAGGTGGGCACCGACGGGCGGCTCGGCGGCCAGGCCCGTGTGCCGGGTGTCTCGGGTACGTGGAAGGACCTCACCGAGTCCGTGAACTCGATGGCCTCCAACCTCACCGGCCAGGTGCGGCAGATCGCCACGGTCACGACGGCCATCGCGAAGGGTGATCTGACCCGCAAGATCGACATCGATGCGCGGGGCGAGATCCTCGAGCTGAAGACGACGATCAACACGATGGTCGACCAGCTGTCGTCGTTCGCCGAGGAGGTCACGCGAGTGGCCCGTGAGGTGGGCACCGACGGGCAGCTGGGCGGTCAGGCGCGGGTGCGTGACGTCGACGGCACCTGGCGCGACCTCACCGAGTCCGTGAACGAGATGGCCGGGAACCTGACCCGGCAGGTGCGCGCGATCGCGGCCGTCGCCACGGCGGTGACGCGCGGCGATCTGAACCTGAAGATCGACGTGGACGCGGCGGGCGAGATCCAGGTTCTGCAGGACAACATCAACACGATGATCGCGAACCTCCGCGACACCACCCTTGCCAATGAGGAACAGGACTGGCTCAAGGGCAATCTGGCGCGTATCTCCGGTCTGATGCAGGGGCGGCGCGATCTCGACGACGTGGCCTCGCTCATCATGAGCGAGCTGACGCCGGTCGTCTCCGCACAGCACGGTGCGTTCTTCGTGGCGATGCCGACGGGCGGCCCGGACGTGGCGGCGGGCGGTGAGTCGTACGAGCTGTGCATGCGCGGCAGCTACGGCTACTCGGCGGGGCTGATGCCGACGTCGTTCCGGCCGGGGGAGACCCTGATCGGTACGGCTGCGGAGGAGAAGCGGACCATCCAGGTCAATGTGCCGCCGGGCTATCTGAAGATCTCCTCCGGTCTGGGTGAGGCCTCACCCGCTTATGTGATCGTCCTTCCGGTGCTGTTCGAGGGGAAGGTCCTCGGTGTGATCGAGCTGGCGTCGTTCCAGCCGTTCACGCAGATCCAGCGGGACTTCCTGAACCAGATCGCCGAGATGATCGCCACGAGCGTCAACACGATCAGTGTCAACACCAAGACCGAGGTGCTGCTCAAGCAGTCGCAGGAGCTCACGGAGCAGCTGCGCGAGCGCTCGGCGGAGCTGGAGAACCGGCAGAAGGCGCTGCAGGAGTCCAACGCCGAACTGGAGGACAAGGCCGAGCTGCTGGCGCAGCAGAACCGCGACATCGAGGTGAAGAACACCGAGATCGAGGAGGCCCGGCAGGTGCTGGAGGAGCGTGCGGAGCAGCTCGCGGTCTCCATGCGCTACAAGTCGGAGTTCCTGGCGAACATGTCGCACGAGCTGCGGACGCCGCTGAACTCCCTGCTGATTCTGGCCAAGCTGCTGGCGGACAACGCGGACGCCAATCTGTCGCCGAAGCAGGTGGAGTTCGCCGAGACGATCCATGGCGCGGGTTCCGATCTGCTGCAGCTGATCAACGACATCCTCGATCTGTCGAAGGTCGAGGCGGGCAAGATGGATGTCAGCCCGACGCGTATCGCGCTGGTGCAGCTGGTCGACTACGTCGAGGCGACGTTCCGGCCGCTGACGGCGGAGAAGGGGCTCGACTTCTCGGTCCGGGTCTCGCCGGAGCTGCCCGCGACCCTGCACACCGACGAGCAGCGGCTGCTGCAGGTGCTGCGCAATCTCCTGTCGAACGCGGTGAAGTTCACCGACAGCGGCGCGGTCGAGCTGGTCATCCGGCCGGCGGGCGCCGATGTGCCGCAGTCGATCAGGGAGCAGTTGCTCGAAGCGGGTTCGTTGCAGGACGCGGACGCGGACCTGATCGCGTTCTCGGTGACCGACACGGGCATCGGGATCGCGGCGGGCAAGATGCGGGTCATCTTCGAGGCGTTCAAGCAGGCGGACGGCACGACCAGCCGGAAGTACGGCGGTACCGGCCTGGGCCTGTCGATCAGCCGGGAGATCGCGCGGCTGCTGGGCGGCGAGATCCATGCGGCGAGCGAGCCGGGCCGTGGTTCGACGTTCACGCTCTATCTGCCGCTGCACCCGAGCGAGCTGCCGCCGCAGGGCTATCCGCAGCTCGCGCCCGGGACGGGCGATGCCCAGGCGGCGGCGCACGCCGCCGCGGAGGACGACGGGAGCGCCCAGGTGCAGCCCGCTGCCGGCCGGCAGGCCGGGCCTGCCGCAGGGCCGGCGGCGCTGTTCCGGAGGCGGCGCAAGGCCCTGGGTTCCCAGGACGGGCGGCAGTCGGGTCAGCTGCAGGGGCAGCGCCAGGGGTACGAGCCGTGGTCGGAGTCGGCGGCCGGGCAGGAGGTCCCCGAGCAGCGGCGGGTGTTCGCGTTCGACGGCGAGAAGGTGCTGATCGTCGACGACGACATCCGCAATGTGTTCGCGCTGACGAGCGTCCTGGAACAGCACGGACTGTCGGTCCTGTACGCGGAGAACGGCCGGGAGGGCATCGAAGTCCTTGAGCAGCACGACGATGTGACGGTCGTACTGATGGACATCATGATGCCGGAGATGGACGGTTACGCGACGACGACGGCGATCCGCAGGATGCCGCAGTTCGCCGGGCTGCCGATCATCGCGCTGACCGCGAAGGCGATGAAGGGCGACCGGGAGAAGGCGATCGAATCGGGTGCTTCCGACTATGTCACCAAGCCGGTGGATCCCGATCACCTGCTGTCGGTGATGGAGCAGTGGATGAACGCGAGGTGAGCGGACGTCGCGCGAATCGGCGCGAGTTGCTGATCGATTGTGTCCAGAGGTGTGTGGGGCCGAGATATTCGGGGAACTATCCGGTCTCCCCCCACGTTTTTGGTGCGTGCACAGTGACATCGCGGTGACAGGGTGTGGCGACGGGCGGGGTGCGGCTACCATGACCGGCACAAGGACGGGCGGCGCAAGGGAGTCGTCCCCTGGGGCGGCGCCCGGTGCGTCCTCCGGCTCTTCGAGCCGGAGAGACCCCATGCCGGGGCGAGGAGGACGGGGCATGGTGCAGAAGGCCAAGATCCTCCTGGTCGATGACCGGCCGGAGAATCTGCTCGCGCTGGAGGCCATCCTCTCCGCGCTCGATCAGACACTGGTGCGGGCATCGTCAGGGGAGGAAGCGCTCAAGGCGCTGCTGACGGACGACTTCGCGGTCATTCTGCTGGATGTCCAGATGCCGGGAATGGACGGTTTCGAGACCGCGGCGCATATCAAGCGCCGTGAGCGGACCCGCGATATTCCGATCATCTTCCTGACCGCGATCAACCACGGCCCCCACCACACCTTCCGCGGTTACGCGGCGGGGGCCGTCGACTACATCTCGAAGCCCTTCGACCCCTGGGTCCTGCGGGCCAAGGTCTCGGTGTTCGTCGAGCTGTACATGAAGAACTGCCAACTGCGGGAGCAGGCCGCACTGCTGCGCCTCCAGCTGGAGGGCACCGGACAGCCCGACACGTCCGGCGGGCGGGAGCCCGCGGGACTCCTCGCCGAACTGTCCGCGCGGCTCGCGGCAGTTGAGGAGCAGGCGGAAGCCCTGTCCAAGCAGCTCGACGACGATTCGGCCGATGCCGCGGCGGTGGCCACTGCCGCCCATCTCGAGCGCAAACTCACCGGATTGCGCCGCGCTCTGGACGCGCTGGAGCCGGGCACCGGCGGAGGCGCGCCGACGCTCCCTTCGCAGAGCTGACGCAGGCCCGCGTCCCCTCAGGGCGGCAAGCGCCTTGAGGGGTGCGTCAGTTCGGCGCCCCTCCCGGCGCGACACGAACGGGTGAAGCAGTGGGCACGCGTGTCCACTGACGTCGACACCGGTAACCTCACCACCATGGCCTCACGTACGTCCGGCAAGGGTTCCCACGGCACGGCGGGCACCGCAAAGCCGCGGGCCGGCCGTACGACCGGTGTCGCGAAGAAGGCGGCTCCCGCCAAGAAGACCGCCGCGAAGAAGTCCGCACCGGCGAAAAAGGCACCGGCGAAGAAGGCTGCCGCCAGGAAGGCGGCCGCGCCGAAGCCGGCACCGTCCCCCACCGGGGGCGTCTACCGGCTCGCACGCGCCCTCTGGCTCGGCCTGGCACACGCGGTGGGCGCGATGTTCCGCGGCATAGGGCGCGGCGCGAAGGGACTTGACCCCGCGCACCGCAAGGACGGTCTCGCGCTGTTGCTGCTGGGCATCGCGCTGATCGTCGCCGCCGGTACCTGGTCCAACCTGCGCGGGCCCGTAGGCGACCTCGTCGAGATGCTGGTGACCGGTGCCTTCGGCCGGCTCGACCTGCTCGCGCCGATACTGCTCGGCGCCATCGGCGTACGTCTGATCCTCTATCCCGAACGGCCCGAGGCGAACGGCCGCATCGTGATCGGCCTGTCCGCGCTGGTCATCGGCGTGCTCGGGCTGGTCCACATCGCCTGCGGCTCGCCCGGCCGCGGCGAGGGCACCGAGGCCATCCAGGACGCCGGAGGCCTGGTCGGCTGGGCCGCATCGAAGCCGTTGATCTTCATGATGGGCGAGGTGCTGGCCGTACCCCTGCTGGTCCTGCTCACCGTGTTCGGCCTGCTGGTCGTCACCGCCACGCCCGTGAACGCGATCCCCCAGCGGCTGCGGCTGCTGGGCTCCAAGCTCGGCCTGGTCGACCCGGTGGACGAGACGGGTGCCGACGGCGGGGCCACCGTGGACGACGAGCGGTACGGCGAGCAGTGGCGCGCCGCGGTACCGGCCCGGCCCAGGCGCACCGCCGGCCGCGCCGGCGACGCCTCTGCCGACTACGATCCCGGCTTGGCCGAGGAAGAGGCGCTGTCCCGGCGCAAGCGCCCGCGCCGGCCCTCGGTGCAGCCCGCGATGGGGCGCGAGATGGACGCCGTGGACGTCGCCGCCGCGGCGGCCGCGGCACTCGACGGTGCCGTCCTGAACGGCATGCCGCCCTCCCCGCTGGTCGCCGACCTCACGCGCGATGTGACGGCCGACCGGCAGCGGGCCGCCTCACCCGTGCCCTCGGCACGCGAGCCCGAGGACGTCCGGCCCGAACCGCAGAGGACGGCGCGGGGTGCGGACGGTTCCGTACCGCAGAGGGCGATTCGGGGTGCGGACGGTTCCGTGCCGGATCTCACCAAGCCGGCGCCCGACGAATCCCAGCCCCTGCCGCCACGCGCCGAGCAGCTGCAGCTGTCCGGTGACATCACCTACGGGCTGCCCTCGCTCGATCTGCTGGAGCGAGGCGGTCCTGGCAAGACGCGGAGCGCCGCCAACGACGCTGTGGTCGCGTCGCTGACCAACGTGTTCATGGAGTTCAAGGTCGACGCCGCCGTCACCGGTTTCACCCGCGGCCCGACGGTCACCCGCTACGAGGTCGAGCTCGGCCCCGCGGTGAAGGTCGAGCGCATCACCGCACTGACCAAGAACATCGCGTACGCGGTCGCCAGCCCCGATGTGCGGATCATCTCGCCGATTCCCGGCAAGTCCGCGGTCGGCATCGAGATCCCCAACACCGACCGCGAGATGGTCAACCTCGGTGATGTGCTGCGTCTCGCCGACGCCGCGGAGGACGACCACCCGATGCTCGTCGCACTCGGCAAGGACGTCGAGGGCGGCTACGTGATGGCCAACCTGGCGAAGATGCCGCACGTCCTGGTCGCGGGCGCCACCGGCTCCGGCAAGTCGTCGTGCATCAACTGCCTGATCACCTCGGTGATGATAAGAGCGACACCCGAGGACGTCCGGATGGTCCTCGTCGACCCCAAGCGGGTCGAGCTCACCGCGTACGAGGGCATCCCGCATCTGATCACCCCGATCATCACCAACCCCAAGCGGGCAGCCGAGGCCCTGCAGTGGGTGGTGCGCGAGATGGACCTGCGCTACGACGACCTCGCGGCGTTCGGCTACCGCCACATCGACGACTTCAACCAGGCCGTGCGCAACGGCAAGGTCAAGCTGCCGGAGGGCAGCGAACGCGAGCTCCAGCCGTATCCCTATCTGCTGGTGATCGTGGACGAGCTCGCCGACCTGATGATGGTCGCGCCCAGGGACGTCGAGGACGCGATCGTGCGCATCACCCAGCTCGCACGAGCCGCCGGAATCCACCTGGTCCTGGCGACCCAGCGGCCCTCCGTCGATGTCGTCACCGGCCTGATCAAGGCGAACGTGCCGTCCCGGCTCGCCTTCGCCACCTCCTCGCTCGCCGACAGCCGGGTCATCCTCGATCAGCCGGGTGCCGAGAAGCTGATCGGCAAGGGTGACGGACTGTTCCTGCCGATGGGGGCGAACAAGCCGACCCGTATGCAGGGCGCCTTCGTCACCGAGGACGAGGTCGCCGCCGTCGTCCAGCACTGCAAGGACCAGATGGCGCCGGTCTTCCGCGACGACGTCGTGGTCGGCACGAAGCAGAAGAAGGAGATCGACGAGGACATCGGCGACGACCTCGATCTGCTGTGCCAGGCCGCTGAGCTGGTGGTTTCCACCCAGTTCGGCTCGACGTCCATGCTTCAGCGCAAGCTGCGGGTCGGCTTCGCGAAGGCCGGCCGGCTGATGGACCTGATGGAGTCGCGCAACATCGTCGGGCCCAGCGAAGGATCCAAGGCACGTGACGTTCTCGTGAAACCGGACGAGTTGGATGGAGTGCTCGCCGTGATCCGGGGAGAGACTCACTCGTAAGGATTCGGAGAGCAACCGTTTCCCTTGGTCATACGTCAAGTTGGAGGGAGGCACGAAAAGAAGTTCCGCCCCCGGGAAGCGCGGCCATTCCGATGGCGTACAAAGTCCCGCCGCCCGGTTGCCCCACCCTTTCGTACCACCCATAGACTGAACCTCCAGCAGGTGGTTACACGCTCGAAAGGCGCCCCCGTGTCCATCGGCAACTCCCCCGAAGACAACCGGCCTTCATTCGAAGACCCCCGGCCGTCGATCGGTCACGCCCTGCAGCAGGCGCGTGTCGGCGCCGGTCTGACCGTCGACGAGGTCAGCTCCTCCACCCGGGTGCGCATCCCCATCGTGCACGCGATCGAGGACGACGACTTCACCCGCTGCGGCGGCGACGTGTACGCCCGCGGCCATATCCGTACCCTCGCCCGTGCCGTCGGGCTCGATCCTGACCCCATGGTCGCCCAGTACGACGCCGAGCACGGCGGACGTCCGTCGCCGACCCCTGCCGCACCGCTCTTCGAGGCGGAGCGCATCCGCCCCGAACCGCGCCGGCCCAACTGGACCGCGGCCATGGTCGCCGCCATCGTCGCCGTGGTCGGCTTCGCCGGCTTCACGCTCTTCAGCGGCGACAGTGACGGCAAGGACACCTCCGTCGCCGAGGGAACCCCCGAGACGAAGCCCACCCCGACCAAGCCTTCGGTCACCAAGCCCGCCGACCCCAAGCCCGATCCTTCGGACAGTGCCATCGCCGCCGTGCCCAAGGACAAGGTGACGGTGAAGCTGTCGGCCACCAACGACAAGAGCTGGATCTCCGCCAGGTCGCACAACGGAAAGCTGCTCTTCGACGGCACCCTTGCCCAGGGCGAGTCCAAGACCTTCCAGGACGACGAGCGCGTCGACCTGATCCTCGGAAACGCCGGCGCGATCGACCTGTTCGTGAACGGCAAGAAGGTCGAGGACGACTTCGAAATGGGCGGCGTCGAGCGCCTGTCCTACACGAAGGGCGACCCCGAGGCCGGCTGACGATCTTCGGGAGTACGGGGCGACGGACGGGGGGCAACCCTCGGGGCAGGGGAGCGGGCCGGGACAAAGTAGTCTTGAGCCCATGCCCGAACGCCGTACCGTCGCCCTTGTCACTCTCGGCTGCGCCCGTAACGAGGTGGACTCGGAGGAACTCGCAGGCCGCTTGGCAGCGGACGGCTGGGAGCTCGTCGAGGAAGCCTCAGACGCGGATGTCGCTGTCGTCAACACCTGCGGATTCGTCGAGGCCGCCAAGAAGGACTCCGTCGACGCCCTGCTGGAGGCCAACGATCTCAAGGATCATGGCCGCACCCAGGCCGTCGTCGCCGTCGGCTGCATGGCCGAGCGGTACGGCAAGGATCTTGCAGAGGCGCTTCCCGAGGCCGACGGAGTGCTCGGCTTCGACGACTACGCCGACATCTCCGACCGCCTGCAGACCATCCTCAGTGGAGGCGTCCACGCCTCGCACACCCCGCGTGACCGGCGCAAGCTGCTGCCGCTGAGCCCTGTCGAGCGCCAGGGGGCCACCGAGGTGGCCCTTCCCGGCCACGGAGACATCACCCCTGCGCCCGAGGACCTGCCGGAAGGTGTCGCACCGGTGTCGGGACCGCGCGCTCCGCTGCGCCGCCGCCTCGGCACCAGCCCCGTCGCCTCCGTGAAGCTTGCCTCCGGCTGCGACCGGCGCTGCACGTTCTGCGCCATTCCCTCCTTCCGCGGCTCGTTCATCTCGCGCCGCCCGAGCGACGTGCTCGGCGAGACGCGCTGGCTGGCCGAGCAGGGCGTCAAGGAGGTCATGCTGGTCTCCGAGAACAACACCTCGTATGGCAAGGACCTCGGCGACATCCGGCTGCTGGAGACTCTGCTGCCGGAGCTGGCGGCGGTCGACGGCATCGAGCGGGTCCGGGTGAGCTATCTGCAGCCTGCCGAGATGCGGCCCGGGCTGATCGATGTCCTGACGTCGACCGAGAAGGTCGTGCCGTACTTCGACCTGTCCTTCCAGCACTCCGCTCCCGACGTGCTGCGCGCCATGCGCCGCTTCGGTGACACCGAGCGCTTCTGGGAGCTGCTGGAGACCATTCGGGGCAAGGCCCCGCAGGCCGGTGTCCGGTCGAACTTCATCGTCGGCTTCCCCGGCGAGAGCGAGGCCGACTTCGCCGAGCTGGAACGCTTCCTCGGTGCCGCCCGCCTCGACGCGATCGGCGTCTTCGGATACAGCGACGAAGAGGGTACCGAGGCCGTCTCGTACGAGAACAAGCTCGATGCCGACGTCATCTCCGAGCGCCTGGAGCATCTGTCCAGACTCGCCGAGGAGCTCACGGCGCAGCGCGCCGAGGAGCGGATGGGCGAGACCCTCGAGGTGCTCGTCGAGAGCGTCGACGACGAGGAGGGAGCCGTCGGCAGGGCGGCGCACCAGGCGCCCGAGACCGACGGCCAGGTGCTGTTCACGTCCGCCGGGGGCCTCGTGCCCGGCCGCATGGTGACGGCCAAGGTCGTGGGCACCGAGGGTGTCGACCTGGTGGCCGAATGTCTGGGCGAGGAGGCGGGCAGATGACGGGAGTGCCCGCATCCGCGGCGGGCGGCACCGGCAGGCCGGCGCCCGGCGGCAAACTGGGCGCTGCGGCCGTCAATCAGGCCAGTCTGTGGAACATCGCCAACATCCTGACCATGGTGCGCCTGGTGCTGGTGCCCGCGTTCGTGGTGCTGATGCTGCAGGACGGCGGCTACGACCCCGCCTGGCGCGCGTGGGCGTGGGCGGCGTTCGCCGTCGCGATGATCACGGACATCTTCGACGGGCATCTGGCCCGCACGTACAACCTGGTCACCGACTTCGGGAAGATCGCCGACCCGATCGCCGACAAGGCGATCATGGCAGCCGGACTGATCTGCCTGTCGGCACTCGGCGATCTGCCGTGGTGGGTGACCGGAGTGATCCTCTTCCGTGAGCTGGGGATCACGCTGATGCGTTTCTGGGTGATCCGGCACGGCATCATTCCGGCCAGTCGCGGCGGCAAGATGAAGACGCTCGCTCAGGGCGCGGCGGTCGGTATGTACGTGCTGGCACTGACCGGTGCGCTGGCGACCCTGCGCTTCTGGGTGATGGGGGTCGCCGTCGTGCTCACGGTCGTCACGGGGCTCGACTACGTGCGACAGGCGATCGTCCTGAGGCGCAAGGGACTCGCCGAGGAGCGGGCCGCCGCGGCCGCGCGGACCACGGCCGAGGGCGCGGAACGGTGAACACGGCGGCTCGGGTGCTGGCTCTGCTTGCGGAGCGTGGCGAGACCCTGGCCGTTGCCGAGTCCCTCACGGGCGGTCTCGTGGCCGCGCGGTTGACGGAGGTTCCGGGAGCCTCGCGGGTGTTCCGCGGGTCCGTCACGGCCTATGCGACCACCCTGAAGAGCGACCTGCTGGGCGTCGACGGGACCCTGCTGGAGGAACGTGGGGCGGTCGACTCCGAGGTCGCGCAGCAGATGGCGGCAGGTGTACGAAGGCGTCTCGGCGCTGTGTGGGGGATCGCGACGACGGGCGTCGCGGGGCCGGATCCGCAGGACGGCCGGGCGGTCGGGACGGTCTACGTTGCCGTTTCGGGACCTTCGGGCGCGGGGAAAGTGGCCGCTTTGCGGTTGAACGGCGGCCGGGAGGAAATCCGTAGAGAGAGTGTACGGAGAGTGCTCGACCTGCTCTCCGACGAACTGCACTCGAATGCGCGGACACAGGATACGGAACAGAACGGGGGGACTTGATGTTTGCAGCCCTGAGTGAACACGACATCGCTCCCCGCACGGCCGCGGCGCGAGGCGGTACGGTGGGGCGTGAAGGATGCGGCTACGCGGTCCGAGGAGGGAGCCACCGATGATTCTGCTCCGTCGCCTGCTGGGTGACGTGCTGCGTCGGCAGCGCCAGCGCCAGGGCCGTACTCTGCGCGAAGTCTCCTCGTCCGCCCGAGTATCGCTCGGCTATCTCTCCGAGGTGGAGCGGGGGCAGAAGGAGGCTTCCTCCGAGCTGCTCTCCGCGATCTGCGACGCGCTTGACGTACGGATGTCCGAGCTCATGCGTGAGGTGAGCGACGAGCTGTCCCTGGCCGAACTGGCCGAGTCGGCACGCGCCACCGAACCGGTGCCTGCGCCGGTACGCCCGATGCTCAATTCCGTCTCCGTGACGTCGGTGGCAGGTGTGCCGACGGAGCGTGTGACGATCAAGGCACCCACGGAAGCGGTCGACGTCGTCGCCGCCTGATCCGTAAGGCGCTGCAGGCCTGGTTTGGTCAAGGCCCCGAGTGGTACGCGAGTACCGGTCGGGGCTTTTTCCTTGCCGCCGAATGGCCCTTTTGTGTAGTTATGCGATTGTGGAGCGTAGTCGCGAACCCCAGTGGAGGACACGCATGTCTGTCGTGAAGAGCCCTCTGTCCGAAGCGGACCTCAAGACGGTCGGTGACGCGCTGCGAGGCGCACTGGTGGACCTGGTGGATCTGGCTCTGGTGGCCAAGCAGGTGCACTGGAACGTGGTCGGGCCGCGGTTCAGGTCGGTCCACCTCCAGTTGGACGACGTGGTCGACACCGCGCGTCAGCACTCCGACACGGTGGCCGAGCGGGCGTCGGCGATCGGTGTGACGCCGGACGGGCGGGCCGCGACCGTGGCCGCGCAGAGCGCGATCGGGACGGTGCCGGACGGCTGGATCAAGGACGTGGATGCGGTGCAGACGCTGGTGGACGCGCTCGGCGCCGTCGTCGGGCGGATGCGGGAGCGCATCGAGGCCACGGCCGATCCGGACCCCGTGAGCCAGGACATCCTGATCGGGCTGACCGCGGACCTCGAGAAGCACGCGTGGATGTTCCAGGCGGAGTCCGCGTAGCCGGCCGGCGCTCAACGGGAGATGCCGGGGTGGCCGCGCCAGGGCACCGGCGGACACCGCCGCCTGTGCGCCGGGTCCGTCAACCGTGCGCCCTCCCGGCCGTCGGGCACGTCGCACTAGCGTGAACGCAGCGGAGGAGGCGGCCATGGCGATACGCGGGGCGGTCCTCGTGCCTGTTGTCGCGGTGCTCGGGCTCGTGGTGGGCGGGCTGTGGTGGTGGGCCGTACTGCGGTTGGTGCTGGTGCCCGAGCACACGGGCGTCGTCGAAGGCGCGGTGGCCGCAGGGGGTTGGGGGTTGAGTCTGCTGCCGGTGCACGTGGCCGCCTCACGCGGCGTCACCAGGGCATCACGACGCCGCCGTTCGGACGGAATATCTGACCCGTCGTGAACGACGAGGCGTCGCACGCCAGATGAAGCACCGTCTGGGCGATGTCCTCCGCTTCGCCGACCCTGCGCAGCGGGGACATCCGGATCAGCGCGGCCTCGGCCTGGTGCTGGAGCGTTGCGTCGTGCCGGTCGGTCATCGGCGTGCGGACCCAGCCCGGGGCGACGGCGTTGACGCGGATGCCGTGCGGGCCGAGTTCGGTCGCCAGGGTCCTGGTGAGCTGGACGACCGCCGCCTTGGACGCGCTGTAGCAGAGCAGTCCGGCGTTCGCCGCATCGACGGCTCCGGATGCCATGGTGATGATCGAGCCGCGGCCTGCGGTCTGCCTGTCCTCACCCGCGTCCCCGTCCGAGGCGAGCATCGCGCGGGCCGCTTCCTGGCAGGCGTACAGCACGCCCTTGAAGTTGACGTCGAATACGCGGTCGAGGTCCTCGTCCCGGGTGTCGAGGACGGCGCTGGTGTGCATGACCCCGGCGATCGCCGCCATGATGTCGAGCCGCCCCGTGCGCGCCACCGCGGCCTCGAGCTGAGCCCGCTCGGTGACATCGAGGGCGTGACCGACAGCGGTGCCGCCATCGGCGCGGATGAGGGAGCAGGTCTCGTCGAGGCCCTTTTCGTCGAGGTCGGCACAGTGGACGTCGGCGCCTGCTGCGGCGAGCAGGACGGCCGTGGCGCGGCCGATGCCGCCGGCGGCGCCGGTGACGAAGGCTGTGCGGCCGCTGAGGTCGTATGCCGGGAGTCCCATGTCCGGACGGTACGGCCGAATCTGACGGATCGTCAATTACTGGGACCGGATTGGCAGCGCGGGCACCAGTACGTGGGGCGCTCGCGGCTGCCGTCACCCTGGTCGGCCTTGCGCACCGGGGTTCCGCAGCGCGGGCACGGGCGGCCCTCGCGGCCGTAGACGTACAGCTTCTGTCCCGGGTTGCGGCCACCGGTCGTGACGCGGTCGGGGCGGTCCTTGTTGAGGTCGAGGAGCCGGTGGGCCGTGGCCACGAGGCGGGCGGGGATGCCGGCGGGCAGCTCGCCGACCGGCAGCCACGGTGTCACCCGGGCCAGGAAGGCCAGTTCGGACTTGTAGACATTGCCGATGCCCGCGAGGTTCCGCTGGTCGAGCAGCGCCTCGCCGAGAGGGCGGGAGGGATCGGCGAGCAGATTGGCCACTGCCCGGTCCGGATCCCAGTCGGGGCCGAGCAGATCGGGACCGAGGTGACCGACGGTCCGGTCTTCGTCGGCGGTGCGGATCAGCTCCAGGACGGGGAGGCGGTAGCCGACGGCGGTGTGCGACTCGTTGCCGAGGATGGCGCGGATCTGGTGCGCCGGGCCGCCGCGCCAGAGCCGGCCGGGCCCGTACACCTGCCAGGAGCCGTCCATCCGCAGGTGCGAGTGCAGGGTGAGACCGCCCTCGATGCGGGTGAGGAGGTGCTTGCCGCGCGGGGTCACGTCCACGACGGTCCGGCCGGTGAGATCCGCGGTCGCGAATCGGGGCACACGCAGATCGGACCGCGTCAGCACGCGGCCGGCCAGTGCGTCGTGCAGCCGGCGGGCGGTCAGCCAGACGGTGTCTCCTTCGGGCATGTCATCCATGATGCGCGACGCATGTTGTGTGGGGCCCGCCGCGCGGGCGGGGCAGGGCGGCAGCGGTCTCGCCCGCCTGCGCGGCCGGGGGCAGGACCTGCGTGCCCACGCGGAACGGGCGGGTCAGGGTCGCAGGCGCAGTCCTCTCGGTGTGGCGTGGAACCCGGCAGTCTCCAGGGCGCGGCCCAGGGGCGAGGTCAGGGCAGGAGAGCCGTTCGCACGCTCCACTGTCACCGTGCCGAGCGCGCCGTCCCGGGCCGCCGTGGCCAGCGCGTCGGCCGCTGCAGCCAGCGCGGGGGAGTCCGGGTCCGTCGCCCATGCGAGCAGGGTCTTGCCGCCGCGCTCCATGTAGAGCGTCAGCTCGCCGTCGACCAGCACGACGAGTGAGCCCGCCTTGCGGCCCGGCTTGTGCCCGGCGCCTTCCGGTGGCTCGGGCCAGGGCAGTGCCGCCCCGTATGCGTTCGCCGGATCGGCGGCGGCGAGGACGACGGCACGGGGCGCAGTCTGACCGTCCGCACGGTCACGGGCGGTGGCCGCCGCACGCAGCCGGTCGACCGCGCCGTCCATCGCGAACTGCGCGGCGCCCAGCCCCTCGACGACATAGCCGCGGCGGGCCTGCCCGCTGTCCTCGAAGGCCGACAGAATGCGGTAGGTGGCGGAGAAGCCGCCCTCCACGCCCTCGGCGGACACCGCGCCACGTGTCACGACCCCGTGCCGGTCCAGCAAGGTGCGGGCGAGAGCGTGTGCCCGGTGCGTCGGCTCGGGCTCTGCCGGCGGCAGCAGGGACCAGCGGCCGCTCACGGTCGGCGGACCGGAGCGCGACGCGGGGCGTGCCGCGGCGGTCAGAGTGCCGTAGCGGCCGCGGGGGACCGTGCGCTTGGCGCGGTGCGCCGTCGACCCCGCCGTGCGGCCGGAGCCGAGCAGCGCGCGCAGGGGCGCGAGGGTGTCGTTGGTGAGGCGCCCGGACCAGGCCAGGTCCCATACGGCGTCGGCCAGTTGTGGATCGGAGGCGTCCGGGTGGGTGGTGGCCCGAACCTGGTCGGCGATCTGGCGGAAGAAGAGGCCGTAGCCGCCGGAGAGCGTGGTGAGCACCGATTCGTGCAGCGCTGTCAGCTCCAGGGGATGCGGCGGCGGGAGTAGCAGCGGGGCGGCGTCGGCCAGATAGAGGGAGACCCAGCCGTCCTTGCCCGGCAGCGCGCCGGCTCCCGCCCACAACACCTCGCCCGTCGTGGTCAGTTCGTCGAGCAGCGTGGCGCTGTAGTGCGAGACGCGGGAGGGGAGCACGAGCTTTTCGAGGGCGGATGCGGGGACTGCCGCACCTTGGAGCTGCTCGACGGCGCGGGCAAGCCCGTCGATGCCGCGCAGGCGATTGCTCCCCATGTGCTGCCACTGGGGGAGGAAGGTGGCGAGCGCGGCGGGCGGCACCGGCTCCAGCTCGTGACGCAGCGCGGCCAGCGAACGGCGACGCAGGCGGCGCAGCACGGTCGCGTCGCACCACTCCTGACCGATGCCGGACGGATGGAACTCCCCCTGGACGACGCGGCCCGACGCGGCGAGCCGCTGCATGCCGCCCTCCGTGACCGCCGCACCCAGCCCGAAGCGGGCCGCCGCCTGCGCTGTCGTGAACGGGCCATGGGTGCGGGCGAAACGGGCCAGGAGGTCACCGAGCGGATCCTTGACGGGCTCCGTGAACGCCTCGGGGACACCCACCGGCAGCGCCGTGCCCAGGGCGTCGCGCAGCCGGCCGGCGTCCTCGACCGCCGCCCAGTGGTCGGCCCCCGCGATCCGCACCCGGATGGCGCGACGCGCGCCCGCCAGCTCCCCGGGCCATGCCGGGTCGCCGCCCCGTTCGGTCAGCTCCGCGTCGGTGAGCGGACCCAGCACGCGCAGCAGGTCCGCCACGCCTTCGACATCCTTGATCCGCCGGTCGTCCGTGAGCCACTGCAGCTCCTGCTCCAGCTCGCTCAGGACGTCCGCGTCGAGCAGTTCGCGCAGTTCCGCCTGGCCCAGCAGCTCGGCGAGCAGCCGGGAGTCCAGGGACAGGGCGGCGGCGCGCCGCTCGGCGAGCGGCGAGTCCCCCTCGTAGAGGAACTGGGCCACGTAGCCGAAGAGCAGCGAGCGGGCGAACGGGGAGGGCTCGGGGGTGGTGACCTCGACCAGCCGGATCCGGCGCGACTCGATGTCGCCCATCAACTCGGAGAGCCCGGGGACGTCGAAAACGTCCTGGAGACATTCGCGGACCGCTTCCAGCACGATCGGGAACGAGCCGAACTCGCTTGCCACCTGCAGCAGTTGCGCCGCGCGCTGCCGCTGCTGCCACAGGGGTGTGCGCTTTCCGGGATTGCGCCGGGGCAGCAGCAGGGCGCGTGCGGCGCACTCGCGAAACCGCGAAGCGAAGAGCGCGGACCCACCGACCTGGTCCGTCACGAGCTGACCGATCTCGCTCTTGTCGAAGATCGTGTCCGCCGCCCCGACCGGGGCCTGCTCGCTGTCGTAGGAGCTGTCCAGGTGCGCCGGGTCCTGGTCGAGGAGGTCCAGGCCCATCAGATCCGCGTCGGGCAGGCGCAGCACGATGCCGTCGTCCGCGTGCATGGCCTGCGCGTCCATGCCGTAGCGCTCGGAGAGCCGCGCTCCCAGTGCCAGGGCCCAGGGCGCGTGCACCTGCGCCCCGAACGGTGAGTGGATCACCACGCGCCAGTCGCCCAACTCGTCCCGGAACCGCTCGACCAGGATCGTGCGGTCGTCGGGCACATGGCCGCACGACCGGCGCTGCTCGTCGAGATACGAGAGCACATTGTCGGCCGCCCAGGCGTCCAGTCCGGCGGCCAGCAGGCGCAGCCGGGCGTCCTCGGGCGACAGACCACCGACCTCGCGCAGGAACGCGCCCATCGCACGGCCCAGTTCCAGCGGGCGGCCCAGCTGGTCGCCCTTCCAGAACGGCAGTCGGCCGGGAACGCCGGGTGCCGGTGAGACCAGCACCCGGTCCCGGGTGATGTCCTCGATCCGCCAGGACGTCGTGCCCAGCGTGAAGACATCGCCGACCCGGGATTCGTAGACCATCTCCTCGTCGAGCTCCCCCACCCGGCCGCCGCCCTTCTTCGGGTCGGCGCCGGCGAGGAAGACACCGAACAGCCCGCGGTCCGGGATCGTGCCGCCCGAGGTGACGGCGAGGCGCTGCGCACCGGGACGGCCGGTGACCGTGCCTGCGACCCGGTCCCACACCACCCGGGGGCGCAACTCCGCGAAGGCGTCCGACGGATACCGCCCGGCGAGCATGTCGAGGACCGCGGTGAACGCGGACTCGGGCAGTGAGGCGAACGGCGCGGCACGCCGGACCAGCGTCAGCAGATCGTCGTACTGCACCGTGTCCATGGAAACCATGGCGACCAGCTGCTGAGCCAGCACGTCCAGCGGATTGGAGGGAACGCGCAGCGATTCGATCGAGCCCGAGCGCATCCGCTCGGTGACCACCGCCGCCTGTACCAGGTCGCCGCGGTACTTGGGGAAGACGACGCCGGTGGAGACCGCACCCACCTGATGCCCGGCGCGGCCGACGCGCTGCAGACCCGAGGCGACCGACGGCGGCGACTCGACCTGGACGACCAGATCCACCGCGCCCATGTCGATGCCGAGCTCCAGGCTGGAGGTGGCGACGACGGCCGGAAGCCGGCCCGCCTTCAGATCCTCCTCCACCAAGGCGCGCTGCTCCTTGGACACCGAACCGTGGTGCGCGCGGGCGAGCAGCGGAGGAGCCCCCTGCGCGGCCCCGGACTGCGCCATGATCTCTGCCGGCGGACTCCCCTCCGGCAGTGGGGCGCCCGTGGCGCGCTCGTACGCGATCTCGTTGAGCCGGTTGCACAGTCTCTCCGCCAGCCGACGGGAGTTGGCGAAGACGATCGTCGACCGGTGTGCCTGGACGAGGTCGGCGATGCGCTCCTCCACATGCGGCCAGATCGACGGCTTCTCGGCAGGGCCTTCGGACACGTCGGACGCGGGGGAGCCGCCGAGCTCCCCCAGATCCTCCACCGGGACGACCACCGAGAGGTCGAACTCCTTGCCCGAGGGCGGCTGGACGATCTCCACCCGCCGCTGAGGGGAGAGATAGCGGGCCACCTCGTCCACCGGGCGCACCGTCGCCGACAAGCCGATCCTGCGTGCGGGACGCGGCAACAGGTCGTCCAGACGCTCCAGCGACAGCGCCAGATGCGCTCCGCGCTTCGTGCCCGCCACGGCGTGCACCTCGTCGAGGATGACCGTCTCGACGCCCGCCAGCGCGTCCCGCGCTGCCGAGGTGAGCATGAGGAACAGCGATTCCGGGGTGGTGATCAGAATGTCCGGCGGCCTGGTCACCAGCGCCCGGCGCTCGGCGGGCGGGGTGTCTCCCGAGCGGATGCCGACCCGCACCTCGGGCTCGGGCAGACCGACGCGCACCGACTCGTGCCGGATTCCCGTGAGCGGACTGCGCAGATTGCGCTCCACGTCGACCGCGAGCGCCTTGAGCGGTGACACGTACAGCACACGGCAGCGCTTCTTCGGCTCCGCGGGGGCAGGCGTGGACGTGAGGCGGTCCAGAGCCGCGAGGAACGCGGCCAGCGTCTTGCCGGAGCCCGTCGGCGCCACGACCAGCACGTCCGAGCCCTCGCCGATGGCACGCCAGGCACCCTCCTGCGCGGCGGTGGGCGCGCTGAACGCCCCCGTGAACCAGCTTCGGGTCGCGTGGGAGAACGAATCGAGCGCGCTGCCTGCCATGCACCCCATCGTGCACCCGGCCACTGACAGCGGGCGTCCAGGACGTGGACCAGCAGGTCGCGGCCGTGCGGGCGGGCGCAGAATGGCTGCATGGAGACGGATGGGGCACCGGCGAAGAAGGGCGAGTGGGCGCGGCACTGGCAGTACCCCGGCGTGCCCGGTCTCGACCTGCTGAAGGCCCGCTACGTGCGCCACTCCTTCACCCGCCACACCCATGAGGGCTTCGTCTTCGGGGCGGTCCGCCAGGGCATCGAGGACGTCGTGATGCCCGAGGGCACGATCAGCGCCAGGCCCGGTACGGTCGTCATGATCAATCCCGAGGTGCCGCACTCCGCGAAGGCCGGTGTGCCCGAGGGCTGGGTGTACTCGACGCTGTATCCCTCGTCCCGGCTGATCGCGGGAATTGCCGAGGACATGACCACGATGCGCGGGACTGCCGGATTCGCCGAGACGATCGTCGAGGACCCCGACACCGCACGTCTGATCCACGCCGTGCACCTGGCCGCCGAGGAGGGCAACGCCCTGGCGGCCGACAGCGTGCTGCGAGTCACCGTCGCCCGGCTGTTGCGCCGGCACGGCCGCTCGATGCCGGCGCGTGAGCCCCTGGCGTCCGGTGCACGCAGTGCAGCCCTCGCCAAACAGCTTCTGGAGGAGCGGATGGCCGAACCCCCGTCCCTCGAGGAACTGGCCCGTGAGCTGGGCACGAGTCCCTTCGCCCTGCTGCGTGCCTTCAAGGCCGCGTACGGCCTGCCGCCCCACACCTGGCTGACGGATGCCCGTGTGCGCCGTGCCCGCCGTCTCCTCGACGCCGGGACGGCCCCCGCCGAGGCTGCCGCCGCCGTGGGTTTCACCGACCAGCCGCACCTGAACCGCCACTTCACGCGGATCGTCGGCGTGCCCCCGGGGGCGTACCGCCGCGAGCGCGCAATAACGTACAAGACCGATGGCGAGAGCCCTGCGTAACGTCGTGGACGTGGCAGAACAGACAGCTCACCCAGAGGTACCCACTGCCGCGGCGCCGGGGGCCGGGCCGCAGGGAGTGACCAAACCGGATTCGGCCGTCGTCCGCGACGCACTCGGCGTCGGCATCGCCGTCGGACTGTCCGGGTTCGCCTTCGGCGTGACATCGGCGGGGTCCGGGCTCTCCCTCCTGCAGACGTGCGCGCTCAGCCTGCTGGTCTTCACCGGCGCCTCCCAGTTCGCGCTCGTGGGAGCCATCGCCGCCGGGGGCAACCCGCTCGCCGCGGCTGCGGGTGCGTTCTTCCTCGGCGTACGCAACGCCTTCTACGGACTGCGGCTGTCCCAGCTGCTCGCCCTGCCCCGCTTCCTGCGGCCGCTGGCGGCCCACTGGGTGATCGACGAGACAGCCGCTGTCGCCCTCGCACAGCCCACGCGCCGCAGCGTGCGAATCGGCTTCACCGTCACCGGGCTCACTCTCTATGTGCTGTGGAACCTGACCACGCTCCTCGGCGCGCTGGGCGCGGAGGCACTCGGCGACACCGACGCCTGGGGACTGGACGCGGCCGGGCCGGCGGTGTTCCTCGCCCTGCTGGCGCCCATGCTGCGGACCGCCACCGAACGGGCGGTCGCCGGTGTCGCCGTCGTGCTCGGGCTCGGTGTTCTGCCGGTCCTGCCGGCGGGCGTCCCCGTGCTGGTGGCGGCGCTGGCCGCGCCGATCGTGCTGTGGCTCAAGGGCCGTGCCATCGGCGGGCCGCCGGACACGGCGGACGGCGTGGACAAGGGGCGAACGTCCCCTACGACGGCTGCCGGGAAGGAAGAGGACCGTTGAGCATCTGGATCGCGATCGCGGCGACTGCTGTCGGCTGCTACCTCGTCAAGCTTGTCGGGCTGCTCGTGCCGGCCGATGCCCTGGAGCGGCCGCTCGTGCGGCAGTTGGCCGCCCTGCTGCCTGTCGCCCTGCTGGCCGCACTCACCGCCCAACAGACGTTCAGCGTCGACGATTCACTCGTCCTCGACGCGCGGGCGGCCGGGCTCGTGGCCGCGGCGGTGGCGCTCGTGCTGCGTGCTCCGTTCCTGGTCGTGGTCGGGGCGGCGGTGGCGGTGACGGCGGGCGTGCGGGCACTCGGGGGCTGACGGGCGGGGCGCCCCGCCGTGCGGCTCAGCCGATGGTGCGGCCGTACGCCTGCAGGGTCCGCAGCGCCTCGATCGTCACGATCGGGCGTGCCTCCAGGGCCGGCCCCGGCGCCCACCGGCGCCGGGTGGCCGGCCACCCGCCGTCCTCCTCCTGCAGGCTCACGAGATGGTCCAGCGACAGTGTCATCTCCTCTTCCGTGAACCAGCGGCGGGCGAGCGAGCCGGGAGTGGGGGCGTAGTGGTGCGCGAAGTGGTGATCGCCCGGCGCACAGCCCGGTGCGACCGCCTGGTCGTCGAGGCGGCGCGGGTCCAGTGCCACCAGCCGCTGTTCGCGCACCGTCCGGCCGAGCCGGTCCGCAGTGGCCTGCGCGCGTGAGCGGTCCGGGACGCTGTCGAGGAACGCGACCGCCGCCTCGATCTCGTACGGATGCGTTTTGTCGATCGCGTCCACGGCGGCCCAGCAGAAGTCGGTGGCCCGGAACAGCCAGGCGTGCCAGACCTGATTGCGGTGCAGCAGACCGACCACCGGGCCGGTCGCGAGCAGTTCGCTCGGCGGACTGTCGACGATCGGGATGAACGGCGCGGCCGGATACCCGCGTTGGGACGGATGGATGGCCGGCAGAGCACCTTCCGGTGTCGAGACATGTGTGAGGAAGCGGCACAACCGCTCCACGCGCAGACCGCCGCAGCGACCGATGGAGTCCAGCACCCGCAGGGCGTGCGCCGTGTGCAGGGGCTGGCTGACCGGGCCGCGCAGATCCGGTTCGAGGGCATGGCCGTAGCCGCCGTCCTCGTTGAGATACGCGGACAGGGCCGTGTCGACGGCGTCCGAGCCGCCGCCCAGGAAGTGATAGGCGAACCGCCGCTGCTCGAGGACGCGGGCGGTCAGCCAGATGAAGCGCTCGGCACGGGCGAGAGGTGACGCGTGAGGTGCCTCGGTGGTTGCTCCGGTTCCAGCCATGCTCCGACGGTAGGGCGGAAAAGGCTTTCGACAAGCCCGACGGACCAGGCTGCACCCTCAGGGGCGGGATACTCGTGTCATGCGGTTGACGATTTTCTGGGAGCGGATGGCCGACCACTTCGGTGCGGCATACGCCGAATCCTTCGCGCGCGATCACGTGATGGCCGAACTGGGCGGGCGTACGGTCCACGAAGCCCTTGCCGCGGGCTGGGAGGCGAAGGACGTGTGGCGCGGCGTCTGCGCCGCGATGGACATCCCTGCCGAGAAGCGATGAGTCGCGAGGGGGACCGCCTGCTGTCACCGGGGTACGCGACACTTGACCGGTGGCCCAGAACGACAGCACCGCTCAGGACGGGACAGCCGCGGACGTGACCGCGCAGGAACCCGTCGCACCGACCACCCCGCCCGGCACGCCCCCGCCCGGCATGGGTGAAGGGAGTCGTGGCACGGTCGGAATGCCGCGCTGGCTGCCGCGCGCCATGGTGCTCGCACTCGCGCTCTACGCGTGCTTCCAGCTCGGGAATTGGGCCTTCCACCAGCTCATCGGCCTGCTGATCAACATCCTGATCGCGTTCTTCCTGGCACTCGCCATGGAGCCTGCGGTGGGCCGCATGGCCGCGCGCGGGATGCGCAGGGGGCTCGCGACCTTCCTGGTGTTCCTCGCCGTTCTGGTGGTGGGCGTCGGCTTCGTCGTCCTGCTCGGCTCGATGCTCGCCGGCCAGATCATCGAGATGGTCGAGGACTTCCCCCAGTACCTCGACTCCGTCATCCGCTGGATCAACGCCACGTTCGACACCGAGCTGTCCCGGGTCGAGGTCCAGGACAGCCTGTTGCGCTCCGACTGGCTGCGCAGGTACGTCCAGAACAGCGCCAGCGGTGTGCTGGACATCTCGGCGACGGTTCTCGGCGGGTTGTTCAAACTGCTGACGATCTTCCTGTTCTCGTTCTACTTCGCGGCGGACGGGCCGAGGCTGCGCCGGGCCCTGTGCTCCGTACTGCCGCCCGCCAAGCAGACCGAGGTGCTTCGCGCCTGGGAGATCGCGGTCGACAAGACCGGCGGGTATCTGTACTCCCGCGGCCTGATGGCGCTGATCTCCGGCGTCGCGCACTACATCCTGTTCGAGATCCTCGGGGTGCCGTACGCCCCGGCGCTCGCGGTCTGGGTCGGAATCGTGTCGCAGTTCATCCCGACGATCGGCACCTATCTGGCGGGTGCGCTGCCGATGCTGATCGCGTTCACCGTGGACCCCTGGTACGCGCTGTGGGTGCTCGGCTTCGCCGTGGTCTACCAGCAGTTCGAGAACTATGTGCTGCAGCCCAAGCTGACCTCCAAGACCGTCGACATCCACCCGGCTGTCGCCTTCGGGTCGGTCGTCGCCGGTACGGCCCTGCTGGGCGCGGTCGGTGCGCTCATCGCCATTCCCGCGGTGGCGACGCTCCAGGCGTTCCTGGGGGCGTACGTGAAGCGGTACGACGTGACCGACGATCCGCGCGTGCACGGACACCACTGGTACGGCGACGGCAGGACGCTGGCCCGGCTGCGGGGACTGCTCCGTGGCGGCCGTCGCCGCGTGGACGAGGACGGTGCCGGTTCCGGCGGGACTCCCAAACCCTGACGGCGCCGTCCCGGCTCCGTCGCGGTGGCCGGCAGTGGTGCTGCCGCGTTGTCCCCGTGGTGGGCCGGGAGGACCCTGGAAACGTGGGCGACCGGGTGTCCTCGGTGCGCCAGAGGGAGCACCGCTCGGCCGCGAAGGAGTGCTCCATGCGCATGCTGCTGAAGGTAGAAATGGACACACAGGCGTCCAATCAGGCCATCAGGAACGGCACCTTGCAGAAAACGGTGGAGTCCGCCCTGGAGGCGCTGAGTCCCGAGGCCGCCTACTTCACCACCGAGAACGGCTGCCGCACGGCGTACATCTTCTTCGATCTGCAGGACTCCTCGCAGATGCCGAAGACCGGCGAGCCGTTCTTCCTGGAGCTCGGAGCCAAGGTCCACTACTCACCGGTGATGAACGCGGAGGATCTTCGCACCGGCCTGGGCGCTCTGGCGTCCGGAGGCTGACCGGCCCCGGCTCGCGGCCACTGCCGACGGTTCGCGTGGTGCGCTTGACACCAAAATCGAACATCCATTCTCATGGGGTTGCCGGCCCCGAAATCGCGCGGATTCCCGTGAGTTATCCACAGGCTGGAGGGACGTCGGGGCCCATTGTCAGTGGCAGGGGTTAGCGTCTTTGACGTGAAGCGATCGACTCAAGCAAATCGGGTGGAACCCATGGCAGGAACCGACCGCGAGAAGGCGCTCGACGCCGCGCTCGCACAGATTGAACGGCAGTTCGGCAAGGGCGCGGTGATGCGCCTCGGCGAGCGGCCGAACGAGCCCATCGAGGTCATCCCGACCGGGTCGACCGCGCTCGATGTCGCACTCGGCGTCGGCGGCATCCCTCGCGGCCGCGTGGTGGAGGTGTACGGCCCCGAGTCGTCCGGTAAGACGACCCTGACCCTGCACGCCGTGGCCAATGCGCAGAAGGCCGGCGGCCAGGTCGCCTTCGTGGACGCCGAGCACGCCCTCGACCCTGAGTACGCGAAGAAGCTCGGCGTCGACATCGACAACCTGATCCTGTCGCAGCCGGACAACGGCGAGCAGGCGCTCGAGATCGTCGACATGCTCGTGCGCTCCGGCGCGCTCGACCTGATCGTCATCGACTCCGTCGCCGCCCTGGTGCCGCGCGCCGAGATCGAGGGCGAGATGGGTGACTCGCACGTCGGCCTGCAGGCTCGCCTCATGAGCCAGGCGCTCCGGAAGATCACCAGCGCGCTGAATCAGTCCAAGACCACCGCGATCTTCATCAACCAGCTCCGCGAGAAGATCGGTGTGATGTTCGGCTCGCCGGAGACCACGACCGGTGGCCGGGCCCTGAAGTTCTACGCCTCCGTGCGGCTCGACATCCGCCGTATCGAGACCCTCAAGGACGGTACGGACGCGGTCGGCAACCGCACCCGCGTGAAGGTCGTCAAGAACAAGGTGGCGCCGCCCTTCAAGCAGGCCGAGTTCGACATCCTCTACGGCCAGGGCATCAGCCGTGAGGGCGGTCTGATCGACATGGGCGTGGAGCACGGCTTCGTCCGGAAGGCGGGCGCCTGGTACACCTACGAGGGCGACCAGCTCGGCCAGGGCAAGGAAAACGCGCGCAACTTCCTGAAGGACAATCCCGACCTTGCCAACGAGATCGAGAAGAAGATCAAGGAGAAGCTCGGCGTCGGTGTCCGGCCGGAGGCCCCGGCGGCAGAGCCCGGCGCGGACGCGGCAGGCACGGCTGCGGCCGAGGACGCGGCGAAGTCGGTGCCCGCGCCCGCCACCAAGGCGAAGGCGGCCAAGACGGCGGCGGCCAAGGGCTAGCCCATGGCCCGGCGCACTGAATGGCCGGGCGACAGCGCCGACTCGTCGAGGGCCGAGAAGGCGCTGCCGCCCCAGGATCCGGTCGAGCGGGCGCGGGCGATCTGCCTGCGCCTGCTCACCGGAACCCCCCGCACCCGCAAGCAGCTGGCCGACGCACTGCACAAGCGGGAGATCCCTGCGGAGATTGCCGAAGAGGTTCTCTCCCGCTTCGAGGACGTGGGGTTGATCAACGACGCCGCCTTCGCGGACGCCTGGGTCGAGTCACGGCATCACGGCCGCGGTCTCGCCCGGCGTGCACTGGCGCGTGAACTGCGGACCAAAGGCGTGGACTCCGCACTGATCGACGAGGCCGTGGGGCAGCTCGACTCGGACCAGGAGGAGGAGACCGCACGGGAGCTGGTCGCGCGCAAGCTGCGGTCCACCCGTGGTCTCGACCGAGACCGCCGTCTCCGGCGCCTGGCCGGCATGCTCGCCCGCAAGGGGTATCCGGAGGGCATGGCCCTTCGGGTGGTCAGGCGGGCACTGGAGGAGGAAGGCGAGGACACCGAGGGCTTGGACGAGGCCTTCTAGCTGGCTCCCCTCCGCAGGTGCACGGCGACAGCCCGCGCACGGCGATCACGCGGGTGCGGCACTGCGACACAGGGCGGGGGAGGTGCGCCGCCGGAACGTGCAGTGCACCTGCCACCGCGCCTGCCGGGGAGGGGTGCCGGAGAGAGGTCCTGGACGGGGCCGTTCACCTCGCGATGGCGCCTGCCCGTATGTCCCCCTCAACGGACGCCGGCCGTTGATCGGTTGGCTACCTCTGCCACAGGAACCAGGTGGTGGACGAGCAGGTGGTTGACGGCCGCCCCTGCGGCCCGTAGCCCTAGCGTGAGACCGGAAGTCCTGCCTCGCGCCAGGCCTGGAACCCACCGACCAGATCGGTCGCGCGGTGCAGACCGAGCTGGTGCAGCGACGCCGCGGCGAGGGAGGAGGCGTAGCCCTCGTTGCAGATCACCACGATGGGCACATCGTGCCCGGTCGCCTCCGGGACGCGGTGGCTTCCTCGGGGGTCGAGCCGCCACTCCAGCTCGTTGCGTTCGATGACGAGCGCGCCGGGGATCAGCCCGTCCCGGTCGCGCAGCGCCTGGTAGCGGATGTCCACGAGCAGCGCACCGTGCGCGGCGGCGTCGTGCGCCTCCTGCGGTCCGACGCGCTCAAGATCTTCCCGTACGCGTTCCAACAGCTCATCGATGCCCGGGTGTTCACTCACTGCCAGTCCTCCGGGCGCTCGACCTGCTCGAGACGGAGCACCGTACCCGAGCGGCTGAAGCGCCTCAGCAGGGGGAGCGGCGGGTAGTAGGCGTGGACCGAGACGGCGTGCTCGGCGGTCGACGCGTTGAGCACTTCGTGGACATGGTGCCTGCCGAAGGCGCGCGCCCGGCCGGCGGACACACGGCGCTCGCGGTCCACACCCTCGTTGAGTTCCAGGGTCTTCCAGCCGCCGGCTGGAAGTCGTACCGCCAGCGAGTGCTCCGTCAGCTCACCCTCGGCCGTGGCGAAGGCTCCCAGGGACTCGTCGTGGTCGTGCCAGCCGGTGCCGGTGCCTGGCGGCCAGCCGATCAGCCATGCCTCGCTGCCCCGAGGCCCTTCGAGCCGCAGCCAGGTGCGGCCGTCAGGGTCACGCGGGAGGGAAGCGATCAGTTCCTTGTCGGTGGCGGCGCGCTGCACGAAGGCGAGCAGCTCCGCCGCCGTGGGACCGCCCGGCCGGGAGTCGACGGAAGGGCGTGGGGCAGTGGTGACAGCGGATGTCGGAGCAGGCTGGGACACGGATTCCGTCCTGGGAGTCGCTGGAGAGCGCACGGGCACAACGGGCCACGGCGCGAGGGAGGCGAGTCAGCAGGAAGGTCGACACACGCAGCCCGCATAGCGGACGAGGTCCATATGGACCCTCCGCCACAGGCGCACATCGGTGTCGGTCACGCTCCGGAGTACACCATGCGGACCTCCAAGGGTCAATTGATGTCCGCAGTGCGGTCGCTGCGGTCGGTGCGGTCGGTGCGGTCCGCCGAGGGTGCGCCGCCACGAACGGTGTCCGCGGCGTCGTACAGCTCGGTGGGGTGTACACCTCCGAAGGATGCCGCCAGATGCCCGTCGGGCCGCACGAGCAGAACGGAGTGCGCCGATGCTCCCGGGTAGCTCTCCGTCACCAGCAGTTCCGCCGGCATCGGCAGACCGTTGACGGCCGAGGCCAGCCTGGGCATGACGCCGGCGCTCACCCAGTGACGCCGGTCCCACACACCGGTTCCCGGCGCGACGAGCACCACCAGCAGGCGTCCCCGTCCGAGCCGGTCGCGCAGCCGCCCCGTCGTGCCGTCCGGAGCCGTTACCCGTACATCGTCGACCGGAGCCCCTGCCTCCGTGCCGACCGGTGGCTGCGGCACCGCGGGCTCGGGAGTGAGCATGGAGTGCGCGTAGACGGGTGGCGCGCCCAACGCGCCCTGTCCCAGATGGCCGTCGCTGAGCATCGAGTCGTGCTCGCGTGTCGCCCCCGGAAGATAGGTCCTCAGCCCGCTGCCGCTGCGCAGTATCGGCAGCGACTGATCGGCCGCACGCAGCCGGGCGGCAACGGCACTCCGGCGCTCCTCCTGGTAGCTGTCGAGCAGCGCCGCGGATGCCCCGTGGTGCCACGCGTGGGCCAGCTTCCAGGCGAGATTGTCGATGTCGCGCAGCCCCTCGTCGATCCCCTGGGTGCCGAGCGCGCCCAGCAGATGCGCGGCATCACCGGCGAGGAAGGCCCGCTCCACCCGCCAGCGGCGCGCCAGCCGGTGGTGGAGCGTGTACACGCCGGTGTCGAGCAGTTCGTACGGCGGTGTCTCGCCGCACCAGCCCGCGAGCGTGTCCCGTACGCGGGCCACCAGCGATTCGGGGGTGACCAGATCGCCACGGGGCGGCAGCAGCCAGTCCAGCCGCCACACCCCGTCCGGCAGCGGGCGTGCGGTGATCTCGTCGGCGCCCGCCGGCCATGAGGGCCGACGGTGCAGCAACGCTTCACCGGGCCACGGCAGTTCGGCGCGCAGTGCGGCGACCGCGTGGCGTTCCACCGCCGTACGCCCGGGGAAGCGGATGCCGAGGAGCTTGCGGACAGTGGACCTCGCGCCGTCGCAGCCGACCAGATAACTGCCCCGCCACCAGGTGCCCGAAGGGCCACGGCTGTGGGCGGTGACGCCGGTGCTGTCCTGCTCCAGTGAGTCGAGGCGGCTGTCGGTGACGAGTCGTACGAGCCGCTCTTCGGTCACCGCGTCCCGCAGGCCGCGGGTGAGCGCATGCTGGGGGATGTGCAGCGGAGCGGCGGTGACGCCGTCGCCGAGGGGAAGCCGCCGAACTTCCTGCCGGCGTCTCAGGGACCGCCATCCGGTCCAGCGGGTGCCTTCGTCCCGGAGGGTGCCGCAGCCCAGGCGCTCGACCAACGCGGCAGCGTCGGCGCGCAGTACAACCGTACGGGCCGGACGTGGCTCGTCCTTGCCGATTGTCTCGTCGAGTACGACGGACGGGACGCCCTGAGCGGCGAGGGCGAGCGAGAGGGCAAGGCCCACCGGGCCCGCGCCGACGATGATCACCGGGTCCACGACGTGGCTCCTCGGGCGCGACGGGGCGTGAGGGGCGTTCGGGTTGTGAGGGTCGTGCGGGTAGTGAGGGTGGTGCGGAGACGTGCGAGGGGAGCCCGGGGCGCGATCACAGAACGTATGCAACTCACTGCTGGTGCCTGCGTCAAGCGACACAGGGACGCGGCGAGGGGCGGTGGCCTCATGGCCACCGCCCCTCACTGGTCGAACATCGGATGAACCGTCAGACGCCGCGTCCGTCATCGGTCTTGCCGACTCCGGGCTCGGCGACGGGCTCCTCCGCGCCGCCCGGCCCCGTCAGCACCGTCCCCGTGCTCTTCTTCGCTCGCCGCAGCCTGCGCTCCAGCCACGAGGCGAAGCTGGTGAGCAGCATGTTGAGGACGATGAAGATAATGGCGACGACGATGAAGCTGGGGATGGTGTTCGCGTAGTTCGCGGCCAGAGTCCCCTGGGCGCTGAGCAGCTCGGTGAAGGACAGCATCGCGCCGCCGAGTGCGGTGTCCTTGACAATGACGACGAGCTGGCTGACCAGAGCCGGCAGCATCACTGTCACGGACTGCGGCAGCAGGATGCTGGTCATCGTCTGGCCCTTGCGCAGACCGATCGCCTTGGCAGCCTCCGACTGGCCCTTGGGCAGCGACAGGATGCCGGCCCGTACGACCTCGGCGAGGACCGAGGCGTTGTACAGCACCAGGCCGGTGACCACGGCGTACAGCGGGCGGACGTCGCTGCTGATGGCGTCGGTGTTCGCGTAGAGCTCGTTCGCGAACAGCATCAGGATCAGGACCGGGATGGCGCGGAAGAACTCCACGACGACTCCGGCCGGAACTCTGATCCAGCGGTGGTCCGAGAGTCGGGCGATGCCGAATACCGCGCCCAGCGGCAGGGCAATGACCATCGCGAGCGCCGCCGCCTTCAGCGTGTTGCCGAGTCCGGGCAGCAGATACGTCGTCCAGGCCTCGGCCTGGGTGAACGGCTTCCACAGGGACCATTCGAGCTGTCCCTTGTCGAGCATGACGCTCAGGGCCCACCAGATGGCCAGCGCGAGCAGTGCGAGGAATCCGACGGTGTAGACGATGTTGCGGCGCTTGGCGCGGGGCCCAGGAGCGTCGTAGAGGACGGACGTCATCGCTTCACCGCCACACGCTTGCCGACCCAGCCGAGGATGAGTCCGGTCGGAAGGGTCAGAACCACGAAGCCGAAGGCGAAGACGGCCGTGATGAGGACCAGTTGCGCCTCGTTCTCGATCATCTCCTTCATCAGGAGAGCCGCCTCGGCCACACCGATCGCCGCTGCGACGGTGGTGTTCTTGGTGAGGGCGATCAGCACATTGGTCAGTGGACCGATGACCGAGCGGAAGGCCTGCGGAAGCACGATGTGCCTCAGGACCTGGGTGAAGCTCAGCCCGATCGCGCGTGCCGCCTCCGCCTGGCCGACCGGCACCGTGTTGATGCCCGACCGCACGGCCTCGCAGACGAACGCCGCGGTGTACGCCGCGAGTCCGAGGATTGCCAGCCGGAACGCCAGTGTGTCGAAGTCGTCGGCAACGCCCAGGGTCATGCCGAAGACATCGGCGAGACCGAGCGAGGAGAAGACGATGATGACGGTCAGTGGAATGTTCCGGACCACATTCACGTAGGCCGTGCCGAACGCACGCATCAAGGGGACCGGGCTCACCCGCATCGCGGCGAGTATGGTGCCCAGAACCAGGGAGCCGATACCGGAGAAGACGGTGAGTTTCACCGTCATCCAGAACGCCCCGAGCAAGTCGTAACCTTCAAGAAAGTCGAACACGATCTCCCGCGCTTCCGCGTGATGGGAGGGCGAGGCGCGCCGCCGTCAGCGGCGGCGCGCCGTTTCAGCCCTGCTTCACTGGACGATGTTGCCGATCTTCGGGGCGGGCTCGTTCTTGTAGTTGGCCGGGCCGAAGTTGTCCGTCACGGCCTTGTCCCACGACTTGTCCTGGACCATCTTCTCGAGGGCGGCGTTGATCTTGTCGACCATCTCCTTGTCCCCCTTCTTCACGCCGACGCCGTAGTTCTCGTTGCTGAGCTTCAGGCCGGCGAGCTTGAACTTGTCCTTGTACTGCGGCTGTGAGGCGTAACCGGCGAGGATCGAGTCGTCCGTGGTCAGTGCGTCGACCTGGCCGCTCTGGAGGGCGCTGAGGCACTGGGAGTACGTGGGGTACTGCTTCAGCTGGGCCTTCGGCGCGAAGTCCTTCTTCACGTTCTGCGCGGACGTGGAGCCGGTGACCGAGCAGAGCTTCTTGCCGTTGAGGTCGTCGCCCTTGGCGATGTTGTCGTCGGCACGGATCAGCAGGTCCTGGTGCGCGAGCAGGTAGGGGCCGGCGAAGTCGACCTTCTGCTTGCGCTCGTCGGTGATCGAGTAGGTGGCGGCGATGAAGTCGACGTCACCGCGTGCGAGCGCGGTCTCGCGGTCGGCGCTCTTCGTCTCCTTGAACTCGATGTCGTCCTCGTTGTATCCGAGCTCCTTGGCGACGTACGTGGCCACGTCGACGTCGAAGCCGGTGAACTCGCCGTTCGGCGTCTTCAGGCCGAGGCCGGGCTGGTCGTACTTGATACCGACCGTGATCTTCTTGCCGCCGCCGTCACCCGAGCCGCTGTCACCGCTGTCGGAGCCGCAGGCGGTGGCGGTCAGGGCGAGTGCGAACACGGTGGCCGTAGCGGCAGTGACCTTGCGAAGCTTCATGATGATGACTTCCCTAGAGTTGACGCGAAGTGATGTAAATCAGGGATCCAGGACTCAGTGGTGAAGGATCTTCGACAGGAAGTCCTTGGCCCGGTCGCTGCGCGGGTTGCTGAAGAACTCCTCGGGGGAGGCTTCTTCGACGATCTTGCCGTCCGCCATGAACACGACCCGGTTCGCGGCGGAACGGGCGAAGCCCATCTCGTGGGTGACGACCACCATTGTCATCCCGTCACGCGCCAACTGCTGCATGACTTCGAGGACCTCGTTGATCATCTCGGGGTCGAGTGCCGACGTCGGCTCGTCGAAGAGCATGACCTTGGGGCCCATCGCCAGCGCGCGCGCGATCGCGACGCGCTGCTGCTGCCCGCCGGACAGCTGCGCCGGGTACTTGTCGGCCTGGGCACCGACGCCGACGCGGTCGAGCAGAGCCCGCGCCTGCTCTTCGGCAGCCTTCTTGTCGGTCTTGCGCACCTTGACCTGGCCCAGCGTCACGTTCTCCAGCACCGTCTTGTGCGCGAAGAGGTTGAACGACTGGAAGACCATGCCGACATCGGCGCGGAGCTTGGCGAGCTCCTTGCCCTCCTGGGGCAGCGGCTTGCCGTCGATCGCGATGTCGCCCGAGTCGATCGTCTCCAGACGGTTGATGGTGCGGCACAGCGTGGACTTTCCGGACCCGGACGGTCCGATCACCACCACGACCTCGCCGCGGGTGATCGTCAGGTCGATGTCCTGGAGTACATGCAACGCGCCGAAGTGCTTGTTCACGTTGCTCAGCACGACCAGGTCGCCCGCTGCGGGTACGGCGTCGTCGGCGCCCTTGGTCACTGACACTCCGCTCATCGGCTTCTTGCTCCGTCCTCCTCGGTTGCAGAGGACCCTAATCACGCAGTGCGACGGGAGTCATTACATCTGAGGGGAAATTGAGCATAACGATCCGGCCGCAATCGGACACTCTGCGTGAACAGGGCGGGGATCAGCGTACCGGGTGGGTAACGGATACCCCTGTGTAACAGGATGCCCCTTGACTCCGCGCAGGGGCATCGGCGTTCATGCCCTGTTGGGTGCCGCGACAATGCACGGATACGCACACGGCGACCACATGCTCGATGGCGGGGCCGTCCGCGGCTCCCGCAGGACCACGACCTGACCACGACGGACGAATGTAGGGGGGCCATGAGGCTGCTGCTCGTCGAGGACGACGACCACGTCGCCGCCGCCCTCTCGGCGGTGCTCGCAAGGCACGGATTCCAGGTTGTCCACGCCCGCAACGGCGAGGAGGCACTGCGAGCAGTGCTGCCCGACAGCCACCCTGACAAGCCGCCCTTCGGCTGCGTACTCCTCGACCTCGGCCTCCCGGACCAGGACGGGTACCAGGTCTGCGGCAAGCTCCGGAAGCTCACCTCCACACCCGTGATCATGGTCACAGCGCGCTCCGACGTCCGCTCCCGCATCCACGGCCTCAACCTCGGCGCCGACGACTATGTGGTCAAGCCGTACGACACCGGGGAGCTGCTCGCCCGGATACACGCAGTCAGCCGGCGCACCGGCGCTGCCGACGAGCCCGCGCACGGCGCTGCGGACGACGCCCTGCGGCTCGGCGCGGTCACGATCGAACTGCCGACCCGGAGGGTCAGCGTCGACGGCACCACCGTGCAGCTCACTCGCAAGGAGTTCGACCTGCTGGCCCTGCTCGCGCAGCGGCCCGGAGTCGTGTTCCGGCGCGAGCAGATCATCAGCGAGGTGTGGCGCACCAGCTGGGAAGGGACCGGGCGCACGCTGGAGGTGCACGTGGCGTCCCTGCGTTCCAAGCTGCGTATGCCCGCACTGATCGAGACCGTGCGGGGCGTCGGATACCGGCTCGTCGCGCCCGCCGGATCGTAAGGCCCGACGACCTTCGTGCGTACCCGACTGCTCCCTCT
This sequence comes from Streptomyces sp. NPDC043812, assembly GCF_056436245.1. NCBI lineage: Bacteria > Bacillati > Actinomycetota > Actinomycetes > Kitasatosporales > Streptomycetaceae > Streptomyces > Streptomyces sp. NPDC043812. The sequence goes on from NZ_JBWKCY010000004.1 coordinate 39,162, forward strand.
GCTCATCGTGCTCATGGCCGGTGTGCTGCTCGCGCTCGGCTTTCCCCTGGCCGTGAGCCTCGCCGCGGCGCAGCAGCAGCGGGTGGTGGTCGACCGGATCGACGACACCGTGCGGTTCGCCGCACTCGCACAGTTCGTCACGGAGGGGCCGGCGGCGAGGGACGAGCGCCGTTCCACCCTGCAGGAGCAGCTCGACCGCTACTACGACACGTACGGGATCCGAGGGGGCGTCTTCTACCGCGAGATGGGGTCCATGGCGAGTGCCCCGCACAGCTGGTCACTGCCCGTGGAGGGCGACGGGCGGAAGGCGTTCGACGAGGCACTCACCGGTCGGCGGAGCGAGGACCCTCCGCAGGTGTGGCCGTGGCAGCGCGCGGAGCGGTTGGTGGTTGCCTCCCCGGTCGTACGGGACGGGGACGTTGTCGCCGTGGTGTACACCGACTCGCCCACCGGCCAGTTGCGTTCGCGTGTCCTGCAGGGATGGCTGCTGATCGCGGCCGGTGAGAGCGCGGCGATGCTGCTCGCCGTCGGCGCCGCATTCCGGCTCACCGGCTGGGTGCTGAGGCCCGTGCGCGTCCTGGACGCGGCCACGCACGACATCGCGACGGGCCGCATGAACTCCCGGGTGGCGGCGGCCGGCGGCCCGCCGGAACTCAGGCGGCTGGCACGCTCGTTCAACGAGATGGCCGACAACGTCGAAGAAGTCCTGGAGCAGCAGCGGGCGTTCGTCGCCGACGCCTCGCACCAACTGCGCAATCCCCTGGCCGCGCTGCTGCTTCGCATCGAGCTCCTCGCGCTCGAGTTGCCCGAGGGCAATGAGGAGATCGCCTCGGTGCGTACCGAGGGCAAGCGCCTGGCCCAGGTGCTCGACGACCTCCTCGACCTGGCCCTCGCCGAGCACGCCCCTGCCGACCTGCAGCTGACCGACATCGGAGCGCTGGCGGGCGAGCGGGTCGCGGCCTGGCGTCCGCTGGCGGACGAAAAGGGGGTCGCACTCGGCGGGAACACCGGGGCAACCACCGCATGGGCCGATCCGGTCGCGCTCTCCAGCGCGCTCGACGCCGTGATCGACAACGCCCTGAAGTTCACCCCGGGTGGAGAGTCGGTCGATGTCTCGGTCGCGTCCAACGGCAATACGTCCACCATCGTGATCACCGATGCCGGACCGGGGCTCACCGACGACGAGCTGTCCCGCATCGGGGACCGCTTCTGGCGCAGCGGGCGCCATCAGAACGTCAAGGGGTCCGGCCTCGGCCTGTCCATCTCGCGTGCGCTGCTGATGGCGGGGGGCGCTTCGATCGCCTACGAACACCACGAGCCGCACGGTCTACGCGTGACGGTCACGCTGCCGCGTACGGCCCCGCACGCCTGAGAAGCGCCCGGCCGCGTGACGGCTGGCCCACCTCGTGCGGGCCGGTGCTCCGGACCGGACGAGGGGCGACGTTACGGCTTCGCCGACCGGTAGTAGCGCCGCGCGCCCTCGTGCAGCGGCAGCGGGGCCGTGTACACCGCGGTCCGCAGATCGACGAGCTGCGCGGGATGGACCGTGTTGCCGATGTGATCACGGCTGTCGATCACCGTCCGGGTGAAGCCCTCGGTCATCGCGGGATCCGTCCGGTCGGTGGTCACCAGAAGGTTCGCGACCGCCACGGTGGGCACCGGTGCTCCGCCCTGCGCCTTCAGGTACGTGTCCGCCGGCATCACGGCGGAGCGGTAGTAACTGGTGGTCTCGCCCGTTGCGTGGAGGTTGTCGACAAGCTCAGGTTCTACCGGGACCAGCCGGATCTCGAAACGCTCGGTCAGCTCCTGCACCGTGTTGGTGGGAAGGCCGCCCGACCAGAAGAACGCGTCCAGGGCTCCGTTCTCGAGCCGTCCGGGCATGGTGTCGATGCCCGCGGGGACGGGGGTGATGTCCCGCCGGGGGTCCAGCCCCGCGGCTGTCATGAGCCGGTCGGCGAGCAGGCGGACTCCCGAGCCCTCCTGGCCGACGCCGACCACCTTGCCCCGAAGATCGCGTACGGACTTCACCGACGAGGTGCGGGGCACTATCAGATGCACGTAGTCGTCGTACAGGCGCACGCACCCGCGCAGCCGGTCCGCACCCGGCAGACCTTCCCGCTTGTACTTCGCGACCGCGTCGGCCGTGGCGATGGTGAAGTCCGCCTCACCGGATGCCACCCGGGCGAGGTTCTGCTGGGAGCCCTCGCTGGTGCGCAGGTCGATCTCGACATCGGGCATGTCCTTCGCCAGCGCCTCTTCGAGCAGGACGCCGTAGCGCTGGTAGACCCCACTGCGCGAGCCCGTGCTGAAGGTCAGCTCCCCGCTCGGCGACGTACGCCCGAAGGGCAGCAGCCACCACATCAGCAGCCCGAGTACCACCAGTGCGGCCGCCGCACCCGTGAGGGCACGGCGGCGGCTGATGCGGATGGTGGCGGGGAACATGGGCGCGATCCTGCCAGCTCATCGGGCGTGCTGGCCAGGCCCGTCCTGCGCGCACCCGCCTCCCCGGCCCGTGGCCGTGAACGCAGGGGCGCGGCAGCACCGCGACCCCGTACCCTGGTTGGCGCGATGAGTGCGAAAACTTACGAGGTGCGCACCTACGGGTGCCAGATGAACGTCCACGACTCCGAGCGGCTGTCCGGCCTGCTGGAGGACGCCGGCTATGTGCGTGCGCCCGAGGGTGCCGACGGCGACGCCGATGTCGTCGTCTTCAACACGTGCGCGGTGCGGGAGAACGCCGACAACAAGCTGTACGGCAATCTCGGCCGGCTCGCGCCGATGAAGACGAAGCGTCCCGGGATGCAGATCGCCGTCGGCGGCTGCCTGGCCCAGAAGGACCGCGACACCATCGTCACCAAGGCGCCCTGGGTGGACGTCGTCTTCGGTACGCACAACATCGGCAAGCTCCCCGTGCTCCTGGAGCGTGCCCGCGTCCAGGAAGAGGCGCAGGTCGAGATCGCCGAGTCGCTGGAGGCGTTCCCCTCCACGCTGCCGACGCGGCGTGAGTCCGCGTATGCCGCCTGGGTCTCGATCTCGGTCGGCTGCAACAACACCTGCACCTTCTGCATCGTTCCTGCCCTGCGAGGCAAGGAGAAGGACCGCAGGCCGGGCGACATCCTGGCGGAGATCGAGGCATTGGTCTCCGAGGGCGTCTCCGAGATCACCCTGCTCGGCCAGAACGTCAACGCGTACGGCTCCGACATCGGCGACCGCGAGGCTTTCAGCAAGCTGCTGCGCGCCTGCGGAAAGATCGAGGGCCTGGAGCGGGTGCGGTTCACCTCGCCCCACCCTCGTGACTTCACCGACGACGTCATCGCCGCCATGGCCGAGACGCCGAACGTGATGCCGCAGCTGCACATGCCGCTGCAGTCCGGTTCGGACACGGTCCTGAAGGCGATGCGCCGCTCGTACAGGCAGGAGCGTTTCCTCGGAATCATCGAGAAGGTGCGTGCGGCCATTCCGCACGCCGCGATCTCCACCGACATCATCGTGGGCTTCCCCGGCGAGACCGAGGAGGACTTCGAGCAGACGATGCACACGGTGCGCGAGGCACGCTTCGCGAACGCCTTCACCTTCCAGTACTCCAAGCGTCCCGGCACCCCCGCGGCGACCATGGACGGCCAGATCCCCAAGGAGGTCGTCCAGGAGCGCTACATGCGCCTGGTCGCCCTGCAGGAGGAGATCTCCTGGGGCGAGAACAAGAAGCAGGTCGGCCGCACCCTGGACGTCATGGTCGCCGAGGGTGAGGGCCGCAAGGACGGCGCCACCCACCGGCTGTCCGGCCGCGCCCCCGACAACCGCCTCGTCCACTTCACCAAGCCGGACAACGAGGTGCGCCCCGGCGACGTGGTGACCGTCGAGATCACGTACGCGGCGCCGCACCACCTCCTCGCCGAGGGCGCGGTGACGTCCGTGCGGCGCACCCGCGCCGGTGACGCGTGGGAGAAGCGCAACGCCGCGCGGGCGGCGAAGCCTGCCGGAGTCATGCTGGGCCTGCCGCGGATCGGCGCGCCCGAGCCGCTGCCGGCCGCGTCCGCACCCGGCTGCGGCTGCGACTGACGTCCCCGCGTACGCACTAGGCTGGCGATCATGCTTGTCGCCGCCGCCGTCTGCCCCTGCCCCCCGCTCCTGGTACCCGAGGTCGCCGCAGGGGCCGCCCCCGAGCTCGACGCCGCTCGGGACGCCTGCGCCGACGCCGTGGGAGTGCTGGCGGCCGCCAGGCCGGACCTGCTTGTGGTCGTCGGACCGGCGGGTGAGACCGAGAGCGGTCCCTATGCGGGGGGTACCGCCGCCTCGTTCCGCGGTTTCGGTGTCGACCTCGGCGTACGTCTCGGTGCCGGGCCCGAACGGGACCGGCAACTGCCCCCCTCGCTCGCCGTGGGGGCCTGGCTTCTGGAACGTGCCCACTGGGCCGCCTCCGCGGTGGAGGCCCTCGGTGTGGGCGAACGGCTCGGAGTCGAGGACTGCGCCGCCGCCGGACGGGAGATCGCGGGCCGCGCGGAGCGGGTGGCCCTGCTCGTGATGGGGGACGGCAGCGCTTGCCGGACGCTCAAGGCGCCCGGATACCTCGACGAGCGCGCGGCCGAGTTCGACCGGCAGGCGGCCGAGGCGTTGGGCGGCGCGGACGTGGACGCATTGCTGGCGCTGGACGAGTCGCTCGCGCACGCGCTCAAAGCGGTGGGACGGGCGCCGTGGCAGGTGCTCGCGGGTGCCGCGCAGGGGACGGCGCCGGCAGGCCGGCTGCTCTACGAGGACGCGCCGTACGGAGTCGGCTACTTCGTCGCAGCCTGGTCCTGAGGCGTACGGGCAGCCTGGTCCTGAGGCTTACGGGCCCGAACGGCCGGGCGGCCGCGGAGCGATACGCTCCACGGCCGTCCGTCGCCCCGTTTCAGCGGGCCGGCGGTGTGGTCCCGCCGTGCCCTTCGTCTCGGTGCGCGATGCGGCCGAGGGCCCCCTTGGCCTTGCCCGTGCCCGTCTCGATCTTGCCGCTGTACTTGCCCTTGGTCTTGTTGTCGACCGTCCTTGCGGCCTTGTCCAGGCTCTGCCCGATCCGGCCTTCGTGCTGCTGGGCCAGGCCGGAGACCTTGTCCTTGGCAGGGGCGAGCTTGGCCTTCACGTTGTCCAGGAAGCCCACGGTTCACCTTCCTTCCTCATCCCTCGCAGGGACCTACTGCCGGGCGCCTTCCCCGGTCTCGCTGTCCGCCGCTTCCTCGGCCGACTGCTGCTTGGGGATGTCCACCGCCGGGGCGACCGCGCCGTCACCGGGCGTCTCTTCTGCCGCCTCAGGCACCTCAGGCGCCTCGGGCACTGCCTCGGCAGTCGTCGGTCCACCGGTCGGGCTGTCGGGGGCGGTGTCGGAGGGGACAGCGGCTTCGGAGTCGGATGCGGCGCCGGCCGGGGGCTCCGCCGCCGGGGTGGCGGCCGAGGTCTCCGGATCCGACGCCTCGGCCGTCGCCACAGACTTGGTGCGGAACCATGAAAAAACGCCCATATTTACTCCATAGCCTACTCGTGCGGGCGAAGTTCCGTGTCGCCCGGAGCGTCCTGTTGCGCCGCTCGCGGGTGCCGGTCCGAAACCGGCGCCGGGAACCTCGCAACAGGAAACGAACGTGACTGCGGACCGTCACCTCGCTCGTTCGGGGACATGCCCGCAGGTTTGCGAAACTGGGGCCGTGAGAAGTGCAGCTCCCGCACCGCGGGTCATCGCCGTCGTCGGTCCCACCGCGGCCGGAAAGTCCGATCTGGGGGTCTTTCTGGCCCGGCGCCTGGGCGGTGAGGTCGTCAACGCCGACTCCATGCAGCTCTACCGGGGGATGGACATCGGCACCGCCAAACTGACGACCGAGGAACGCGGCGGCGTCCCGCACCGGCTCCTCGACATCTGGGACGTCACCGAGGCCGCGAGCGTCGCCGAGTACCAGCGGCTCGCCCGGGCGGAGATCGACCGGCTGCTCGCGGAGGGCCGCACCCCCGTGCTCGTCGGCGGCTCCGGTCTCTATGTGCGCGGCGCGATCGACGCCCTCGAATTCCCGGGCACGGACCCAGAGGTCCGCGCCCGGCTCGAGGAGGAGCTGACAGTGCGCGGCTCCGGCGCGCTGCACGCCCGTCTCGCCGCCGCCGATCCCGATGCGGGCAGGGCGATCCTGCCCAGCAACGGCCGCCGCATCGTCCGGGCGCTGGAGGTCATCGAGATCACCGGCAGGCCCTTCACCGCCAATCTCCCGGGCCACGACGCCGTGTACGACACCGTGCAGATCGGCGTCGACGTGGAGCGGCCCGAGCTCGACGAACGCATTGCGCGCAGGGTGGACCGGATGTGGGAGGCGGGGCTGGTCGACGAGGTGCGCGCCCTGGAGGCGCAGGGCCTTCGCGAGGGGCGCACCGCGTCCCGTGCGCTCGGCTACCAGCAGGTGCTCGCGGCGCTCGCGGGGGAGTGCACCGAACAGCAGGCGCGCGACGAGACGGTGCGCGCCACAAAACGCTTCGCGCGCCGTCAGGACTCGTGGTTCCGGCGCGATCCGCGCGTGCACTGGCTCAGTGGTGCCGCGGCGGACCGGGCGGAACTTCCGCACCGAGCGCTGGCGTTGATCGAACGAGCGGTCACAGCCTGATCACGTGATGGCATCGGGACGCTCCGCCCGTCATGTCGGCCGCCGGGAGCGTGCCATCATCGAGCATCGATCGACAGCAGAGTCCGAGTTGGGAGGGCGCGTGGCGATGGAGGCCGGCCCTCGCGACACCGAGCGGGAGCGCCGAGATGCCGCGGAAGGCACCTCGGGGCTGAGCCCGGACGGACCCGACGAGCAGGATGTCGTCGCCGACGAGGTCGAGGTGGAGCTGCGTCCGCCGCGCCGTCTGCGCATCTGGCAGCTCGCCCCCATCGTCGGCCTGGCCGCCGTCGGCTCCCTGATGTTCGCCTTCCCGCTCGCCTTCGGCACGGGTGACGGCGGCGCGGTCGTCGCCATGCTGGGGCTGCTGATCAGCTGCTGTGCGGCCGGATGGGGAGTGATGGCCGCCCGCAGGGTCGGGCACACCTGGCCCGGCCTGCCCGCCCGGGGCTCGGGCGAGCGCCCCGACTGGCGCGTCATCGCCCTCTACGTCGGCGTGGGCGCGCTGCTGGTCGCGCTCGCGGTGTGGCGGGTGGCCCGACTGCGGTGAGGGGCCGGGGCCCGCGCGCCAGGAGATCGCTCCGAGGCGCCCGCGCGGCCCGCTGTCGGACCGGCCTCGTACGATGGGGGACGTGAGCACCTCGCAGACCCCGCCGGTCCCCTTCCTCAAGGGCCACGGCACGGAGAACGACTTCGTGATCGTCCCCGACCCGGACAACCGCCTCGACCTGCCCGCGGCGGTCGTGGCCAGGTTGTGCGACCGCCGCGCAGGCATCGGCGGTGACGGACTGCTCCACGTCGTCCGGTCCGCGGCTCACCCCGAGGCCGAAGCCATGGCCGACGAGGCCGAGTGGTTCATGGACTACCGCAACGCGGACGGCTCCAAGGCCGAGATGTGCGGAAACGGCGTCCGGGTGTTCGCCCGGTATCTCCAGCGCGTCGGTCATGTCGGCGCGGGGGACCTGGCGGTGGCGACGCGGGGCGGCGTCAAGCGGGTCCACATCGCCAAGGCCGCGTCCGACGGCAGGCAGGGCGCGGGCGACATCACGGTCTCGATGGGACGTGCGCTGCTCCCCGAGCAGGGCGTGACGGTCACGGTCGACGGCCGCAGCTGGCCCGCGCGGAACGTGAACATGGGCAACCCCCACGCCGTCGCGTTCGTCGAGGACCTGGACCACGCGGGCAACCTCTACTCGGTCCCCCCGTTCAGCCCGCAGGCGGTCTATCCGGACGGCGTGAACGTGGAGTTCGTCGCCGACCGCGGCGAGCGCCATGTGGCCATGCGGGTGCACGAGCGGGGTTCCGGCGAGACCCGCTCCTGCGGCACCGGTGCCTGCGCGGTCGCGGTCGCGGCCGCCCGCAGGGACGGCGTCGACCCTGCGGTCACGGGTGCCCCCGTCACGTACACCGTCGATCTGCCCGGCGGCCGGCTGGTGATCACCGAACGGCCGGACGGTGAGGTCGAGATGACCGGCCCCGCGGTGATCGTGGCCGAAGGGTGCATCGAACCGGCCCTCCTCGAAACGGCGATCGCATAGAGCTTCGCTCGAATGGGTGATCCGTTTCACGCTGAGCGAGAGCTGGACTGCGCCACGTGGTGGGCTCGGTAGCATCAAGCACCGGCCGGGAGGCACGACCTGACCTTCCCACCGCCGGTCGAAGCCGCCGGAGGTGCCCCATGAGTGCAGAGGCCGCCAACCCTGGTGCCCACAGTCGCAGGCGCGGCCGCCCAAGGATCGACCTCCGCCGGCTGGGCCGCGCCGCGCTGATGGGCCCCACGGGCCGGGACCGGCTCCCCGACGCGATCGGCCATGTCGTCGACGCACACCGCGCACACCACCCCGACGCCGACATCGCCCAGTTGCACAAGGCGTATGTGCTGGCGGAGTCATCGCACCGGGGCCAGTTCCGCAAGAGCGGCGAGCCGTACATCACGCACCCGCTCGCCGTCACGCTGATCCTGGCCGAACTGGGCGCCGAGACCACCACGTTGACCGCTTCACTGCTCCACGACACCGTCGAGGACACCGAGGTGACACTCGATCAGGTGAAGTCGGAGTTCGGTGCCGAGGTCTGCTACCTCGTCGACGGGGTCACCAAACTCGAGAAGGTCGACTACGGCGCCGCCGCCGAGCCCGAGACCTTCCGCAAGATGCTGGTCGCCACCGGCAACGACGTCCGGGTGATGTCGATCAAGCTCGCCGACCGGCTGCACAACATGCGCACGCTGGGGGTGATGCGGCCCGAGAAGCAGGAGCGCATCGCCAAGGTCACTCGTGATGTGCTCATCCCCCTCGCCGAGCGGCTCGGCGTGCAGGCGCTGAAGACTGAGCTGGAGGACCTGGTCTTCGCGATCCTGCATCCCGAGGAGTACGAACGCACCCGCGCCCTGATCGCCGAGAACGCCGCCGCGTGCAATGCGCTCTCCTCCATCGCGGAGGACTTCACCACGGTGCTGCGCGACGCCGGCATCACGGCCGAAGTCCTCATCAGGCCACGGCACTTCGTCTCCGTTCACCGCGTCTGCCTCAAACGCTCCGACCTGCGCAGCACCGACTTCGGGCGACTGCTCGTACTCGTCGCCGAGGATGCCGACTGCTACGGAGTGCTCGGCGAGCTGCACACCTGCTTCACCCCGGTGATCTCCGAGTTCAAGGACTTCATCGCCGCGCCCAAGTTCAACCTGTACCAGTCGCTGCACACCGCCGTCGCGGGACCTGACGGCGCCGTCGCGGAAGTCCTCATCCGCACGCACCAGATGCACAAGGTCGCCGAGGCCGGCGTGGTCGCGCTCGGCAATCCGTACGTACCGACCGAGGCGACGGAGCCCCCGGACGGCGAGCGTGCCGACCCGACCAGGCCGGGCTGGCTCTCCAGACTCCTGGAATGGCAGGAGTCCACCCCCGACCCCGACACCTTCTGGACCTCCCTGCGAGCCGACCTCGCACAGGACAAGGAGATCACCGTCTTCCGTGCCGACGGACGCGCGCTCGGCCTGCCGGCCGGTGCGAGCTGCGTGGATGCCGCTTACGCCCAGTACGGCGAGCAGGCGCACGCCAGCATCGGCGCCCGGGTCAACGGCCGTCTGGCGACGCTGAGCACCCAGCTCTGCGACGGCGACACCGTGCATGTGCTGCTCGCCCAGGACGGATCCTCGGGCCCGTCACGGGACTGGCTCGACCATGTCCGTACACCGGCGGCGCGTATCGCCATCAGCGGCTGGCTCGACGCCCACCCGGAAGGAGTGAGCGCGCAGGCGGCCGAACCGCGGCGGCCCACGCCACGCGCGGCCGACCGGCCCGCCACGGCCAACGCGGTCGTCGACCTCCCCGACGCGACGGTGCGGCTGGCCGGCTGTTGTACGCCCGTGCCACCGGACGCCGTGACCGGCTTCGCGGTACGCGGGGGCGCCGTGACCGTCCACCGCGAGGAGTGTCCCGCTGTCGGCCGGATGGAGAGCGTCGGCCGCAAACCGGTAGCGGTGCGGTGGGGTGACACGGCCGAGTGCCGGGTGACCCTGGTCGCCGAGTCGTTCGGCCGGCCCCGACTGCTGGCCGATCTCACCGAGGCGATCGCGACCGAAGGCGCTGCGATCGTCTCGGCGACCGTCGAACCACCGAGCCAGCAGCGGGTACGGCACACGTACACCCTCCAACTCCCGGACGCCGCCGGGCTTCCGGCCCTGATGCGCGCGATGCGGGACGTCCCCGGTGTGTACGACGTGAGCCGGACCCAGCATCCGGCGGCAACCGGCTGACCTCGTTCGGGTGGGGGCGGCGCCCGCCGTCGCGCGTCGTCGCGACCGCCGCAAGGCCCGCTGGTAGCGGTAGGACATGCTGTACACCCCCCGGCGCCGTCTGCGTGCCGTACTGCTGGCCGCCGCGTCGGCCACCCTTGTCGCCGCCACGTTGCCCGAGCCCACGGCGCTCGGCATCGGCGACAGGCTCTTCCCCCAACTGGGCAACCCCGGCTACGACGTCATCGCCTACGACATCTCCCTCACCTACCGCGGCAAGAACACGAAACCGCTCGACGCCGTCACCAAGATCGACGCTCTGGCGAACCGCTCTCTCGACCGGGTCAACCTCGACTTCACCCATGGAACGGTCCGCTCGGTCGAGGTGAACGGAAGCCCGGCCGACTTCGCGTCCGCCGGCGAGGATCTCGTCATCGAGCCGGCCTCGGCCGTCGACAAGGGATCGCGCTTGGAGATCACCGTGACGCACACGAGTGATCCGCGCGGGTCCAACAGCGCCGGAGGGTGGGTGCGTACAGGCGACGGGCTCGTGATGGCCAACCAGGCCGACGCCGCCCACCGCGTCTTCCCCGGCAACGACCACCCCGCGGACAAGGCGTACTTCACCTTCCGCGTCACCGCGCCCAAGAAGATGACCGTCGTCGCCAACGGGCGGCGCGTCGCGAAGGCCACGGTCGGCACGAACTCCTCGTGGGTCTACCGGACCGCCGAACCCATGGCGACCGAGCTGGCCCAGGTCGCCATCGGCCGTTCGGCCGTCGTCGAGCGGAGGGGCCCGGGCGGGCTCCCCCTCCGGGATGTCGTCCCCGCCGCAGACCGGACGAAGCTCGAGCCCTGGCTGAGGAAGACCCCCGGCCATGTGGCGTGGATGGAGCAGAAGGTCGGCGGCTACCCGTTCGAGACGTACGGTGTGCTCATCGCCGAGGCCGACACCGGGTTCGAGCTGGAGACACAGACGCTGTCGCTCTTCGAGCGCTCCCTGTTCACGGGTACGGCGTACCCGGAGTGGTACGTCGACTCCGTGATGGTCCACGAACTGGCCCACCACTGGTTCGGCAACAGCGTCTCGCCCCGCACCTGGTCCGACCTGTGGCTCAACGAGGGGCATGCCACCTGGTACGAGGCGCTGTACGCGCAGGAGAAGGCGAAGCAGCCCCTGGTGAACCGCATGCGGCAGGCCTACCAGCTCTCCGACGGCTGGCGCGCGGCCGGCGGACCGCCTGCCGCCCCCGCCCTGCCCGCGCCGGGGCAGAAGCTCAGCCTCTTCCGTCCGGTGGTCTACGACGGCAGCGCCCTGGTCCTCTACGCCTTGCGGCAGACGATCGGGCAGAGCACCTTCGAGCGCCTGGAGCGTGCGTGGGTCACCGAGTACCAGCACGCCACCGCGAGCACGGAGGACTTCACCCAGCTCGCATCCCGCGTCGCCGGGCGTGACCTCGGCAGCTTCTTCAAGGCATGGCTGTACGGCAAGAAGACACCGCCGATGCCCGGCCACCCGGGCTGGCGCAGTCAGGCCCCCGCCGCCCGCAAGGCCCGCTGAAACCCGGGTGACGGCCTCGGTACGCCCGTGCGACCATCAACAGGTCGACGGCCCGGGCGGCAGTACGGAACCCCTCCGGGGAATCTTCCGGGGCCGTCACACGTTGTCACACACGAACGGGCAGACTCTCGCGGACTTGCTGTCCGCATCGCCCTCCCACCGACCTAAGGATCCAATGACCTCCTCTTCTTCCCCTTCCCAGGACGAGCAGAGCTTCGCGGATACGCGCCCCGAGAGCCTTCGGGCCGATGCCCTGATGGAAGAGGACGTCGCCTGGAGCTACGAGATCGACACCGAGCGGGACGGCGATCAGTTCGACCGCTCCGAGCGGGCCGCGCTGCGACGCGTGGCGGGCCTCTCCACCGAGCTCGAGGACGTCACCGAGGTCGAGTACCGACAGCTGCGCCTGGAGCGCGTCGTGCTGGTCGGTGTCTGGACATCGGGGACGGTTCAGGACGCGGAGAATTCCCTGGCCGAGCTGGCGGCACTCGCGGAGACCGCGGGCGCGCTGGTGCTCGACGGGGTCATTCAGCGCCGCGACAAGCCCGACCCGGCCACCTACATCGGCTCGGGCAAGGCGCAGGAACTCCGCGACATCGTCCTCGAGACCGGAGCCGACACCGTCGTCTGCGACGGTGAGCTCAGCCCCGGTCAGCTGATCCACCTCGAGGACGTCGTCAAGGTCAAGGTGGTCGACCGCACCGCCCTGATCCTCGATATCTTCGCCCAGCACGCCAAGTCCCGAGAGGGCAAGGCGCAGGTCGCGCTCGCGCAGATGCAGTACATGCTGCCGAGGCTGCGAGGCTGGGGTCAGTCGCTGTCACGACAGATGGGTGGCGGCGGCGGTGGCGGCATGGCCACGCGTGGTCCCGGTGAGACCAAGATCGAGACGGACCGGCGACGGATCCGCGAGAAGATGGCGAAGATGCGCCGGGAGATCGCGGCCATGAAGACGGGCCGCGAGATCAAGCGTCAGGAGCGCCGGCGCAACAAGGTGCCCTCCGTCGCGATCGCGGGATACACCAACGCCGGAAAGTCCTCCCTGCTCAACCGCCTCACCGGCGCCGGTGTCCTGGTGGAGAACGCCCTGTTCGCCACCCTGGACCCGACCGTCCGCCGGGCCGAGACCCCGAGCGGCCGGATCTACACCCTGGCCGACACCGTCGGGTTCGTACGGCATCTGCCGCACCACCTGGTCGAGGCGTTCCGCTCCACGATGGAGGAGGTCGGCGACTCCGACCTGATCCTGCACGTGGTGGACGGATCGCACCCGGCACCGGAGGAGCAGCTGGCCGCTGTGCGCGAGGTGATCCGCGACGTGGGCGCGTTGGACGTGCCCGAGATCGTGGTGATCAACAAGGCGGACGCGGCGGACCCGCTGGTACTGCAGCGGCTGCTGCGCGTCGAGCGGCACGCGATCGCCGTGTCGGCCCGCACCGGTTCGGGTATCGACAGGCTCCTTGAGCTGATCGATGCCGAACTGCCGCGGCCCGAGGTCGAGATCGAGGCGCTCGTCCCGTACACCCAGGGCGGTCTCGTCTCCCGCGTCCATGCAGAGGGCGAGGTGATCTCCGAGGAGCACACCACGGAGGGCACCCTGCTCAAGGCCCGAGTGCACGAGGAACTGGCCTCGGCCCTCGCCCCGTACGTGCCGGCGACCCGCTGACGCGTTACCGCATCCGACAGACCGGAAGGCCCGCCCCCCCGTGAGGGAGGCGGGCCTTCCGGTCTTCCGCCGCGGCCCGGGGCAGTGCGGCTCGAACCGCCCTGCGGGCGGGGGACCGGCTGCGCCCCGAACCTGCCTACCTGCCTGCGAACTTGTCGCTCAGCATCGTGTAGATCTGCTGCGCGCCCCGGTCCAGACGCGGTCCCGCCAGCCAGCCCGACGTGACCGGGCCGATGGAGGTGTTGGAGACGAGGACGGTCTTGCCACCCGGCTGCCGCACGAACCAGCCGCCACCCGAGGAACCGCCGGTCATCGTGCAGCCGATGCGCCACATCGTCGGCGTGCCGGGAGCGATGGACAGTCGTCCGGGCTGGTCCAGGCACTTGTGCATGATCGCGCCGTTGTACGGCGGCGCCGCCGGGTAGCCCCAGGCGCCCATGGTGCCGATGCTCTTCGCCTCGGGGGCGTCGAAGTCGACGTCGAGGGCCGCGCCGACCGTCTCCTCGAGGGACTTGGTGCCCTGCTCGGGCTTCACATGCATCACGGCGTAGTCGTAGGGGGCTCCCGTGCCACCCGTCGGGCCGCCCTGGTCGATCCACTCACCCGAGGTGGCGACCCAGTCCGCCCAGTAGACGCCGTACGGGGCGACCTCGTGCGGTTGAGCCTGCTCCACCGCGGCGGGGGACTTGCCCTTGTCGTTGTAGGCGGGGACGAAGGCGATGTTGCGGTACCAGCCGCCGCTCTGTCCGGCGTGCACGCAGTGGCCCGCGGTCCACACCATGTTGGACTTGCCCGGGTTCTTCGGGTCCTTCACGACGGTCGCCGAGCAGACCATCGGTCCTTCGGGCGCGTCGAAGAAGACCTTGCCGACCGGTGCGGCGTTCTTGTGGTACGGCTTCGTCTCCTCCTGGGCCTGCACGGGGCGCGGCTCGGGGTCGGTGACGTCCTGGTCGCCGGAGATGTCACCGGCGGCGAGCGTCTTCGTCGGCGCCTTGGCCGTCGTCATGCGCTCGGGCTTCCACAGGCCCTCGATCACCGGGTTGACGAAGTCCTTGGCTTCACGAAGCCACTTGTCCTTCTGCCAGTTCTTCCACTCGCCGTTCTTCCACTTGTCCAGGTCGACACCGTGCTTCTTGAACGTGTCGGCCAGGTCGGCGGGAAGCCCAGCCTCTCCGCCGTCTGCGCCTGCTGTGGAGGCGGCGGGCTTGTCGGCCGCCGCATCCTCGCTCGGGCCGCATGCGGTCGCCGTCAGGGCAAGAGCCGAGACGAGCCCGGCGGCAGCCAGCAACGGACGTATGGATCGCATGAAAACGTTCCCCCTGAAGTGCTTACCAAATGTGCCATGAATGCGGGTGCACCTGGCGCCGGAGGCGATACGCCCCAGCGCTTGCCATGACCGTGTCATGCGAAAGGGCGGCCTTCCGGGGCCGCCTCGGGTGCACCACCACTTTAAGCGGCTCACTGCGGGGCAGGCGCGGGTGGTGCGCAACTACACGGAGTCTCCACGTGAATGACGACTCGGAGAGAGATGGGCCGTACCAGGACGACGGCAAGAGGAGGGGCGTCCGGCCGCTGCGGCCGGACGCCCCTCCTCGGTCAACTTCTGTGGACGCTATGCGCTCAGCGGCCGGAGAACTTCTTGCTCACCGCGCTGTAGACGCCCTCGGCCTCCTTGCCGAGCCGCGGACCCGCCAGCCAGCCGGCCGTCACCGGACCGATGGACGTGTTGGACACCAGGGCGGGCTTGCCGTCCTGGCCCTTGGCCACCCAGCCGCCGCCGGACGAACCGCCGGTCATGGTGCAGCCGATGCGGTACATCGTCGGCTCCTCCGCCTTGAGCGAGAGCCGGCCCGGCTTGTCGGCGCACTGGAACAGCTTCTGGCCGTCGTACGGAGGGGCCGCGGGGTAGCCGGTCGCCGTCATGTTGTCGATGCTCGGCACGGCGGGCGCGTTGAAGTCGACGGGCAGCGCGGCGCCGACGGTCTCCTCGAGCGACTTGCCCGTGCCGCCCTTCTCCGGGGTCACATGGATCACGGCGAAGTCGTAAGGCGCACCCTGACCGCCGGTCGCGGCGCCCTGCGCGATCCACTGCTCGGAGGTCTGTGCCCAGTCGCCCCACCACACGCCGTACGGAGCGATCTCCTCCTTCGGAGTCTTCTCGAGCTCCGAGGTGGGCTTGGCGCTGTCGTTGTACGACGGGACGAAGGCGATGTTGCGGTACCAGCCGCCGCTCTTGCCGGCGTGCACGCAGTGGCCCGCGGTCCACACCATGTTGGACTTGCCCGGGTTGGCAGGGTCCTTCACGACAGTCGCGGAGCAGACCATCGATCCCTGCGGGCCGTCGAAGAAGACCTTTCCGGCCTCGGCGGCGTTCCCGTGGTACGGCGCCTGCACGGGCACCGCGTTGACGGGTGCCGGCGTCGGGTCGGTGACACCCTCGTCACCGGAGATGTCCGGGTCGACGGGCTTGGGCGGCGGCTTCTCCGCATCACGCATACGGTCCGGGTCCCACAGGTCCTCGATGATCGGATTGACGAAGTCCTGCGCCTCGCGCAGCCACTTGTCCCTGTCCCAGTTCTTCCACTCGCCGTTCTTCCACTTGTCCAGGTCGATCCCGCGCTCCTTGAGCCGGTCCTTGAGATCGTCCGGAATCGTGATCTTGTCGTCGGTGGACTGGCTGGCCGGGGCGCTGGGCTTGTCGCCTGCGTTGTCCTCGCTCGGGCCGCAGGCCGTGGCGGCCAGCGCGAGCACGGCGGCAAAGGATGCCGCCGCCAGCGTCGGGCGAATGGGTCGCATCTCGTGATCCCCCTGGGACTTCGGTACTGCTGTTCTGTCTGAACTATGGCAATTGTGCGCAATGTTGGTACTGCCGGCAGCGAACGCGTCCGCCGCCCACCCCGGTCAGGCTCGGCGCCGGAGTGCGGCCCCCACTATGCCGGTGCCGAGGGGGACGGCATACAGCAGGTCCGCGGTTCCGTGCGGTCAAGGATCTTCTCGCCACCCGTGATCCCTGCCGCTCGGCGTCGTTGGTACGAGCGGGGATTGCAAGGGCGGCTCAGCGCCGAGCGGTTGGCCCTGCGGATCCGTACCCATGGGAAAGCACATCGTGACACCTGGAGGAGCAACAGCCGTGGCCGTGACCGAACCTGCCCCGATTGCTCCGCCGGCCGCTCACGAGGGGATCCTCCGGAGGCAGTCGCTGAGGGAGTCGGCGGCGCGGACCTATGCCCGCTCGCTGCCCATCGTGCCCGTGCGAGCCCGCGGGCTGACGATCGAGGGCGCCGACGGCCGCCGCTATCTCGACTGCCTGTCGGGGGCGGGCACACTCGCGCTCGGACACAACCATCCTGTCGTCCTCGAAGCCATCAAACGGGTCCTCGACTCCGGCGCACCGCTGCACATCCTCGACCTGGCCACACCCGTGAAGGACACCTTCACCACCGAGCTGTTCGCCACCCTGCCGCCGCAGTTCGCCAAGGACGCCCGGATTCAGTTCTGCGGCCCTGCCGGGACCGATGCCGTCGAGGCGGCGCTCAAACTCGTCCGGACCTCGACCGGACGAAACGGACTTCTCGCCTTCACGGGTGCCTACCACGGCATGACCGCGGGCGCTCTCGACGCTTCCGGTGGTGCCACCGACGTGCGCGTCACTCGGCTGCCCTTCCCGCACGACTATCGCTGCCCCTTCGGTGTCGGGGGCGAGCGCGGCTCCGAACTCGCCGCACGCTGGACCGAGCACCTCCTCGACGACCCCAAGGGTGGGGTGCCGGCACCTGCCGGAATGATCGTCGAACCGGTCCAGGGAGAAGGCGGAGTGATCCCCGCCCCCGACGACTGGATGCGCCGTATGCGGGAGATCACCGCCGCGCGTTCCATCCCGTTGATCGCGGACGAGGTGCAGACCGGAGTGGGGCGCACCGGCACCTTCTGGGCGGTGGAGCACAGCGGCGTGGTGCCCGACGTCATGGTCATGTCCAAGGCGATCGGCGGCTCCCTTCCCCTTGCGGTGATCGTCTACCGATCCGAACTCGACGCCTGGCAGCCCGGAGCGCATGCCGGGACGTTCCGTGGCAACCAACTGGCCATGGCCGCCGGCGCCGCCACCCTTGCCTACGTACGCGAGAACCGCCTCGCCGACCGTGCGGCAACCCTCGGCGCCCGCATGCTGGCCCGCCTGGAGGGCCTGGCCGCGGCCCATCCCTGCATCGGAGACGTCCGTGGCCGTGGACTCATGATCGGAGTGGAGCTCGTCGACGTCGACTCCACCGACCGGGATGCGCTCGTCCCCCCGCCGGCACCGGCACTCGCCGCTGCCGTCCAGCAGGAATGCCTCGACCGCGGCCTCATCGTCGAACTCGGCGGACGACAGGCCGGTGTTGTCCGGCTTCTTCCCCCTCTCACCCTCACCGATGAACAGGCCGTGGCCGTCCTCGACCGCTTCGCCGACGCCCTGGCCGCTGCGGAGCGCTCCGCTCAACGCCGCACCGACAGCGGGCAGTCGTACTGACCCCGACGACACCGTCACAAGGAAGCTCTCCGTGAATTCCACTCCCGCACCCGAAGTGCCCGAGGCCCACGGCCGCCCCACCGCACCGCACCGCACCCGCGGCGCAGCGGACGGCCCGCTCGCCGTCGAGGCGGCCACGGTGCCGCGTCAGCAGACTGAGGGCTTCGACGACAAACGCCTCGCCCCGGTGGACGGGTCGCACCCGACGGCCCGGCCCGACCACCTCGACGACCCCGACCCGCGGCGCGCCGCCGATGCCGCTGCGGTCGAGAATCTGCTCCGCTGCTGGGTGCGTGAGAACAACCTGTCGGAGCCGGACGGCGACACGCTGCGCATCCCCCTCGACGCCAGCGGGACGGCGCTTCTCGTCCCCGTCCGCTACTGGTCTGCCACCGGCTGGCACCGCTTCGGCCTGCCCGCCCTGGAAGGCAGCCCACACGACGCCAGCGCCGACGCGGTCACCGTGGCCGCACTTCTCAGCCGGGAGGCCGGCGAGGCCGATGGTGCCGATCTTGTCGGCAGGGTCGCCGACTCCGTTCGGCGCACGGCACAGTTCATTGCCGAACGACGCCGGAACCCGAAGCCACCGGAGGCGGCCGACCTCTTCCTCACCGCCGAACAGTCGCTGCTGCTCGGTCATCCTCTCCACCCCACGCCGAAGAGCCGCGAAGGGCTGTCCGAGGCCGAAGCCCGGCTCTACTCGCCCGAGTTGTTCAGCTCCTTCCCGCTGCACTGGATGGCTGTCGACCGCTCCGTCGTCGCCAGTGACTCGGCGTGGACGGAAAAGGGCAGCCCGCTGCCCGCCGAACAACTCACCTCCCGTCTGGCCGGGGAGCTCGCGCTCCCCGCCAACAGCGTCGCGCTGCCGCTGCACCCCTGGCAGGCCCGTGACCTCACCCACCGGCCCGCCGTTGCCGCCCTCCTGGACGCCGGACTGCTGCACGATCTCGGATCCCACGGTGATCACTGGCACCCCACCTCCTCGGTACGCACGGTTCACCGACCCGGCGAGCCGGCCATGCTCAAACTGTCCCTGGGGCTGCGCATCACCAACTCCCGCCGGGAGAACCTCCGCAAGGAACTCCACCGAGGTGTGGAGGTCCACCGTCTCCTCCGTGGCGGCCTCGCCGCGCAATGGCGCGCCGAACACCCCGGGTTCGACATCGTGCGTGACCCGGCCTGGCTTGCCGTGGACACGCCTGACGGTGCACCGGTCGCAGGGCTCGACGTCATTCTCCGCCACAACCCGTTCGGTGCCGGGGACGACGCCGTCTGCATCGCCTCGCTCACCTCGCCACGCCCCTGGCCCGGCCGTACGGGCATGCACTCACGTCTCGCCGACACGGTCCAGCGCCTTGCCACCCGCACCGGCCGCCCCACCACCGCCGTGGCGGCGGAGTGGTTCCTGCGCTATCTCGACAAGGTCGTACGGCCCGTGCTGTGGCTCGACGCCACCGCGGGCATCGCGCTCGAGGCGCACCAGCAGAACACCCTTGTGCTCCTCGACCTCGACGGCTGGCCCGTGGGCGGCCGTTACCGGGACAACCAGGGCTACTACTTCCGAGAGTCCCACCGTGACCGGCTCGAACGCCGTCTGCCCGGCATCGGATCGCTGAGCGACACCTTTGTCTCCGACGACGTCACCGACGAACGCTTTGCCTACTACCTCGGCATCAACAACATCCTGGGATTGATCGGAGCCTTCGGGGCGCACCACCTGGCCGACGAACGCGTCCTCCTTGCCGGTTTGCGGCGGTTCCTGGCGGCCAACTCCGCTGTCGGGTCCGCACTGCCCGCATTGCTGTTGGAAGCACCCAGCCTCCGGTCCAAGGCCAACCTCCTCACCCGGCTACGCGGTCTCGACGAGCTCGTCGGTCCCGTCGACACTCAGTCCGTGTACGTGACCATCACCAACCCCCTTCATCCGTGACGAAGTTACGACCGCATCAGTCGGCGGCAATGCCCGAGCGTCGAGAGGTGACCCCCGTGCCTTCCCCCGATGTGAGCACCGACCCCGGAACGGGTCAGCAGGCAAAGGGATCCCGAACAGGCGCGGAGGACACCCTCGACCTGAGGCTTCCCGACGAGTTCCTGGCGCTGTTCAACGACGAGCAGGCCGGCGCGGCCCCACCGCGGACAGCCGCAGGCGACCCGAACCAGGAGATGCTGGATACGCCTGCCGAGTGGGGGTCGGTGAGGACCGCTGCCGGGGAGTTCCACCTTGTCCCTGTGCGCCCGGAACGCGACCTCGACCTGATCACGCGCTGGATGAACGACCCGGCCGTTTCCGCGTTCTGGGAGCTGGCCGGACCAGCCGCTGTCACAGCGGCCCATGTCGGCTCCCAACTGGACGGCGACGGCCGAAGCGCCCCGCTCCTCGGCGTGCTCGACGGCACACCCATGAGCTACTTCGAGATCTACCGTGCCGATCTCGATCCGCTTGCCCGCCACTACCCGTCGCGGCCGCACGACACCGGTATCCATCTCCTCATCGGCGGCGTCGCCGACCGCGGACGCGGCGTCGGAGCAGTCCTCCTCAGGGCAGTCGCCGATCTCGTGCTGGACCGCCGCCCGCGCTGTGCCCGTGTCGTCGCAGAACCCGACATGCGCAACACCCCCTCCGTATCCGCGTTTCTCAGTGCCGGCTTCCGCTTCTCCGCCGAAGTCGACCTGCCTGACAAGCGAGCCGCGCTCATGGTCCGCGATCGCGGTCTGCGGCACCTGCTGTGAACAGCTCGCTGCCTTTCATACACCGCTCGACCCGCATCGGTTCCACGCAAGGAGTCCCCGTGCCGAAGTCCCCTGCCAGCCACGACTCCACCGGTTCCACCGGCTCCGACGGATCCACCGATTCGGCGGGTACCGACCCGGCCGGCACCGGCGGGGCCCGCGCCCACTCCACCGACACGGGCTCAGCCGGCACCGAGTCCGTAGGCTGCGTGCCGAGTCCCGCCACCACGCTCTTCACGCCCCCCGGCCTCAACCGGCAGAACTGGGACCGGGCAGCCCGCCGCCTCCTCGCCAAAATGCTCGGCGAATTCGCCTACGAGGAGATCATCGAACCCCGGCCCGCCGGCGCCCCCGCACCCTCGTCATCGAGCCGCCTCTACACCCTTCCGATCGACCGAGCCGGGGATCTGACCTTCGTGGCACGGCGCGGTGCCTACGGCAGCTGGCGCGTCGATCCCGGCTCGATCGAGTGGGAAGGGCAGCCGTTCTCGGACCCGCTGGACTTCCTGGCCCGGGCCAAGGACACTCTCGCCCTCGACGGAGCCACCCTCGGCCATCTCCTGCGCGAGCTCGCGCTCACGCTCACCGCGGACACCGCACTGGACCACGCCGCTGCGCCCGTGGCCGAGCTGGCCGACCTCGGCTACGCCGAACTCGAGGGCCACCAGACCGGACACCCCTGGCTGGTGCTCAACAAAGGCCGCATCGGCTTCTCAGCATCCGACACAGCCCGCTGGGCGCCTGAGGCACGCCGCTGCTCCGCACTGCCGTGGATCGCCGTCAGCTCCGACATCGCCGCGTACCGCGGCGTCCCGCATCTTGCCGCGCCCGAAGAGCTCTACGACCGGGAACTGGACGAAGCCACCCGCGAAACCTTCGCGGCAGTGCTGCGGGCACAGGGCCTCGACCCGGCCGGGTACCTCTACCTCCCCGTTCACCCGTGGCAATGGGACGAGGTGCTGCTTCCTCTGTACGCACCGGCTGTCGCCCGCCGACAGATCGTCCCGCTCCCCGACGACGGAGATCTGCGGCTGCCGCAGCAGTCGATCCGGACGTTCGTGAACATGGACCACCCCGAACGGCACATGATCAAACTGCCGCTGTCGATTCTCAACACGCTGGTCTGGCGGGGACTGCCCACGGAACGTACGCTCGCCGCCCCTGCCGTCACCGCCTGGATGCAGGGACTGTGCGATGCGGACCCGTTCCTGCGCGACGAGTGCCGAGTGATCCTTCTCGGCGAAGTCGCGTCGGTCGCCGTGGAGCATCCTCTCTACGACCACCTCGACGAGGTGCCGTACCAGTACAAGGAACTCCTCGGCGCGATCTGGCGGGAGCCCCTCCAGCCCCGCCTCGCCCCCGGCGAGCGCGCCCGCACCCTGGCTTCCCTGCTCCACACCGACCCACGGGGGCGGTCCTTCGCCGCGGAGCTCGTGGACCGGTCCGGGCTGACTCCCTCGGCCTGGCTCCAACGGCTCCTTGCTGCGCTCCTGCCGCCACTGCTGCACTTCCTCTACCGCTACGGCACTGTGTTCTCGCCGCACGGGGAGAACACGATCGTCGTCTACGACGCGAACGACGTCCCGGTACGGCTGGCGATCAAGGACTTCGTGGACGACGTGAACATCAGTGCTCGTCCGCTGCCCGAGCACGAATCGATGCCCGACGACGTGCGGGGTGTCCTGCTGACCGAGGCGCCCGGCTTTCTCACGCAGTTCATCCACTCGGGGCTTTTCGTCGGTGTGTTCCGGTACCTCGCCCCGCTCTTCGAGGAGCAGCTGGACCTTGCGGAGGACCGCTTCTTCGCGCTCGTGCGGGCGGAAATCCTGCGCTACCAGGCGCGCTTCCCGGAGCTCAAGGAGCGTTACGAGCTGTTCGACCTGCTCACGGAGCGTATCGAGCGGCTGTGCCTGAACCGCAACAGGCTCCATCTGGACGGCTACCGCGACCGGCCCCACCGACCGCACGCTGCGGTGCACGGCAGCGTGCCGAACCCCCTGGGAGCGGCCTGATGGTGCATCGGTGTGATCGGGTTGTCAGTGGCGCCCCGTAGGGTGGTCGAGCTATGACGAAGCCATCCCTCCCCGAGCTCCTCCACGCCGCCGTCGCCGCAGTCGGCGGAGTGGAACGGCCAGGCCAGGTCACCATGGCCGAGGCTGTGGCCGAGGCCGTCGACGAGAGTTCCCATCTTCTGGTGCAGGCCGGCACCGGCACAGGCAAGTCCCTGGGCTATCTGGTTCCTGCCCTGGCCCACGGGGAGCGAGTGGTCGTCGCCACGGCCACGCTCGCGCTGCAGCGTCAGCTCGTGGAGCGCGATCTTCCGCGCACCGTCGACGCCCTGCATCCGCTGCTGCGACGGCGGCCGGATTTCGCCATGCTCAAGGGCCGGTCGAACTACCTCTGTCTGCACCGGCTGCACGAAGGCGCCCCCCAGGACGAGGAGGAGGGCCTCTTCGACCAGTTCGAAGCGGCCGCGCCCACCAGCAAACTGGGCCAGGACCTGCTGCGCATGCGGGACTGGGCGGACGAGACCGAGACCGGCGACCGGGACGATCTCACCCCGGGCGTCTCCGACCGGGCCTGGGGCCAGGTGTCCGTCTCCTCCCGCGAATGCCTCGGAGCGTCCAAGTGCGCCTATGGCGCGGAGTGTTTCGCCGAGATGGCCAGGGAGCGGGCGAAGCTCGCCGACGTCGTGGTCACCAATCACGCGCTGCTCGCGATCGACGCCATCGAGGGAGCACCGGTCCTGCCGCAGCACGAAGTCCTGATCGTCGACGAGGCCCATGAGCTGGTCTCCCGGGTCACCGGCGTCGCCACCGGCGAGCTCACCCCCGGTCAGGTCGGACGTGCGGTGCGCCGGGCGGCGAAGCTGGTCAACGAGAAGGCCGCCGATGCACTTCAGACTGCTTCCGAGACCTTCGAACGCGTCATGGAGCTGGCTCTCCCCGGCCGTCTCGAGGAGATTCCGGAGGATCTCGGCTATGCGCTGATGGCCCTGCGCGACGCGTCCCGCACGGTGATCACGGCGCTCGGCTCCACCCGGGACAAGTCGGTCCAGGACGAGGACGCCGTACGTAAGCAGGCTCTGGCGTCCGTCGAGAACGTGCACTCGGTCGCCGAGCGCATCACTCATGGCTCCGAGTACGACGTCGTCTGGTACGAGCGGCACGACCGTTTCGGAGCCTCGCTGCGCGTCGCACCGCTGTCCGTGTCCGGACTTCTGCGGGAGAAGCTCTTCGCCGAGCGGTCGGTGGTGCTGACATCCGCCACGCTCAAGCTCGGCGGCGACTTCAACGGCGTGGGTGCGTCGCTGGGTCTTGCCCCGGAGGGCACAGGGGGCGAGGAGGTCCCGCAGTGGAAGGGACTCGACGTCGGGTCGCCCTTCGACTATCCGAAGCAGGGCATCCTCTACGTCGCGCGCCATCTGGCGACGCCGGGCCGTGAGGGCTCGCGCGGCGACATGATGGACGAACTGGCAGAGCTGGTGGAGGCCGCGGGCGGCCGCACGCTCGGGCTGTTCTCCTCCATGCGTGCTGCGCAAGCGGCCGCCGAGGAGCTCCGTGGCCGGCTCGACAAGCCGATCCTGTTGCAGGGCGAGGAGACCCTCGGTGAATTGATCAAGACCTTTGCCGCAGACCCGGAAACGTGTCTTTTCGGCACGCTTTCCCTCTGGCAGGGTGTCGACGTTCCGGGGCCGGGCTGTCAGTTGGTGGTGATGGACCGGATTCCGTTCCCGCGTCCCGACGATCCTCTGATGAGTGCCCGCCAGAAGGCGGTCGAGGAAGCCGGGGGCAATGGCTTCATGGCTGTCGCGGCGACGCATGCCGCCCTGCTGATGGCTCAGGGGGCCGGCCGTCTGGTGCGCGCCACGGGCGACCGCGGGGTCGTTGCCGTGCTGGACCCACGCCTGGCCAATGCCCGTTACGGCAGCTATCTGCGCGCTTCCCTTCCCGACTTCTGGTACACGACCGACCGCAATCAGGTGCGTCGTTCGCTGGCGGCCATCGATGCGACGGCGAAGGCGGACGGCAAGTAGAGCTTCGGCCCGGCAGAGGAGCAGGACGTGCCGGGCCGTCCTCCCTGACGTGAGAAACGCCGGCACCTGCCCTTGTGGAAAGGGCAGGTGCCAGTCACCGGACGCGGTTTCCCGGATGGCGCGGGAGAGTAATCGGCGTGCCTGGCGAACAGGCAGGACCCCGGGACCGGCGCAGTGGGTCCCGGGGTCCGGTCAGAGCCGACGGGTCCGTCAGACCCGCCGCAGCACCGCCACCACCTTGCCGAGGATGGTGGCCTCGTCGCCGGGGATGGGCTGATAGGCGGCGTTGTGGGGGAGCAGCCAGACATGGCCGTTCTCCCGCTTGAAGCGCTTGACGGTGGCTTCGCCGTCAAGCATCGCCGCGACGATGTCCCCGTTCTCCGCGACCGGCTGGCGGCGCACGGTGACCCAGTCGCCGTCGCAGATGGCGGCCTCGATCATCGAATCGCCGACGACCTTCAGCACGAAGAGCTCGCCGTCGCCGACCAGCTGGCGGGGGAGAGGAAAGACGTCCTCGACGGATTCCTCGGCAAGAATCGGGCCGCCTGCGGCGATGCGGCCGACCAGCGGCACATACGAGGCGGCCGGCTTGCCCGTGGTGTCCGTCGGCTGGGTGCTGGGCTGGTCGGAGCCGCGGACTTCGTAGGCGCGAGGGCGATGCGGGTCCCGGCGCAGGAAACCCTTTCGCTCGAGCGCCATCAGCTGATGTGCGACGGACGAGGTGCTGGACAGACCGACGGCCTGGCCGATCTCACGCATCGACGGGGGGTATCCCCGGCGCTGCACGGAGTCACGGATCACCTCGATGACACGCCGCTGCCGGTCCGTGAGACCGGAGCTGTCTGCCCGGATACCTGGAGGTCGGCCGGGCAGCGAGCGGGTGGGCTTGGGCCCCTCCGGGGTCGTGGCTGCGTCATTCATGGCATGCACCGGCTCGAATCGGTTCTGGGAGCGGTCCTGGGCAGTGATGGTGGCACTGTCTGCGGTGGTGGTCACGTCGGCCCCTCTCGAATGGTCTCCCTAGCTGGACAACGGTAGTTGGTTTCGAAAGGTTGCGCCAAACACACGTTCGAGTGAAAAAACGCGGATTGCCTGACGTGGCCTTTCAGCTGGGTGTATGCGCGACCGAGTGTTGCGGGGTCTCCGAGGCTCACTACGGTAGCCTTCGCCGCCGGGAGTGGAGAAGACGGGTTGCGCCAGTCTGGCACCCCGCGCCCGGGGAACGGCGGAGCCGCGCCCGTGGCGTCGGCCTGTCGCGGGGGTTCGTATGCGCACCGTGTCCGCCCGCTGTGCGGCCCGTATGCAAGGCGACGCGGCGATTCCCTTCGCGTCTCTTCGCGACACGCGCTCTGCGCCGGATTCGCGACCAAACCCCAGATCTAGTGGTTGGATTGTGTCTGCCACCCAGAGGTTGTGGTCCCCGGTCCTCGACGGTCTGGGGCATCGCCTATGCTTGGGGCTGCTTCGGGGGGCTCAACGAGCCTGTTGAGGCTATTCAGTCGTGCTGTGAAGGAGGGGTTGGGAACCATGCACTGTCCCTTCTGCAGGCACCCTGACAGCCGCGTCGTCGACAGTCGCACCACCGACGACGGAACGTCGATCCGACGCCGCCGGCAGTGCCCCGACTGCTCCCGCCGCTTCACGACGGTGGAGACCGCGTCGCTGATGGTGATCAAGCGCAGCGGCGTGACAGAGCCCTTCAGCCGTACCAAGGTCATCTCCGGCGTGCGCAAGGCATGCCAGGGGAGGCCCGTCACCGAGGACGCCCTCGCTCAGCTCGGCCAGCGGGTCGAGGAGGCGGTGCGCGCCACCGGCAGCGCCGAGCTGACCACCCATGACGTGGGTCTGGCCATACTCGGCCCCCTGCAGGAACTCGACCTCGTCGCGTACCTGCGGTTCGCGTCCGTCTACCGGGCGTTCGACTCACTCGAGGACTTCGAGGCCGCCATCGCGGAACTTCGCGACGAACGGCCACCCGCAAAGGAGCGCGGGAGCGATGGGGCCGCCGAGGTCCCCGTGCCCGCCACCGCCGCCGACTGAGCGACACAGCCGATCGGGTGGAGCCTGCGTGACAGGTTCCCCGGTCGGATCGAGGCGGCACATGAACTGCCACGGGCGCGTGTGCGTCCGGGGCGACAGACACAAGCTGTGCCACGGGAAGATCTGGGCACTTCAGGGCGTTTTTGCCCGTATATGGGAGGCGGCATGACCGAGACGACGAGCGGCCCGGCACGAGGGTCCCGTACGAAGGGATCCAAGGCGAGCAAGGGCCTGCGTATCGAGCGCGTCCACACCACCCCCGGCGTGCATCCGTACGACGAGGTGGTCTGGGAACGTCGTGACGTCGTCATGACCAACTGGCGTGACGGCTCGGTCAACTTCGAGCAGCGTGGCGTCGAGTTCCCCGACTTCTGGTCGGTGAACGCGGTCAACATCGTCACAAGCAAGTACTTCCGCGGAGCGGTGGGCACCCCGCAGCGCGAGACCGGTCTCAAGCAGCTCATCGACCGGATCGTGAAGACGTACCGCAAGGCCGGCGAGGACCACGGCTACTTCGCCTCGCCCGCCGACGCCGAGATCTTCGAGCACGAGCTCGCCTACGCCCTCCTGCACCAGATCTTCAGCTTCAACTCGCCGGTGTGGTTCAACGTCGGCACGCCGCAGCCGCAGCAGGTGTCCGCCTGCTTCATCCTTGCCGTCGACGACTCCATGGAGTCGATCCTCGACTGGTACAAGGAAGAGGGAATGATCTTCAAGGGCGGCTCCGGCGCCGGCCTGAACCTCTCCCGCATCCGCTCCTCCAAGGAGCTGCTGTCCTCCGGCGGCAACGCATCCGGCCCGGTCTCCTTCATGCGCGGCGCCGACGCCAGTGCAGGAACGATCAAGTCGGGCGGTGCCACCCGCCGGGCGGCCAAGATGGTCATCCTGGACGTCGACCACCCCGACATCGAGGGCTTCATCGAGACCAAGGTGAAGGAAGAGGAGAAGATCCGCGCGCTGCGTGACGCGGGCTTCGACATGGACCTGGGCGGCGACGACATCACGTCCGTCCAGTACCAGAACGCCAACAACTCGGTGCGTGTGAACGACGAGTTCATGAAGGCCGTCGAGTCCGGTGGCAAGTTCGGTCTCCGGGCCCGTATGACCGGCGAGGTCATCGAAGAGGTCGACGCCAAGTCGCTCTTCCGCAAGATGGCCGAGGCCGCCTGGGCCTGCGCCGACCCGGGCATCCAGTACGACGACACGATCAATCAGTGGCACACCTGCCCGGAGTCCGGTCGTATCAACGGCTCGAACCCGTGCAGCGAGTACATGCACCTGGACAACACCTCGTGCAACCTGGCGTCGCTGAACCTGATGAAGTTCCTCAAGGACGACGGCGAGGGCAACCAGTCCTTCGACGTCGAGCGTTTCGCCAAGATCGTCGAGCTGGTCATCACCGCGATGGACATCTCCATCTGCTTCGCCGACTTCCCCACGCAGAAGATCGGCGAGAACACCCGCGCCTTCCGCCAGCTGGGCATCGGTTACGCCAACCTCGGCGCCCTGCTCATGGCGACCGGCCACGCGTACGACTCCGACGGAGGCCGCGCGCTCGCCGGGGCCATCACCTCGCTGATGACCGGCACCTCGTACAAGCGCTCGGCCGAGCTCGCCGCGGTCGTCGGCCCGTACGACGGCTACGCCCGCAACGCCGCGCCGCACAAGCGCGTCATGAAGCAGCACTCCGACGCCAACGCCGTGGCCGGCCGCATGGACGACCTGGACAGCCCGATCTGGGCCGCCGCCACCGAAGCCTGGCAGGACGTGATCCGCCTCGGCGAGAAGAACGGCTTCCGCAACGCCCAGGCGTCGGTCATCGCCCCGACCGGCACCATCGGTCTCGCGATGTCCTGCGACACCACCGGTCTCGAGCCTGACCTTGCCCTGGTCAAGTTCAAGAAGCTGGTCGGCGGCGGCTCGATGCAGATCGTGAACGGCACGGTTCCGCAGGCGCTGCGCCGCCTCGGCTACCAGCCGGAGCAGATCGAGGCGATCGTGGCCCACATCGCCGACCACGGCAACGTGATCGACGCCCCGGGCCTGAAGACCGAGCACTACGAGGTCTTCGACTGCGCCATGGGTGAGCGTTCCATCTCCGCGATGGGCCACGTCCGCATGATGGCGGCCATCCAGCCGTGGATCTCCGGCGCGCTCTCCAAGACGGTCAACCTGCCGGAGACGGCGACCGTCGAGGACGTCGAGGAGGTCTACTTCAAGGCCTGGAAGATGGGCGTGAAGGCGCTCGCCATCTACCGCGACAACTGCAAGGTCGGCCAGCCCCTCTCCGCCAAGACCAAGGAGAAGGAGAAGGCCGAGGTCACGCAGAAGACCGAGGAGACGATCCGCGCCGCTGTGGAGAAGGTCGTCGAGTACCGACCGGTCCGCAAGCGTCTCCCCAAGGGCCGTCCGGGCATCACCACCTCCTTCACGGTCGGTGGCGCCGAGGGCTACATGACCGCCAACTCCTACCCGGACGACGGTCTCGGCGAGGTCTTCCTGAAGATGTCGAAGCAGGGTTCGACCCTCGCGGGCATGATGGACGCCTTCTCGATCGCTGTTTCGGTGGGTCTGCAGTACGGCGTCCCGCTGGAGACCTACGTCTCCAAGTTCACGAACATGCGCTTCGAGCCGGCCGGCATGACGGACGACCCGGATGTACGGATGGCGCAGTCGATCGTCGACTACATCTTCCGCCGCCTGGCGCTGGACTTCCTGCCCTTCGAGACGCGTTCGGCTCTCGGGATCCACTCGGCGGAGGAGCGTCAGCGTCACCTGGAGACCGGTTCCTACGAGCCGACCGACGACGAGCTCGACGTCGAAGGGCTGGCCCAGTCCGCGCCGCGTCAGCAGGAGCTGAAGGCGGTAGTGGTCCCGAAGGCGGAGGTCCCGGCTCCGAAGCAGGCGCACACGTCGGCCGAACTCGTCGAGATGCAGCTCGGCATCAGCGCCGACGCTCCGCTCTGCTTCTCCTGCGGAACCAAGATGCAGCGCGCCGGTTCCTGCTACATCTGCGAGGGCTGCGGCTCGACCAGCGGCTGCAGCTGAAACCAGGCGTACTGCATCGAGTGCAACACTCGGCAGAACGCCGGCCTGACAGGTAGTCCCTGCTGAGAGGGGCGTCAGCTTCGTGCTGACGCCCCTCTCGCGTATGGGGTGCCCCGGGTACACCCCCGCCGATCGAGCGCCCGCAAACGATGTTGCCTCCGGCGCAACCGCCCTGCAGGTCCCCTGTGACGGTGAGGCAGGGCATCCGCCGGACAGGTCCTCAGGGGGCGATGGGCAGTTGGCGCTTGTGGTCGGTGAGACGGTAGCGGTTGACGATCGTTTCGGCGGCCCGCTCGTCCACCGGCTTGCCCTCCAGGAAGTCGTCGATGTCGTCGTAGGTGACCCCGAGCGCGTCCTCGTCGGCCTTGCCCGGGTCGAGGGTCTCCAGGTCGGCGGTCGGGGTCTTCCACACCAGCTCGGCGGGCGCGCCCAGCGCGTCCGCGACGGCGCGCACCCGGCGCTTGGTCAGGCCGGTCAGTGGGACCAGGTCGGCCGCACCGTCGCCGAACTTGGTGAAGAAGCCGGAGACCGCCTCGGCGGCGTGGTCGGTGCCCACCACCAGGCCGTTGTGCGCGCCGGCCACCGCGTACTGGGCGATCATGCGCTGCCGGGCCTTGATGTTGCCGTGCACGAAGTCCTGGTGGTGAGCGTCGCGGAAGCTCACGCCGCCGGCCAGCGAGGCATCGAGCGCGGCGTCGCTCGCGGGCTTGATGTCCACGGTCAGCACGTGGTCGGCCCGGATGAAGGAGAGCGCGAGCTGGGCGTCGTGCTCGTCGGCCTGGACCCCGTAGGGCAGGCGCATCGCATGGAACCGCGCCTCGTGACCGGCGGCCCGGGCCCGCTCGACGGCGAGCTGGCACAGCCGGCCGGTGGTGGTGGAGTCGACGCCGCCGCTGATGCCGAGCACGAGGGAGCGCAGGCCGGTGGAGTTCAGTCGCTCGGCGAGGAAGGACACCCGGCGTTCGATCTCCCGCTCGGCATCGAAGGTCTCGGCGACCTGGAGTTCCCGGGCGATCTCCTGCTGCAGGGCGATGGACGCCGACTCGCTCACGTCTGCTCCTTGTCCGCGTTCACGATGTGCTGTCGCGCCAACCCTACCCAGGGGATATCGGGCGGATCAGGGCCGGACGGTCCGGGGCGGCCGGCGCCCCGGACCGTCCGGCGGGGAGTCCACGAAGACCCCCCGCCGTCCGCATGCCAACGGTGGCCCGTCGCCGGTGCGGGCCCGCCGCCGAACGGAGGGCGGCGTCAACCGCCCATCACGTCGATGAACGCCTGCGGGTCGGTGTCGAATCCGCGGAGCGACTCACGGAACTCCCAGGTCCCCGCCGCGCCACGGGCGAACTCGCAGACAACTGCGGCCGTGGCTTCCCGGACGGCGGCGAAGTCGCTCTGCCCGAGCTCGTCGTGGCCCTCCAGGATTCGTACGAGCGTGTTGGCAATGTCGCCGAACACCCTTCGCCCGTTCCGTTGCTGAACGACGACGCCGACCACGACTCGCTCGTAGTCCGCCGCGAGCCGGTCGAGCTCCAGGGTCATGACTTCGTCCCAGCCGAAACCCTGGCCGGTCTTGCTGTCCCTCGTCAGGTTGATCGTCCCGTCCGGCGACCTGCTGTCGAAGTGCACGACGTACGCCGGTTCGGCCTCCGGTGTGATCGTCCGGTAGGTGGCGGCGACCAGATCGAGGTCATGCGCCGCCTCACCCAGCGGGCTCGGGTCCCACTTGAGTGCCACCTCGGCCTTCCGGACGCCTTTGTTGAGGCTGCTCACCCGGTCTCCCTCCCCGTAACGGCCTTGCTTCCTTGGAGGGTTGACCGTATCCGCTCAGTGCGGGATGCGGCGAGGCGGCCGCTGGCGCACGACCTGTTCGCGGAACCCTTCGATGGCGTTGCTGACCTGGCGGATGAGGTGTGTGTCCTCGATCCGGTCCAGGTAGAGACAGCGCCGTGCGATCCCGTCCAACTCGAAGGCGAAGCAGAGGGACATCAGGGGATTGATGAAGAGTTCACTGCCGCGTGTGCGTGAGGTGAACTGGACGTCGCCGAAGGAGCCCCGGACGGCTGCGGCTATGGAACCGTTCACGATGCTGGGGTGGTCGGGTGTCTGCTCCTGCGCGTGGGCCACGGCGTCGAGGAACAAGGCGCCCTCCCGCGTCGTGCGGGGAATCGAGAATGCGCCGATATATGCGCCGTCGGTCTCCAGCGCGGCGATGTTCTCCAGCACCAGTCCATGACTGACACCGTGATACGCGTCGACTCCGAAGCCCACGGAGACGACGAGTCGCTCCGGCAGGTCGATCCCCGCGAGAGCGGCGACGCTCGTCATGTCCTCCTCGGGCGTGCCGAGCCCGGATTCGTCGCCACGCATCAGGATGTCGGTACCGCCGTCGACAAGAACGACGGCGTCGATCTCGTACCGTTCGATCAGGGCCCTGTACGCCGCCCGCAGCGGTTGCACGCCGACGCGTGCGAGGGCATGGACCGTGCTGGGGTAGCCGTGCAGCGCCAGCCATCGGGCCAGGGTGCGTTCGGGGAAGTACAGCTGGTGGGGCGAGGACTCGGGCGTGATGACGGCAACGTCCGGAGCGAGCCACGCATCCAGGGGAAGTCCTTCGACCGCGCTGAAGGAGAGGTTGGCCAGCTGGACGTTCTTGCCCTGGTGCATGAGGGACAGGGCCACGGGGAGCCCGGCGTACACGTCGAACCCACCGCCCGCCCCCGCGACGAGAACGCGCTCGGCGGTGTCGAGCCTGGCGAACAGCGGATTGGTGTGCAGCGAGGGCATGTTGATCATTGTGCCGGGTGAGCGGCGGCGCGCGGAACGGAATTCGCGGTCCGGTGCACGCCCCGCGCACCGTCGCACGGGCGGATGCACTGCAGCGGACAGTGACCGGGGCCACGTTCCGGGCCGTACGATGGCGCGGTGCTGGTCAAGTGGATTCGCTGCACTGTGGTGGACCGTCGAGCGTTCGAGCGGGGGCAGCGGAAATGGGCGGGGCTGCTGGGTGAGCCGGGCTTCCGGGGGCAGGGGGGCGGCTGGAGCCGGATACGGCCGAACGTCGCTCATGTCTTCGCCTTCTGGGAGAGCCGGCCGTTCTACGACTCCTTCATGGCACGCTCCCACGATCGGCTCGCGGCCGCGCAGTCGGGCACGTACAAGGACCTGCAGGCCAAGCTGTTCGACTACCGCTTCGACGTGAAGACGGGGTTCGAGCCGCGGTTCACGGACGCGGATGTGCTGCGGGTTGCGCACTGCCGCGTGCGCGAGGAGCGGGTGGAACACTTCTCACTGATGCAGGAGAAGGTGTGGAACCCGGCGATGGCCGGGTCACCCGGGATGGTCCGGGGCCTGTTCGGCGAGGCGCCGGGGCACGAGTTTCTCGTGATGTCGATGTGGTTGTCCGCTGCCGAGCACGGCAAGTACCGCACGGAGCGGATCGAGCGGCTGCTGCTGCGGGCACAGACTCAGGCAGACATCGCCGCCCTGGCCGGCGACGTCGTCGAGCTGGAGCCTTCCTGGACCGTCTGATCCACGAGCCGGTCATCCGGCGCTCGGCCGGGCCCGCCTGCTCGACCGATGGCGGTCCCGCCTAGGGTCGTCCCATGGCACGACCGCGGCGCATCGTTCTTGTCCGGCACGGAGAGTCGGTCGGCAACGCCGACGACACCGTCTACGAGCGCGAGCCGGACCACGCGCTCCAGCTGACTTCCCGGGGTCTCGCGCAGGCCGAGGAGACCGGTGAACGGCTCCGCAGCCTCTTCGGGCAGGAGCGCGTCAGCGTCTACGTGTCGCCGTACCGCCGGACTCATCAGACGTTCCGGGCGTTCGGGCTCGACCCTGAGCTGGTACGGGTCCGTGAGGAGCCCCGGCTCAGGGAGCAGGACTGGGGGAACTGGCAGGACGGGGAGGATGTGCGGCTGCAGAAGGCGTACCGCGATGCGTACGGCCACTTCTTCTACCGATTTGCCCAGGGAGAGTCGGGGGCCGATGTGTACGACAGGGTCGGGGCCTTCCTGGAGAGTCTGCATCGCAGCTTCGAGTCGCCGGACCATCCGCCCAACGTTCTGCTGGTCACGCACGGGCTGACCATGCGGCTCTTCTGCATGCGCTGGTTCCACTGGTCGGTCGCGGAATTCGAGTCTCTGTCCAATCCGGACAACGGGGAGACCCGCACGCTCGAACTCGGCAGGGACGGGCGATACGCGCTGGACCGCCCGTTCGAGCACTGGCGGACCCCTGAGCCCTACGGCGTCACCGGATAGAGTGGCAGGAAGATGACCGCTGATTCCTCTCGCGACCGGCGCTTCGCACGCGCCCTGGACAGCCTGCGCGGACTGTCCGTGGGAGACGCCCTGGGCTCCCAGTTCTTCGTACCTTCGAACTATCCCCTGCTGAAACGGCGCGAGCTTCCGCCGTCGCCGTGGCAGTGGACCGACGACACAGAGATGGCCTGCTCGGTGCTGGCTGTCCTCGTGGGGCACGATCGCGTGGACCAGGACGCCCTCGCGCGGTCCTTCGCGGAGCACCACGACTTCGACCGCGGCTACGGCCCGGCCGTCAACCGGCTGCTGAGGCTTGTCAGGGAAGGGGGCGACTGGCGTGAGCTGGCTGCTGCCCTTTTCAAGGGCCAGGGCTCATGGGGCAACGGCTCGGCGATGCGGATCGCGCCGCTCGGAGCGTGGTACGCGGATGATCCGGAGCAAGCCACCCACCAGGCCGAGATCTCCTCGTACACCACCCATCAGCATCGCGAGGCCGTCGTCGGCGCCATGGCTGTGGCGGCGGCGGCTTCACTCGCCGCGAACCCGGCCGGGGCTCCCGGTCCGGCCGAACTGCTGGACGGCGTGATCGCTCTGGTGCCCCGAAGCGCCGTGGGAGCCGGTCTGCGTCGCGCGCGGGACATGCTCGACTACGACGACGCGAGCACCGTGGCAGCGGTGCTCGGCAGCGGCCGGCGAACCAGCGCGCACGACACGGTGCCCTTCGCCCTGTGGTCGGCCGCCCGGTCCCTGCACGACTTCGAGCGCGTGTTCTGGACGACTGCGCAGGTCGGTGGGGATGTCGACACCACCTGCGCGATCGCCTGCGGAGTCGTGGCGGCGGGCAAGGCCGGCCAGCCCCCTGCCGTCTGGCTGGAGCGGACCGAGGCGCTCCCGGACTGGATGCCCGCGGCACCGGCCTGATCAGCCGCCCCGTCGTGTGGCGGTCGGTGAGGGCCTCGGTACACGGGGAACAGGGTCCCTGTGCACCCGAAACCCTCACCGGGCCCCCGCCATGGCGTGCGTCCGGGTGTTCTGAGCGGGACCTCAGGCCAGGTGGCTGCCCGCGCCGGTCCCGCCGTTCAGTGCCTCGAGGTCGCTCTTGCGTACCCGGACGACGAAGACGGCAGTGAGTACAGCCAGCCCCACCAGACCCACGCCGGCCCAGAACGCCGTGGCGATCCCCTCGGCGAGCACCTGGTGCCCCCACGGGGGCGGGAGCTCGCCGGTGGACGCGAACGCTTCCTGCTGGGCAGGGGTCGCCTCCATGAGGAACGACGGAATCTGGCGTTCGGCCTCCTCCCGGCTCGCGGTGCCGAACACGGTCATCAGAATCGACAGCCCGAGGGAACCACCCACCATCTGTGTCGCGTTGAGCAGACTGGAGGCCGCACCCGACTCATGCTGTGCCACACCCGAGACGGCCGTCAGCGTTGCGGTGACGAAGACCAGGCCCATGCCGAACCCGAAGAGCAGCATCGGTCCCAGGATCCCGCCCAGGTAGGAGCTGTCCTGGGAGATGGCGGTCAGCCATGCCATGCCGCCACCGGTGAGCAGCGCGCCAGTGGCGAGGAAGGGCTTGGGGCCGAGGACCGGCAGCAGCTGCGAGGAGATCCCTGCAGCCGCCACGATCATGACGGTGACGGGCAGGAACGCCAGACCGGCGGTGATGGGGCTGTAGCCCAGGACGTTCTGCACGAACAGCACGATGAAGAAGAACATGCCGAACATCGCGGCCGCGAGGCTCATCATGATCAGATACGTGCCCGAGCGATTGCGGTCGGCGAACATGCGCAGCGGGGTGATCGGCTCCCGGGCCCTGCGTTCGACCAGGACGAAAGCGGTGAGCAGGACGACGGCGGCGCCGAACGCTCCGAGTGTGAGATCGTCGCGCCAGCCGTCCTCGGACGCGCGGATGAAGCCGTAGACCAGCGACGCCATGCCCGCGGTCGAGGTGACCGCCCCCGTGACATCGAACCTGCCGGAGCTGCGCTCGGACTCGTTGATGAACATCGGCGCGAGCACGGCGATCAGGATGCCGATCGGGAGATTCACGTAGAACACCCAGCGCCAGTCCAGCCATTCGGTCAGCATGCCGCCCGCCAGCAGCCCGATCGCCGCCCCGCTGGCCGACACCGCGGCGAAGATGCCGAATGCCCGATTGCGCTCGGGTCCTTCGCTGAAGGTCGTGGTGATGAGTGCGAGAGCCGTGGGCGAGGCAATGGCACCGCCGACGCCCTGCAGGGCGCGGGCGCCGAGCATCTGCCACGGCTCCTGGGCGATTCCGCACAACAGGGAGGCGAAGGTGAAGAGAAGCACGCCGGAGACGAATACCCGTCGCCGCCCGAGGATGTCGCCGGCTCTGCCGCCGAGCAGGAGCAGTCCGCCGAAGGTGAGCGTGTAGGCGTTGACCACCCACGACAGCTGTGTCGTGGTGAATTCGAGCGCTCCCTGGATGTGGGGGAGCGCGATGTTCACAATCGTGGTGTCGAGCACCACCATGAGTTGGAGAGCTGCGATCACTGCGAGTGCGATCCCCGGACGTCCCTGGCGACGGGCCGGCGCCCCCGGAGTGCTGAGAACTGTTGACTGAGAGGTTGTCACTTGCCGTCCCCCCGGCATGAGTTAGTGAACGTTGACGTTCACTTTCCTTCACCGTAGAGAGTCCCCGTCAGTGAACGCAAGCGTTCACTAGACATTCCGTCCCCAACGGAGAGATGAAGATGGCCACTTCGCGCTGTGCCCCCGCCGCACAGGCTCCGCCGGCCGCCCCGATGCGCCGACGCGGGCAGGTGCTGGAACGGGCGATTCTGGATGCCGCTCTGGAGCAGCTGAGCACGGTCGGCTGGAACGGGCTCACGATGGAAGGCGTTGCCGCCGCAGCCCAGACCGGCAAAGCCGCCGTGTACCGCCGCTGGCCGTCGAAGGAGGATCTGGTCGCCGACGCGCTCGAAGCCGGGCTCCCTACCCTGGACGAGGCCGCCGACCACGGTGCCGTCCGGGAGGATCTTTACCAGCTCTCCCGCAGAGTGCGTGACGCCATGTTCTCCCGCTCGGGCATTGCGCTGCGGTCGGTGCTTTACGAGTGCGACACGATGTCCGCCGAACGCTTTCACGGCATCATCGTGAGCCGGGTCGTCGAGCCGTCCAACCGGCTCTACAGAGAGGTGGTCTGCCGTGGTGTGGCGCGAGGCGACGTGCGTGCCGATGCCGCGTGTGACCTGGTGTTCGACGTTGTTCCGGGGCTTTTCATGTACCGCTCGAAGGTGTGCGGGAGCGAATGGTCGGACGAGGACATCGCTGCGATGATCGATCAGGTGATGGTGCCGTTGCTCCGCCCCGGAGCCCGCTGACGGACCGTGCCGCGGCACGTGACGGAATCCGGGTGTCGCGGGCGGCCTCCGGCGGCGTACCCTTGCTGGCGCCATGCCGTACGAACCACCCACACACACCGTCGAGCGCTCGATCCGAGCCACCACAGGCGCCAAGATCGTCGCAGGCGTTGACGAGGTCGGCCGTGGGGCATGGGCCGGACCGGTGACCGTCTGCGCGGCGATCACCGGACTGCGCAGGCCGCCACCCGGACTCACGGATTCCAAGCTGATCACCCCGAAGCGTCGCACGGAGCTCGCGGGGCACCTGGAGACCTGGGTCACGGCGCACGCACTCGGTCATGCGTCACCCGAGGAGATCGATGAACTGGGAATGACCGCGGCGCTGCGCCTCGCGGCCGTCCGGGCTCTCGACGGACTGCCGGTGCGCCCCGATGCCGTCATTCTCGACGGCAAGCACGACTACCTCGGCGTTCCCTGGCAGGTGCGTACAGTGATCAAGGGGGATCAGTCGTGCGTGGCTGTCGCGGCCGCATCGGTGATAGCCAAGGTGCGCAGGGACGCGATGATGGCCGAACTGCAGGACCGGTTCGCCGTGTTCGGTTTCGCCGACAACGCCGGATATCCCTCGCCCGTGCACAAGGCGGCTCTGGCGGAGCTCGGTCCGACTCCGCATCACAGGCTGTCCTGGGCCTATCTGGATGCCCTGCCCCGGTGGCGGCATCTCAAGAAGGTCCGCCTCTCGCCGGAGGCGGCCGCACTCGAAGACGGGGGCCAGCTCGGCTTCGATTTCTGAGCAGCCCTCCCAACAGGCGGGTCGCACTTTTGTGCCCACCCGCCGATGCCATCCGCACCGTCGTTTGATAGACATCCACTCATGCCTCTCATCCCCGAGGAGCCTCAGATTCACGAGAGTGCCCAGGGTCCCCGCGTCGCTCCGGCCGAAGGCCGTACCGCGCCGACCCCTCGTCCCGTACCCGGTCCGCGTTCCGCGGCCTCGCCGCGTCCCGGACACCCGGGATCCGGCCCGGTCCGGCCCGCGCCGCCTGCGCCGCGCCCGTCCACGGCTGCCGGGAATTCTCGGCCGCCCCGGAAGGAAAATCGTTCCGGACCGCAGATCCAGTTGATCCCTGCTCCGGCGGACGGCGCGGTGGATGCTGCCGGCGAGGCGGTCGACCTACTGCTCGACTCCGGCCGCGCTCCCGAAGAAGTCCTCGTGCTCACCACCGGCGAACAGCATCCGTGGGCAGCTCACGAGCTGTCGTTCGGCGAGGCCGCCTACTGGGCCCAGCACGACGCCCGCGACGACGTGTTCTACGCGGACGCCACCGCGGTGGACCGCGCCACCCCCCGTCCCGTGGTGGTCGTCGCCGTCAACGGAGGCACGGATGACATGGCCGCCCGGGCACTGCCTGCGGCCATGGCGAAGGCCTCGGCTCTCCTCATCGTGTGCGGCGACCCGCAGCGCATCAACACTGCGCTCGGCGCCGGAGTTTGAGCCACGCTGAAGTCGCGGGCCACGCG
Source organism: Streptomyces sp. NPDC043812 (assembly GCF_056436245.1). Classification (NCBI taxonomy): domain Bacteria; kingdom Bacillati; phylum Actinomycetota; class Actinomycetes; order Kitasatosporales; family Streptomycetaceae; genus Streptomyces; species Streptomyces sp. NPDC043812. Next base: position 78,209 of record NZ_JBWKCY010000004.1, read on the forward strand.
GCCCGGTCGTGATCCGGCTGCCCTTGCCAGGGGCAGCCGGTCGATGGCCCTGGTCAGCGCGCTGCCGTGCGCCGCAGCGCCTCCATGGCGCCACCTGCCGTGCGCAGCGGTACGGCCTCTGCTCTCAGTCCTGCGTCGGCCAGATCACCTGGAGCCGACGCCGAATGGGGCCGGCGGCCACCACGGCCCTCGCCCAGCACCTGCCAACCGCCCCGAGTCAGGGTGATGTAGGCGCCGCAGCGCAGCCCGTGAAGCGTGCATGCATCCCGCAGCCCCCACATCCACGCGCCGTCCTCCTCCGTCCAACGCTCGTCGCCTTCACGGCAGTAGAGCAGCACGGCGGTACGCGCCGGTGTGCGCAGACGAAGGTCGTGCGGGATGACACGGCGCAGATGGGCCAGCAGGGCGTTACGGAACTCCCAGCCGTCCGCCGGGGCCGAGCGTCGGGAGAACGACGCGCTGGCAGACAGCCGTTCCTCGTGATCGAGCACGGCGACGACGGCGGTCGTCGGTGCCGGACGGTGCCGGGCATGCAGCCCGTTGACCACCTCGCGGGGGTTACGCAGCAGCGGAATGCCGGCTGCCGCCCACTCTGCCGGCTCGAGCTGCCGGGCAAGACGGCTGGTGGAGTTGGCCGACGCGGTGATCGAACTGGCTGGGGACGAAGCGAATCCGAAGGTCACGGTCCTCCCTTCGCATACGCGCCCACAGTGCGGGCAGGGTCGGGTGAGGGCGCACCGCGACGGAGCCCTTCAGGACCGAACGGGCCCGTACGGGGAGCAGTTCAATTCTTCCTGGCGTATGAGGATGCGGCAACGAGCAATTTCGCGCGACCGTCGAGAATCGGCTGGTATGAGGCTGATATCCCTGCCCAGTCTTCCGCGCCCTTACCCCCGGATCAGGATTGCACGGCAAGTACCAGCGGAAACACCCCCTGCGCCCCGGCCTTGCGCAGCAGCCGCGTGGCAACGGCAAGAGTCCAGCCGCTGTCTGCGAAGTCGTCGACCAGCAGCACCGGTCCGTCCACTGAGGCCAGGGCATCAGCGAGCTGTGGCGGGACGACGAACGCCTCATGCAACGCCCGGACCCGCTGGGCGCTGTTCGTCCGGGAGAACCGCGACTCCAGAGCCTCCGGCACGTACTCGACAGTACCGAGCAGAGGCATCCTTCCGACCTCGGCGATACGTCCGGCGAGCGAACTGATCAGTCGGGGACGCGTACGGGAGGCCACCGTGACGAGACCCACCGGCCGGGCCGGTGCATCGGCAGCGCCCGACGCCCAGCCGCCGGGGCCCCTGGCCCAGTCGGCGAGCACGGTCACCATGGCACCGACCATGTCGTCGGGAACCGGGCCGTCCGGCGCACCGGGCGCCACCATGGGACGCAGACGATTGCCCCAGCCGATGTCCGAGAGCCGACCCAGCGCCCGCCCCGTGCCGGCCTGTTCGCCCTCCGGGATCCGTCCCTTCAGATTGATGCCCACTGCGGCCAGACCCGTCGGCCACATCTTCCGCGGCTCCAGCTCGACCCCCGGGCGGCCCAGCTCCCCGCGCGCCGCGTCGAGCGCCGCAGCGGTGACCTTGTCGCTGAACCGCGTTCCGGAGCAGTTGTCGCAGCGGCCACAGGGCGCGGCCTGCTCGTCGTCCAGCCTGATGCGCAGGAATTCCATCCTGCAGTCGGTCGAGCGCGCATAGTCCCGCATCGCCTGCTGCTCGGCCTCCCGCTGCCGCGCAACCCAGGCATACCTGTCGGAGTCGTAGGACCAGGGCTGTCCCGTGGTCGTCCAGCCGCCCTTCACCCGGCGCACCGCTCCGTCCACGTCCAGCACCTTCAGCATCGTCTCCAGCCGCGTACGCCGAAGTTCGACCAAAGGCTCGAGCGCCGGGAGGGACATCGGCCGTTCGGCCTGGGCCAGCACGTCCAGAGTGCGCCGCACGAGCTCCTCGGGAGGAAAGGCGACAGAGGCGAAGTACTTCCAGATGGCCTCGTCCTCCTTGCCCGGCAGCAGCAGTACCTCCGCGTGATCCACTCCACGGCCCGCACGACCGACCTGCTGGTAGTAGGCGATGGGCGAGGACGGCGACCCCAGATGCACGACGAACCCGAGGTCGGGCTTGTCGAATCCCATCCCGAGCGCGGACGTGGCCACCAGTGCCTTCACGCGGTTCGCGAGGAGGTCGTCCTCGGCCTGCTGGCGGTCGGCGTTCTCCGTGCGGCCGGTGTACGAGGCAACCGTGTGCCCGCACTGGCGGAGATAGGCCGTGATCTCCTCGGCCGCCGCCACCGTGAGGGTGTAGATGATTCCGGACCCGGGCAGCTCGCTCAGGTGGTCGGCGAGCCAGCCCAGACGATGAGCGGCATCGGGCAGCTGGAGGACGCTCAGGCTGAGGCTCTCCCGGTCCAGGGGGCCGCGCAGCACCAGTGCGTCCGTGCCCGCGCCCGTGCCGAGCTGCTCGGCGACGTCGGCCGTCACGCGGGCATTGGCGGTGGCTGTCGTGGCGAGGACCGGGACACCCGCGGGGAGGTCGGCGAGCATGGTGCGCAGCCGGCGGTAGTCGGGCCGGAAGTCATGGCCCCAGTCGGAGATGCAGTGCGCCTCGTCCACCACTAGCAGGCCGGTGGCCGCCGCCAGCCGGGGCAGCACCTGGTCGCGGAAGTCGGGATTGTTCAGCCGCTCCGGACTCACCAACAGCACGTCCACGTCACCCGCGGCCACCTCCGCCTGGACGGTCTCCCATTCCTCCGTGTTGGAGGAGTTGATGGTCCGCGCGCGGATACCGGCCCGGGCAGCCGCGTCCACCTGGTTGCGCATGAGCGCCAGCAGAGGCGAGACGATCACGGTCGGCCCGCTGCCGCGGGCACGCAGCAGAGACGTGGCGACGAAGTACACCGCGGACTTGCCCCAGCCGGTGCGCTGGACGACCAGGGCCCGGCGCTTGTCGGCGACAAGTGCCTCGATCGCCCGCCACTGGTCCTCGCGCAGGCGCGCCGTGCCCGAGGGGTCGGAGACGAGTCGGGCGAGTACGGCATCGGCGGCGGACCTGAGCTCGGCACGTTCTGCGTTGGTCATGCCCCCATGCAACCCGATGGCACCGACAAACCGCGAACGAGGCCGCGAGCCTGTGGATAACGTTTTCCACAGGGGTCGCGGCCGGCGGGTGCTCCGCGAGACGGTCGGGCCATGAACAAGCACCACGATTCGGTCGCGGGATCCGCCGACGACCAGCAGATCACCCTGCGCAGCCCCGCCGAACTGGCCGACGCGCTGCCGTACATGATGGGCTTCCACCCGAGCGACTCGATCGTGCTGGTCGCTCTGCACGGCGGCCGCGGGCGATTCGGCGGCCGCCTTCGGCTCGGAATCCCGGGCTCCGCCCGTGAATGGGCTCCAGTGGCCGAGCAGCTCGCCGAGTGCCTGATCCACGGCAGCGAGCGCCGGGCCTCGCGTCCCGACGGGATCGTCGTCTTCCTCTGCCAGGACCCGGCCGACGGGCAGAGCGGACGGAGTGTGATGGAGCGACTCCGGCCCCTCGCGCAACGGCTGCGCACTGCCTGTGGTGCGCTGGACGTCCCCGTTTACGAGGCGCTGTGCATCTCGGACGGTCGCTTCTGGTCCTACTGCTGCCCGGACGCCCGCTGCTGCCCGCCGGAGGGAACCCCACTCGCCCTGCCCGGCACGTCGGTGATGGCCGCGGCGGCGGCCTATGCAGGAGTCCAAGTGCGGGGCAGCCTGAGGGAGATGGAGGCACGCCTTGCCCCTGTGAGCACGTCGGAGGCGGTCCAGCAGGCCAGGGTGCTGGACAAGGCGGGGAGCACGCTGGTGCTCCGGGTTGTGAACGAGCACGGCCAGCGGCAGGTGGCCGCCGAGACGCTGGCTCTGGCGCGGCGTCTGCTGGAGCGGCTGGCACAGGCCCCGCCGGGCGGCGGTCCGGGCGCTGCCGACAGCGAGGACGAGCGGCTCATCTCTCATCAGGAAGCCGCCGACGTGATCCTCGGGTTGCAGGACCGCCGGACCAGGGACCGTGCAGCTCAGTGGATGGAGGGCCCTGAAGCGGTTGCTGCGCTGCGGCTCTGGCGCGTGCTGTCGCGTCGCTGTGTCGGCCGGTACCACGCGCATGCCGCCGCGCCCCTCACACTCGCGGGATGGGTCTCCTGGTCCCTCGGCGACGAGCCCGGAGCGCGGGTCTCACTCGGCCTCGCCCTGCGCGCGGATCCCGACTACGTCTTCGCCCGGCTCCTTCACCAGGCATGCAACGAAGGCCTGGATCCCGAAACACTGCGGCACTGCCTGCGGCAGGACCAGGACTGGCCCACGCATGACGGTGGCCGGGAAGGTGCGGGTGCGCGGAGCGAGGCCGGAGGACAGGGGCCTGTCGTAGACGGGGCAGTCGGCACCGCCGGGGCACCGACGGAGGCGCCGGCCCTCGATGGCGAACGAGGGTCTGCGGCGGGCCGGGCCGCGCGCATGTCGTCCGGCGAGCGGCGGCGCAGCCGCCAACGGCAGCGACGCGAGCGGATCCGTTCGACCGGCCGCGCCAGGCGGATCGCCCGCAGTTCCGCATCCGATGCCCGTCCCGGCACAGTGGCCGGGCGGAGCCGGACGCGCGTCAGCAGGCGGAGCGGACAGCGTGGCACCAGGAGCGGACGATGATGCCCGTGACCTGGGAGCCGGAGCCCGCGTTCACCGGGGTGGCGGGCTCGTCGGGCCCGTGCAGCTCCACAGGCAGCGGCGCTCCGACGGGCGCGGAAGGCTCGGCACAGCACTCATGGTCTCCAGCGCAGACCGCAGATCGCCCCGACCGGCGGGTGGGCAGTCCATCGGGCAGGCCGGGCCGAGTGGGCCGGCACGGCCTGCCATCTCGGCGCGGGCATCCGAACTGCCTGCGGTGCACGACACGATCACCTGTGTCGCGCTTCCTTGCATGGCAGTCTCCGCCGAGCACGGCCAGCTCGACGGGGTGGGCATCGAGGGCGTCTACCGGTCGGGGCGCAGACTGCTCTCCCGCTGCCACCTACGGGTCGGCGGGCATGAACCCCGATCGGTTCAGGGCATGTTGGTGGAAGCGGACCGGGCGGAATTCGTCGCAGTCGTCCGCACGACCCGCGATACGGGCCCCGACCCCGAGATCGTCGTCACCAGGACCCGCGACGCTCAGGGCACGGAGCGGATCACCCTGTGCAGTGCGGCGACGACGAGCCTCAGACTGCCCGTCGAGATCGCACTCGGCACGGACCTCGCGGAGCTCGGGGCAATCGCGGCGGGCCGCGCCGGTCCCGAACTGCCCGCTGCCGTCCATGACTCGGGCATGCGCTGGTCGACCCCCGACGACGGGCCCGGCCACAGCGCGGTCGTCACCGCCGAACCGGCTCCGCACGACGCGCTCGCCTCGGCCGGGCTGCTTCGATGGGAGCTGGACCTGCCTCCGGGAGGATCCCGCACGATCGAACTGCGGGTCCGCGCGGGCCGGCTGGACCGAGAGCTGCCTGTCGGCCTGTCCCCGCAAGCCGCCGGGTCCCTCGTCCCGGAACCGAGCGTGGAGTGCGACGACACCCGGCTGTCCCGGCTCGTCACCACGGCGATCGGCGACCTGCGCGGGCTCCTCGACCGCGATCCGGCGCATCCTGCGGACGTGTGTCTTGCCGCGGGCGCGCCCTGGCGCGGCCGGCCTGCACCCGCCGAGTCGCTGTGGGCGGCGCGGATGCTGCTCCCGCTCACCACCCGGCTGGCGGCAGCGACCCTGCGCATGGTGGCCCGTGTCCAAAGGACAAGCCCTGGAGCGGACTTCGGACACATTCCCGGGCCGCTCCGCGACGCGGGACCACATGTGCCGCCGAGTTGCACGGGGACGGAGGCGACGCTGGCGTTCCCGGCGGTGCTCTGCGAAGCGTGGCGGTGGGGACTGCCCGAACGCGAGTTGACCGAGCTGCTCCCGGCCATGGAGCGCTGCCTCCAGTGGCTGCGGCACGCGGCCGTCGAGGGCGGTCCGGTGGCGGAGCCGGCGACGTCCGGCTTTCTTCGCGCCGAGACGCAGGCTCACGCGCACCGGGCCGCGCTGCTGGGAGCGGATGTTCTCCAGGCCACCGGCCGCCCGGGGGCGCAGGAGTGGAGGGAATGGGCGGGGCAGCTGCGGCACCGCTTTCGAGAGGGATTCTGGGCCGACGACCGGATCGGCGGTCGGCCAGTGGCCGGCAGGCTGCGCTCGGGTCGGCTCGTTCCCCACGTCGGCGCCGGCGCGGCACATCTGCTCGACACCGGACTTCTCGGAGGACGGCTCGGCCCCGGGCTGCTCGACAAGGCACAGACGGAGCAACTCGTACGGCTCCTCGGCAGACCCGGAGTGGATTCGGGCTGGGGTCTGCGGTCGCTGGGCATCGGGGAACCGGCGTACAACCCCTTCGGCCACCGCTCGGGTGCGGTGCGGGTGCATGAAACGGCTGTCGCGGTGGCCGGACTGGCAGCCGGCGGCTTCGAGAACGAGGCCGCGTCCTTGTTGCGGGGCCTGCTCGACGCCTCCGACCGGTTCGGGTACCGCCTGCCGGAGATGTTCGCGGGGTTGCATCGTGCCGAAGGCAGTGCTCCGGTCCCGCACCCGGCGGCCTGCCGTCCGGCAGCACTGGCAGCCGCGTCCGCGGTCCACCTCGCCGTCGCCTCGGCGGGGATCCGGCCGGATGCGCCGGCGGGGACCGTGGCGCTGCGTCCCCTGAGCGGCGCACCGCTCGGATCCCTGCAGATCGCCGGGCTCTGCGTGGCCGGTGAGCCGTTCGCCGTCCGCGTCAGCCGGCTCGGCCTGGGCATGGTCGAGCAGGCGGCGGAGCGGCTCCAGCTTGGCGTATGAGTACCGCCTGCGGCCGGGCGGACGAGCGGTGCGCCACACACGGGTCCATGAGCGGACAACCGGGCGAAGATCCCTCGCGAATGGTGGTGAGGGGTGTGTTTATCGTCAGGCAGACGACTATGATCGCGGCATGTCGCCCTACGACCCGTCGGCCTATCCGCCCTTCGCCGTCACCGTCGACCTGGTCGTGCTCACCGTGCGCCGTCACGCACTCTGCGCGCTCGTCGTGCGCCGCGGAGAGCCGCCGTTCCAGGGGCGGTGGGCGCTGCCCGGCGGTTTCGTACGGGGGGACGAGGATCTGGCAGCGGCGGCCGCGCGCGAGCTCGCCGAGGAGACGGGGTTGTGTGCGCACGACCCCGCGTCGCCCACTTCGGGCAACGGTGCTCACCTGGAGCAACTCGCGACCTACGGCGACCCCAAGCGTGATCCTCGGATGCGGGTGGTGAGCGTCGCCCATCTCGTACTTGCCCCCGACCTTCCGGCCCCCCGCGCGGGCGGGGATGCCAACAGTGCGCGCTGGGCCCCGGTGGAGGACCTCCTGGGGCAGGGCAACGGTCCGGTGCGGGAGAACGAGCAGCAGGCGTCGCTCGCCTTCGACCATGCGGTGATCCTGGCGGACGGGGTCGAGCGGGCTCGTTCCAAAATCGAGTACTCCTCGCTGGCCACCGCCTTCTGCCCGCCCGAGTTCACGGTCGGCGAGCTGCGGCGCGTGTACGAGGCGGTGTGGGGTGTCGCCCTCGATCCCCGCAATTTCCACCGGAAGGTGACCGGTACGCCCGGGTTCCTGGTGCCGGCGGGCGGGACGACGACCCGGCAGGGCGGCCGTCCGGCTCAGTTGTTCAGGGCCGGCGGAGCCACCGTGCTCAATCCGCCGATGCTGCGTCCCGAGGTCTGAACCCCGTCGCGCGGGCCGGTCTCGCAACGGACACCCGGACAACCTCCTGCGCAAGAAGTCTGAAATGTCGCGTTATCTTGCTGCGGTACCCGTGCTGCCGCTGAGCGGTCTCACCTTCCGCGAAAGAGGCGAGAGAAGCGATGCTCCAGGCCGTCGGACTGACCAGCGCCCGCACAATGACCGGCGCCCGCGCGCGGCAGGGCAAGCCGGTGGTGGACGACCTGTCGTTCGAGGCAGCGCCCGGCTGTGTCACCGCACTTCTGGGGCCGTCCGGTGCGGGCAAGACGACGGCAGTGCGGCTGATGCTCGGGCTGGAGCCGGGCCGCGGCGCCACCTACTACCGGGGGAACCCCCTCCACCGCATTGCCGATCCGGCGCGAGAGGTCGGCGTTCTCCTCGGTGACGTACCCGGCCACCCGGCCCGGACGGCACGCAGCCAACTCAGGATGCTGAGTGCTGCGGTGGGCGTGCCTGCCTCCCGTGCCGACGAGCTGATCGACATGGTCGGCCTCGGCGGCCTCCGCGATCAGCAGCTCGGCCGGCTCTCGCGTGGCATGGATCGCCGGCTCGGAATTGCCGCGGCCTTGCTGGGCGCCCCACGGACACTGATCCTCGACGAGCCGTGCCGCGGCCTCGCCTCCCGCGACAGTCACTGGCTGTTCGGACTGCTGCGCGCGCATGCAAGCGCCGGCGGAACGGTTCTGTGCACCACCGGCGATCCCAAGGAAGCCGCCCGCATCGCCGACCGTGTGGTCACCATCGACGGCGGCAGGCTGGTCGCGGACCAGGACGTCGGTGAGTTCTCCCGTACCCGGCTCCGCCCCCGTGTCGCCGTGCGCACGCCGCATGCGGCCCGTCTCTCCGACGCCGTCAGCCGGGAAGCGCGCGCTGCCCGGCGATCCGTGGAAGTGGTGTCCGAGAGCAGCAACGCGCTGTCCGTCTACGGCAGTAGCTGTGCGGAGATCGGGGAGACCGCCTACCGTCACGGCGTTCTGGTCCACCGGCTCACGGACGAAGTCGGTGACACGGGGGCGGCGTCCCAGCACGCGGCGGCCTCCGGCGGCCCAACCTCACCGGGAGCGAAACGCCCCGAGGCGTCGGGCGATGCCTGTACCGGGCCGGACGCCGGCAAGGTCGGCGCTGCGGGGGCGCCGGAACCAGTCGCGCCGGAACCGGTCGCGCCCGAACCGATCGCGCCCGCGCCGGTCCGGCCTGCGCAGGCTGCTGTCCCCGCTGTAAGCCCAAAGCCACCCCGCAGCCCTCGATGGCCTGTGCGCTACGAAATTCGCCGCTTGTCCGGCGTGCGCACCGCCCCGCTGATCGCGGCCGGTGCCCTCGCCGCGTCCCTCCTCGTGTGCGTGCTGCTCGCCCGTACCGGTGCCGCTCTGCAGCCGAACGTCTTTGCCGCCTGGCCCGATGTCCTGCCCCTGCCGCCCGCCGCGTTCGGAGCCGGTCTGATCGGTGCGCTGTCGTTCGGCGAGGAGTTCCGGTACCCCGCCCTCGCCGCCCTCCGAGGCGCGGCACCCCGCCGGGCGGGGCTGCTGCTCGCCAAACTCTTCGTGACCGCGGCCGTGGCCCTGGCACTTGCCGCGGCGGTGGTCGCGGCCGACGTCCAGACCCTGAGTCTCGTCTATGGCACCGGATTGGGCGGGGTCCCGAGGAACTGGCCCCTGCTCGTCGCCAGTTGGTCCGGCCTGTGTGTCGGCTGCGCGTGGGCCGGCCTGCTTGCCGCCGCCGTCTTCAGGGTCACCGCCGCCGGTGTGGCGGCCGTACTCGCCGTACCGGTGCTCGTGGCTCCGCTCGTCTCCCAGGTGCTCCTGACTCCGGCGGTCCGTTCGATCGCCGGACTGCCTGAACGACTGCACTCGATCGCCCGCGTGCGGCTGCCGCAGGACGTGGAGGGCTGGGCTGCCGCTGCCCTGACCGTCGTCGCCCAACCTGTGGGAGCCGCATTGGCGTTGTCGCTGTCGGTCTTGATCTGCGCGTATGTGTTCATGTGGCTTCGGCGCAGGGCATCTTGGTGATCAGGGGCGACCGCTCGACGCCCGACTGGCCGCAACTTCCTTGATGCCGCCCGATTCCTTACGATAAGGCGTCAATTGCGAGGTGGGCGCTGATCACCCTTTCGTGTGCTTTTCACCAAAGACCTCAAGAGGCTCCGGAGCCGCGCCGACAAAGGATGCGTGAGTACCCTTGCGCACACCATGATGACCGCCGCCCGCCCCTCCGAGACCGGCCTCGCGGGTCCGGGCGAACTCGACCGATACCCCTACGCGGAGTCGCCGGGCGCCGACCGCGTCGGTCCACCCTCCTGGGAGGGTGCGGAGGCGGAGTTGGGCCGGGCCCCGCGCCGCTCGTCGGGCAGCCGCGGCCGTGGTCTCCACGGCCAACTCGTCCAACAGCTCGGGCAGATGATCGTCTCCGGCGACCTCGGCGCGGACCGCCCGCTCGTCCCCGAGGAGATCGGTCAGCGCTTCGAGGTCTCCCGCACCGTCGTGCGCGAGTCGCTGCGCGTCCTCGAGGCCAAGGGCCTGGTCAGCGCCCGCCCCAACGTCGGTACGCGCGTGCGGCCGGTGAGCGACTGGAATCTGCTCGACCCCGACATCATCGAGTGGCGCGCCTTCGGCCCGCAGCGGGACGACCAGCGCCGGGAGCTGAACGAACTGCGCTGGACGATCGAGCCGCTCGCGGCGCGTCTGGCCGCCGGGCACGGGCGTGAGGACGTGCAGCAGCGGATCGGCGACATGGTGGAGATCATGGGGCACGCGCTCACCCAGGGTGACGGACTCACCTTTTCGCGTGCTGACGCCGAATTCCACTCGCTGCTCATCCAGCTCGCGGGCAATCGCATGCTCGAGCACCTGTCGGGGATCGTCTGCGCCGCCCTTCAGGTTTCCGGCGGCCCGGCCACCGGCTGTGACCGTCCCAGTGATGTCTCCGTCGGCCACCACGCCCGCATCGCCGACGCGCTCGCGTCCGGCGACTCGCAGGCCGCCGAAACGGCCATGCGTCAGCTGCTCATGGTCCATCCGGATGTGGAGCGAGTGGTACCTGCCCCGCGCGAGCACTGACCGCCGCGGCGGACGGGGAGTGCGAAGGCGTATGCACTGCGTGTCGCCGGATTCATCGGGAATCCGGCGACACGCAGTGCGAGGAATGCCCCGATCTGGGTGTTTCATGGCATCTGGGGTGTGACTCGGGCCACGCGGATTGGGCGTAACACTCCTCGAAACAGCGCGATGACCTAAGAGGTGACAGCCGAGGAGGGAATACAGCTGCCGTGTACGGCGCTGTGACAGCTCCCAGGCTCCGCCCGCGCCACCGGTACATCCGCAGCCGTGTGGACGTCGGCTCCGGCCCGATCATGGGCGGGGCCGGAAGCCGTTTCCATCGTTCCGAGAGGTTGTTCGTGTCGGCCAGCACATCCCGTACGCTCCCGCCGGAGATCGCCGAGTCCGAGTCTGTGATGGCGCTCATCGAGCGGGGAAAGGCTGATGGGCAGATCGCCGGCGATGACGTGCGTCGGGCCTTCGAGGCTGACCAGATTCCGCCAACCCAGTGGAAGAATGTTCTGCGCAGCCTCAACCAGATCCTCGAGGAAGAGGGTGTGACGCTGATGGTCAGTGCAGCGGAGTCGCCGAAGCGCGCCCGCAAGAGCGTCGCAGCGAAGAGCCCGGCGAAGCGCACCGCCACCAAGACCGTCGCCGCCAAGACGGCCACGGCGAAGACCGTCGCCGCCACCGCGGCGCCGGCCGCCGAGACCGTCGAGGTCACGGACGACGAGTCGGCCGCCGCTCCTGCCAAGAAGACGGCCGCCAAGAAGACCGCGGCCAAGAAGACGGCGGCGAAGAAGACCGTCGCCAAGAAGACCGCGGCCAAGAAGACCGCGAGCAAGAAGGATGCCGACGAGGCCGTCGAGGGCGAGGAGCCGCTCGACGAGGCCCAGCCCGGCGCCAAGGGTGAAGAGGAAGAGACCGAAGGCGAGAGCAAGGGCTTCGTCCTCTCCGACGACGACGAGGACGACGCGCCGGCCCAGCAGGTAGCCGTCGCCGGTGCCACCGCGGACCCGGTCAAGGACTACCTGAAGCAGATCGGCAAGGTCCCGCTCCTCAACGCCGAGCAGGAGGTCGAGCTCGCCAAGCGCATCGAGGCGGGCCTGTTCGCCGAGGACAAGCTGGCGAACTCCGACAAGCTCGCCCCGAAGCTCAAGCGCGAGCTGGAGATCATCGCCGAGGACGGCCGCCGCGCCAAGAACCACCTGCTGGAGGCCAACCTCCGGCTGGTCGTCTCGCTGGCCAAGCGCTACACCGGCCGCGGCATGCTCTTCCTGGACCTGATCCAGGAGGGCAACCTCGGTCTGATCCGCGCGGTCGAGAAGTTCGACTACACCAAGGGCTACAAGTTCTCCACGTACGCCACCTGGTGGATCCGTCAGGCGATCACCCGCGCCATGGCCGACCAGGCCCGCACCATCCGTATCCCGGTGCACATGGTCGAGGTCATCAACAAGCTCGCACGCGTCCAGCGCCAGATGCTCCAGGACCTGGGCCGTGAGCCCACTCCGGAGGAGCTGGCCAAGGAGCTCGACATGACCCCCGAGAAGGTCATCGAGGTCCAGAAGTACGGCCGTGAGCCCATTTCGCTGCACACCCCGCTCGGCGAGGACGGCGACAGCGAGTTCGGTGACCTCATCGAGGACTCCGAGGCGGTCGTGCCGGCCGACGCGGTCAGCTTCACGCTGCTGCAGGAGCAGCTGCACTCGGTGCTCGACACCCTGTCCGAGCGCGAGGCGGGCGTCGTCTCCATGCGCTTCGGTCTCACGGACGGTCAGCCGAAGACCCTGGACGAGATCGGCAAGGTCTACGGCGTGACGCGTGAGCGCATCCGCCAGATCGAGTCGAAGACGATGTCGAAGCTGCGGCACCCGTCGCGTTCCCAGGTGCTGCGCGACTACCTCGACTAGGTCGCAGGCTCTCGCTCCGGCGACGAACACCGATGAAGGGCCCGGTCCCCGCGGGGGACCGGGCCCTTCGTCGCGCGCCGCGAATGACCGCGGGTGCGGTTGGAGGCACACTGGCGGACTCTGAGTGCACACGTATCACGCAGAGTCAGAAGGCCGTATGCGTCGTCCCACTGCTCGAGGCCCCGCCGGCGCGCTCGCCCTGATCGCCGCCGCGCTCCTGTCACCACTGGCGGCGCCCGCCCCTGCCGCTGCCGACAGGGTGGTCGTCGGCGGCTTCGAGGTGGGCGTCGCCGACAGCCCGTGGGTCGTCGCGCTGTCCAGCCGTGACCGATTCGGCGCAACGCGTGCGGGACAGTTCTGCGGCGGTGTGCTGGTCGCTCCCACGCAGGTGATGACCGCCGCTCACTGCCTCGGCCCGGCCGTTCTCGGCAAGGACGTGAGTGCCGTGCGGGATCTGCGGGTCATTTCCGGGCGGTCAGCGCTGGACGGGAGCGGCGGGCAGGAAGTGGCGGTGCGCTCCGCTCGGATCTCTCCGGCCTACGTGCCGGAGACCAACGCCTCCGACATGGCGCTGCTGACGCTGGCCGAGGCGCTGCCGGCATCCCGGGTGCTGCCTCTCGCCGCAGCCGGGGAGGACGCCTACAAGCCCGGCACGGCTGCCACGGTCTACGGGTGGGGCGATACGACCGGCGACGGCAGATACGCGCCGAGGCTCCGCGCCGCACGTGTCTCCGTGCTGCCGGACGCGACCTGCGAGCGGGCCTATCCCGGAGGGGCCGGGGGCCAGTACAGGAAAGCAACGATGCTCTGCGCCGGTGATCCCCAGGGCGGGCACGACGCATGCCAGGGCGACAGCGGAGGCCCGCTGGTCGCGGGTGGCCGTCTCATCGGCCTGGTCTCCTGGGGGAACGGCTGCGGGCGGCCCGAGGGCCCGGGCGTCTACACACGGGTCGGAGCCGTCGCGTCGGCGCTCATGCAGAGCGGCTGACGAGCCGGGTGACCACCGCGGTGGTCACGGAACGAGAGCGGGCGGCCGCCCCTGGTATCCAGGGGCGGCCGCCCTCGACCGGTCCTGGACCGGCCCTTGGCTCGTCGTGGATGCGAGGTGTCAGTGTTCCTCGTCACCGACGCTGGCCGGCACGGCCGTCAGTCGGTCCGTCTCATCCTGTATCTCCGCGGCGATCTTCTTGAGTTCCGGCTCGAACTTGCGCCCGTGGTGCGCGCAGAAGAGCAGTTCACCACCGCTGGTCAGAACGACGCGCAGATACGCCTGGGCGCCGCAGCGGTCGCAGCGGTCAGCGGCCGTCAGCGGGCTCGCGGGGGTCAGAACAGTAGTCACGTCGCCTCTTCTCTAGCTCGACGAGCTGTCGTACCAGGGTCAACATCCAACCAGCCCGAAAACGTTCCCGCTCGTGGCTTTTCCTCGAAAGTTTTCCCGAGGAGGCTGTCTGCTGCCGGTTGGCGGCGAATGAGCCGTATTGCTTCGCTCTACGGATTTCGCGGTTGCTTGTCTCGTTCAGTCCTCCCGGCTGGGTTGCCGGTTGTTCATGAGGACGTGCCCGGAGCCTAAATGGTTCATGCCTGGAAGGGAACGTGATGTGCACGTCACCCCATCGAGGGATCGAACATGCATGCGACTCTCGACTAGCATGAGAAATCACGAGGGTGGCGTTACATCGGCTCTACCAGGCCTCGGTACGCTCTCACCGGCGACCGACGCCGGGCCTATACCCCACTTGGCCACATCTGAAATTCAGCGAGGAGCGAACCGCGTGACCGCCGAAACGTCCGTGCCGTCCACAGCGCTGCTGACAGCAGACCGTGACGGTTCCAACTACACCGCGCGGCATCTGCTCGTCCTGGAGGGTCTCGAGGCGGTCCGCAAGCGGCCCGGCATGTACATCGGGTCGACCGACAGCCGCGGCCTGATGCACTGCCTCTGGGAGATCATCGACAACTCCGTCGACGAGGCGCTCGGCGCCCACTGCGACCACATCGAGGTGATCCTCCACGAGGACGGATCCGTCGAGGTCCGGGACAACGGCCGCGGTATCCCGGTCGACGTCGAGCCCAAGACCGGTCTGTCGGGCATCGAGGTCGTGATGACCAAGCTGCACGCCGGCGGCAAGTTCGGCGGCGGCTCGTACGCGGCGTCCGGCGGTCTCCACGGTGTCGGCGCCTCGGTGGTCAACGCCCTCTCGGCCCGCCTCGACGTCGAGGTCGACCGCAACAGCGCCACGCACATGATCAGCTTCCGGCGCGGGGTTCCCGGGATCTTCACCGAGTCGGGGCCGGACGCCCCCTTCGACCCCGCCAACGGGCTCCTCAAGGGCAAGCGCGTCCCCAAGGCCCGCACCGGCACGCGCGTGCGGTACTGGGCCGACCGGCAGATCTTCCTCAAGGACGCCAAGCTCTCGCTGGACCACCTTCACCAGCGAGCCCGCCAGACGGCCTTCCTCGTGCCCGGCCTGACCATTGTGGTGCGCGACGAGCGTGGCCCTGCCGGTGAGGGCGGCGAGGGCAAGAGCGTGGAGACGTTCCGCTTCGACGGCGGCATCAGCGAGTTCTGCGAGTACCTGGCGCAGGACAAGGCGGTGTGCGACGTGCTGCGGCTGAGCGGGCAGGGCACCTTCAAGGAGACCGTGCCGGTTCTCGACGACCGGGGCCACATGACCCCGACCGAGGTGACGCGCGAGCTGGGCGTCGACATCGCCATGCGCTGGGGGACGGGATACGACACCTCGGTCAAGTCGTTCGTCAACATCATCGCCACGCCCAAGGGCGGCACCCATGTCACGGGCTTCGAGCGTTCGGTGACCAAGACGGTCAACGAGGTGCTGCGCTCCGCGAAGCTGCTGCGCGTCGCCGAGGACGACATCGTCAAGGACGACGCCCTGGAAGGCCTCACCGCGGTCGTCACCGTCCGGCTGGCCGAGCCCCAGTTCGAGGGCCAGACCAAGGAGGTCCTCGGCACGTCCGCGGCCAACCGGATCGTCGCCAATGTGGTGGCCAAGGAGCTCAAGGCGTTCCTCACCTCCACCAAGCGGGACGCCAAGGCGCAGGCACGTGCGGTCCTCGAGAAGGCCGTCGCCGCTGCCCGTACCCGCATCGCGGCCCGTCAGCACAAGGAGGCCCAGCGTCGCAAGACTGCGCTGGAGTCCTCGTCGCTTCCGGCCAAGCTCGCCGACTGCCGCAGCGACGACGTGGAGCGCAGCGAGCTCTTCATCGTCGAGGGGGACTCGGCGCTGGGCACGGCCAAGCTGGCGCGCAACAGTGAGTTCCAGGCGCTGCTGCCTATCCGCGGCAAGATCCTCAACGTCCAGAAGTCGTCCGTCTCGGACATGCTGAAGAACACCGAATGCGGCGCGATCATCCAGGTCATAGGGGCCGGCTCGGGCCGTACCTTCGACATCGACGCCGCGCGCTACGGCAAGATCGTGCTGCTGGTCGACGCCGATGTCGACGGTGCGCACATCCGCTGCCTCCTGCTGACGCTCTTCCAGCGCTACATGCGGCCGATGGTCGAGGCCGGGCGGGTCTTCGCCGCAGTGCCGCCGCTGCACCGGATCGAGCTCGTCCAGCCCAAGAAGGGTCAGGACAAGTACGTCTACACGTACTCGGACAGCGAGCTGCGGCAGACCCTGCTGGAGTACCAGCGCAAGGGGATCCGCTTCAAGGACTCCATCCAGCGCTACAAGGGTCTGGGCGAGATGGACGCGGACCAGCTGGCCGAGACCACGATGGACCCGCGCCACCGGACGCTGCGCCGGATCAACATCGGCGACCTCGAGTCCTCCGAGCAGATCTTCGATCTGCTCATGGGCAACGAGGTCGCCCCCCGCAAGGAGTTCATCACCAGCTCGGCGGCCACGTTGGACCGCTCGCGCATCGACGCCTGACACGCGGACCCACCCAGGGGTGGACGACGGCTCCACCCCTGGTCGTCCCGTGGTCCGACCCGCAGCAGGTGCCTCCTCCGTAGCATCGGGGCGACGGAGGAGGAGTCGACGTGCCGAGCAGCAGATGGAGCCAGTGGCCGACGCACGAGGCGCTGTCCCGGATCGGGGTCCCGAGGGCACGCATCGCCATCGACATGGCCCTGCTCGCCGCCCTGGCGACCTGGGCCATGTACAGCGCGTACGACTCCGGGGCCTTCCGCGGCCCGCGCGCCGTGCTCCCGCCGCTCGGCTTCATAGCGAGCGGTGCAGTCGTCCTGCGCTTCCACCAGACGACACTCGCGAACCGGCTGCTGCCCTCACTCGGACTGCTCGCGGGACTTTCCGCAGTGGGCGCGGGAGCGTATCTGGCGGAGGCGCACATCGCCGCCATGGTGCTGTGGATCTCCGCCGGCGTCATGGCCATGGAACGGCTGCCGATCGCCGCCGCGGCAGGCACCGTCGCCGTCCTGGTGACGGGCTTCGTACTGGCCGACGACAGCGCCTGGGGCGCGTGGTTCACCACTTCCGCCGTGCTGCTCGGGGGCTACTCCCTGCGCCTGGACGCGCATGCGAAGGGCACCGGATTCCGGCTGCTCGCCCAGGAGCGCGCCGCACGCGAGGCCGAGGCCACATCCGCGGCGCTTGCGGAGCGTGCCCGTATCGCGCGAGAGATCCACGACGTGCTCGCGCACAGCCTCTCGGCACAGCTCGTGCATCTCGAGGCGGCCAGGCTGCAGATCGAAAGGGAGTCCCGAGGCGCCTTCCGCGACCAGATCCTGGAGCGCGTGGTGGCTGCCCGCACCATGGCGCGCGAAGGGCTCGCCGAGACCAGGCAGGCGCTGTCGGCGCTGCGTGGTGAGATGGCGCCGGTCGAGGATTTCCTGCGGGAGCTCGCCGTCGCCGACGGTGCCCGCACCGAGGTCACCGGCGAGCGGAGGCTGCTGCCGACCGAGGCGTCGCAGGCGATGCGGAGAGTGGCCCAGGAGGCTCTGACGAATGTGCGCAAGCACGCGCCGGGAGCGCAGGTGTCCATGATGCTCACCTACCTAGAGCGCGAAGTGACGCTTGAGGTGCGGGACTTCGGATCGCGCGCCAAGGCCGGCGAACTGACCGCATCCGGCGCCGGATACGGTCTGCTCGGAATGCGCGAGCGGGCCGAACTGGCAGGCGGCACGCTGGAGGCGGGACCGGACGGGGAGGGCTTTGTGGTGCGGCTGCGGGTTCCGGCATGAGCGAGTGGACGGCCAGGGTGGTCGTCGCGGACGACCAGGCCGTGGTGCGCGAGGGAATCGTGATGCTGCTGGGCCTGTTGCCGGGTATCGAGGTCGTCGGGGCGGCAAAGGACGGAGAGGAAGCCGTACGGCTCGTCTCCGAACTCGCCCCCGACGTCGTGCTGATGGATCTGCGCATGCCTCGCTGCGACGGCGTGGAGGCGACCCGCCGGATCCGTGGTGAGTACCCGGGGACGCAGGTCGTCGTGCTCACTACCTACGCGGACGACGACTCGCTCTTCCCCGCGTTGCGGGCGGGGGCACGGGGCTATCTCACCAAGGACGCCGACGGCGACGAGATCGTCCGTGCTCTCCAGGACGTCATGGCGGGCCGTGCCGGGCTCTCCGCGGTCGTCCAGCAGCGTCTGCTGGAGCAGGTCACGTCGGAGCCGCCGCCCGGTGCGCCACGACTGCCGGACGGGCTGACCGCGCGCGAGGGCGAGGTGCTCGCACTGATCGCCGAGGGTCTCGGCAACGCGGAGATCGCCCGTCGGCTGGGCATCTCGACAGCCACGGTGAAGACCCACATCAACAACCTGTTTGCGAAGGCACGTATTCACGACCGGGCGCAGGCTGTGCGCTATGCCTATCGGGAAGGACTTGCGCAGCCACCTGGGAACAACGTCACCTGATGGGGTGAAGACCACGGGTCGGAGAGTCCTGGATCTTCCCACTCTGTCCATCCTTGTGCAGGCGAGCCGAAACGGTTCGCTGACAAGGAGAGTTGAGCGTGGAGAAGCAGGAAGGGCGGGACACCGCGCCGTTGCGGCTGGAGGACCCGTGGCACGACGCGCTGGCCTCCGGCTGGGGGGATCTGGACGGCACCGGCGGGCAGGCGCCCGTTCCCACGCCCGTCCCGGCGCAGCCGCGTGAGGGCGGGCCGACCGCGGCCGAGATCTATCTCCAGGTGCAGCGCAGCGCCGCCTTCCAGGAGGTACGCGGCCGCTACCGGCGGTTCGTCGTGCCCGCCACTTTCGCCTTTCTCCTCTGGTACTTGGCCTATGTGGTGGCGGCGACGACTGCGCCCGGGCTGATGGCCCGGCCTGTCGCCGGAGTGGTGAACGTGGCGATGGTCGCGGGGCTCGCGCAGTTCGCCACCACCTTCCTGCTGACCTGGGCGTACGCACGGCATGCACGGCTGCGGCGGGACCGCGCCGCGCTCGATCTGCGCTGGGACACCCAGGAGATGACGCGGGGAGCCGAGCGTTGAGCGACGACCACCAGGCCCTTGCACTGCTGCTGTTCAGCGTGTTCATCGCCGTCACGCTCGGCATCACCACATGGGTGAGCCGCAACAGGAGGGGCTCGGCAGAGGAGTTCTACGCGGGCGGGCGGTTGTTCTCGCCGATGGAGAACGGGTTCGCCATCGCGGGCGACTACATGTCCGCCGCCTCCTTCCTCGGCATCTCCGGACTCATCGCGCTGTTCGGCTATGACGGAATGCTCTACTCCGTCGGTTTTCTCGTCGCCTGGCTCGTCGTTCTGTTCCTGGTCGCCGAACTGGTCCGCAACTGCGGGCGGTTCACCCTCGCCGATGTCGTGGCATCCCGGATGAAAGAGCGACGCGTCCGTATCGCATCGGGAACTTCCTCGGTCACCGTGTCCGTTCTGTATCTGGTGGCGCAAATGGTGGGAGCCGGATCCCTCGTTGCGCTGCTGCTCGGCGGGACGAGCGAAGCCGCACGCTCGTGGACCGTCGTCGGCGTGGGTGCCCTGATGGTGATCTATGTGTCGATGGGAGGGATGCGAGCCACCACCTGGATCCAGATCGTGAAGGCCGTGCTGCTCATGGCGGGTGCGATCGCGATGACCGTGCTCGTGCTGATGCGCTTCGGCGGCGACATCAATCTGCTGCTCAACTCCGCGGCCGACCGCAGCGGTCACGGCAAGGAGTTCCTCTCGCCCGGCCTCCGCTACGGCGGCGACTGGACCTCCCGCCTGGACTTCATCAGCCTCGGGGTGGCGCTGGTGCTGGGCACGGCAGGACTCCCGCACATCCTCTCGCGCTTCTACACCGTGCCGACCGCGCGGGCCGCCCGCCGCTCGGTCGTCTGGTCCATCGGCCTCATCGGCAGCTTCTACCTGATGACGATCGTGCTCGGCTTCGGTGCAGCAGCGGTCGTCGGCACCGATGAGGTGCGCCGGTCCAACGCCGCGGGGAACACGGCAGTGCCGCTGCTCGCCCTCGACCTCGGCGGGGGAGCGGGTTCGACCGGCGGCACGGTGCTCTTCGCCGTGGTCGCCGCCATCGCCTTCGCGACGATCCTCGCGGTCGTCGCGGGGATCACGCTGGCTTCCTCGGCGTCGGTCGCCCACGACCTGTACGCCTCACTGAGGCGGCGCCGCCCGGCCGGCACCGTGCAGGGGAGCGCAGCATCGGCGGGTGGGGGGTCCGTGCGGCAGTACAGCGAGGTCGCGGTGGCACGGGTTGCGGCGGTGGGCATCGGCGCGGTCGCCATCGCGCTCGGCCTGCTCGCCCGCGACCTGAACGTGGCGTTCCTGGTCGGCCTTGCCTTCGCGGTCGCCGCGTCCGCGAATCTGCCCGTCCTGCTCTACTCCCTGTTCTGGCGGAACTTCACCACCCGCGGTGCGGTCTGGTCGGTGTACGGCGGACTGGTGCCGGCCGTGCTGCTCGTCGTGCTGTCACCGGTCGTCTCCGGAAACCCGGGAGCCATGTTCCCGGGGATGGACTTCCATGTCTTCCCGCTGGAGAACCCCGGACTGGTCTCGATCCCGCTGGGCTTCCTGGCCGGCTGGATCGGCACGGTCACGTCACCGGAGCCGCCGGACGACGCCAGGCATGCGGAGACGGAGGTACGGGCGCTCACGGGCGCCGGAGCGGTCTAGGTGTGCTGTCCGGCGGATCAGGGCCCGACACGCTCCAGGGTCTGTGTGCCCGACAAGGCCGGATCGGAGTGCGTGCCAGCGCGCGCGAGCCCGGCACGACCCGAAGGAAACGCCTCAGCGGCGCGGCGGAGTCGTCCGGTTTCCGTGGGCTGGGCTGTGCGGGTGTGGTGAGTCAGGCGCTTGTCGACCAGACGTAACGGTGTTCCGGGCGGCCCGTTTCGCCGTACCTGAGGGTCAGGCGCACTCTGTTCGCGCGTTCGAGCAGCTTCAGATAGCGCTGGGCCGTCTGGCGGCTCACTCCGGACCGCTCGGCGATCTCCTGGGCGGAGAGCGGGCCTTCGGCGGCCAGGAGGACCTGGCGTACCACTTCCGCCGTCGTGGGGGAGTGGCCCTTGGGGAGTTCCGGGGCGGCCGATCCGGCCGACAGAGCGCCGAAGATGCGGTCCACCTCGGCCTGTTCGGCCTCGCCGCCGCTTTCGAGGGTGCGTCGCAGTGTCGCGTACGCCTCCAGTTTGGCGCGCAGGCCGCCGAAGGTGAACGGCTTCACCAGGTACTGGAGGGCGCCGTGCCGCATGGCCGCCTGGACCGTGGCCACGTCGCGGGCCGCCGTGACCATGATGACGTCGGTCTGGTGGCCGAGCCGGCGCAGCTCACGGACGACGGAGAGGCCGTTCTGGTCCGGCAGATAGTGGTCGAGCAGGATCAGGTCCACAGGGGTGTCGCTGATCCGGGCAAGGGCTTCGGCGGCCGAGTGTGCGCGGGCCGCGACCCGGAAGCCGGGCACTTTGGCCACGTAAGCGGCGTTGATCTCCGCGACCCGGACGTCGTCGTCGACGACCAGTACGTCGATCATCGCGCCTCTCGCGTTTCTGCCGGGGCGTCCTTGGGCCGGGCGGTCGCCGGGAGAGCCGTCTCCGCCGGAGCTGCGAGCACCGTTTCGGTCGGATCCGCGAGCGCCTCGGGCAGTACCACGGTGAACTCGGCGCCCCCGGCCGCCGCCTTCCGGACCGCGGCGCTGCCGCCCTGCCGCTCGGCGAACCGGCGCACCAGCGGCAGCCCGAGGCCGCGCTTGCCGTGAGCGGGAAGCTCCTTCGTCGACCAGCCCTCGGTGAAGATCAGCTCCCGCTGCTCGGCGGGCACCCCGGGGCCGCTGTCCGCGATGCGCAGGACCACCGTGCGGCCGTCCGCGTGCAGTTCCACCTCGACGGTGGGGTCGGCCGAGCCTGCTGCCGCGTCCAGGGCGTTGTCCACGAGGTTGCCGACCACGCTCACCAGCCCGCGCGGATCCACGAGGCGGTCTGGCAGCAGCGTGCCGGGCGCGATGCGCAGGGACACCCCGCGCTCCGCGGCGACCGTCGCCTTGCCGACCAGCAGTGCGGCCAGCAGGGGATCGTGGATCTTCTCGGTGACCTGCTCCGCCGTGGCCCGGTGCACCCCGACGACTTCGGTGACGAACTCCACCGCCTCCTCGTGCATCTCCAGCTCCAGGAGCCCCAGCAGGGTGTGCATGCGGTTGGCGTGCTCGTGGTCCTGGGCGCGCAGGGCGTCGATCAGGCCGCGGGTCGAGTCCAGTTCCCGGCCCAACTGCTCCAGCTCCGTGCGGTCGCGCAGCGTGACGACGGCGCCACCGTCGTCCGTCGGCATCCGGTTCGCGATCAGTACGCGGCTGCCCCGCACGGCCAGCAGGTCGTCACCGCTGACGCGGCCCGCCAGTACTTCCGTGGTGCGGCCCTGGCCCAGCACGTCCTCCAGGGCCCGCCCTGTGACGGCGGGGGAGACGCCGAGCAGGCGCTGGGCCTCGTCGTTGAGCAGCCGGATCCGGCCGGAGCTGTCGAGGGCCACGACGCCCTCGCGGATGCCGTGCAGCATCGCCTCCCGTTCGGCGAGCAGTGCGGAGATGTCCGAGAAGGCCAGGTCATGGGTCTGGCGCTGGAGCCTGCGGGAGATCAGATAGGCGGCCAGGGCACCGACTGCCAGTGCGCCGCCCGCGTAGGCCAGCAGTCCGGGGATCGCCGCCAGCAGACGGGCGCGGACGCTGTCGTACTCGATGCCGACCGACACGGCGCCGACGATCCGGCCGTCGTCGTCGCGCAACGGCACCTTGCCGCGAGCGGACCTGCCCAGGGTGCCGCTGTCGATCTCCATCACGTCCTGTCCGGCGAGCGCCTCGCTGGGGTCGGTGGAGACGACGTTCCCGATCTCCTCGGGCGACGTGTGGGACCAGCGCACTCCGTCGCGGTCCATGACGACGATGTACTCGGCGCCGGTGGCCGTCCGGATGCGTTCCGCCTCGGTCTGCACCGGACCGTCGGCCTCCGGAGGTGATCCGGCGACCTCCTCGGCGAGCTCGGGGGAGGCAGTGGTCTGTGCGATGGCGAGTGCGCGGCGCATCGCCTGGTCGTCGAGCTGGGCGCTGAGAGGGGCGAGGAACAGGCCGGTGGCCAGCGCGGTGACACCTGTGGCGATGGCCAGCTGCATGAGCAGGACCTGGGAGAAGACCCGCTGCGGCCAGCCGAACCGGCGTCGCCGGGCGGGGGCGGTCGGTACGGGACTCATGCCTACGAACGGTAAAGGGCGACGCCGCCTTTCCGAAATTTCCCCCTTCACGCAAGCCGCTTGCGGGAATTGCGGCCCACTTTCGTTCTCGTGAAAGCGCGCAGAAAACGCGCTGGTGCGAGCCGACAGCCGCCTTCGTGCGAGCCACACGCGACGCCCGGGTGAATGCCGGGGTCGTAGACGACTCGGCATTCTTCTGCAACTCTCTCACAACAAAACGCAAAAGATGTAGTACGCCAGTGCACAAACGCAGGTTCACCCACACCGACAGAGCCGCGCCCTCGTTGCCGACAGGGCACGGGGCCGAAGATCGGGGACAGATGAAACCGCAACACTGGAGATGGCGGGCCCTCGCCGCCGTGATCACGACCACTCTTGTGATGATCGGAGGGCTGATACCGACCGCCTCGGCGTCCGGCGGTCCCGACCTCGCCGCGGGCCGGCCCGTGGCGGCGAGCAGCTCCCACAGTGAGTACGCAGCCGACAACATCGCCGACGGCAACCAGAACTCCTACTGGCAGAGTGCCGGGAGCAGTCTTCCCCAGTGGGTCCGGACCGACCTCGGTGCGGACGCCAGGATCGACGAGGTCGTCCTGAAGCTCCCGGCCGGCTGGGAGAGCCGCAGCCAGACCCTCTCCGTCCAGGGCAGCGCCGACGGCACCAGCTTCAGCACCCTGAGGACATCGGCTGCCTACACCTTCAGTCCCGGGTCGGCCAACACCGTCACCGTCTCCTTCCCGGCGACCCGGACACGGTTCGTACGCGTCGAGATCACCGCCAACACAGGTTGGCAGGCGGCGCAGCTGTCCGAGCTTCAGGTGCACGCGGCCGGCGAGTCCTCCGTCAACCTCGCGAGCGGACGCACGCTGACAGCCAGCAGCCACACCGAGGTGTACGCGGCGGCCAACGCCAGCGACGGGAACAGGGCCAGCTACTGGGAAAGCCGCAACAACGACCTCCCGCAGTGGATCCGCGCCGACCTGGGATCGTCCGTACGCGTCGACCGCGTCGTGCTGCGGCTGCCCGACGGCTGGGGCGCCCGCTCCCAGACCCTGAAGATCCAGGGCAGCGCGAACGGCTCGGACTTCACCGACCTGACCGCCGCACAGGCGTATCGGTTCGACGCGGTCGGCGGGCAGTCGGCGACGATCACCTTCGACGCGACGACCACCCGTTACGTGCGCGTCCTGGTGACCGCCAACAGCGGACAGCCCGCCGCCCAGCTCTCCGAACTGGAGATCTACGGCCCGGGGACCGGCGACACCCAGGCGCCCACCGCACCCACCGAACTCGCCTTCACCGAGCCCGACACCGGCCGGATCGTGCTGACCTGGAAGGCGGCCACCGACAACACCGCGGTCACCGGCTACGACATCTACGCCGACAACACCCTGCTCACGAGTGTCGCGGGCGACGTGACGACCTTCACCGACACCCGGCCCGCCGACGTCACCGTCTCGTACTACGTGCGCGCGAAGGATGCCGCCGGCAACCAGTCCGCGAACAGCAACACCGTGACCCGCAGGGCCGGCACCGGCGACACCCAGGCGCCCACCGCGCCCGCAGCCCTCGCCTTCACCGAGCCCGCAGCGGGCCGGATCAGGCTGACCTGGGGCGCGTCCGTCGACAACACCGGTGTGACGGCCTACGACATCTACGCCAACAACACGCTGCGCAAGACCGTGGCTGGCGACGCGACCACGTACACCGACACACAGCCCGCCGGGGCAACCGTCACCTACGTCGTCCGCGCCAGGGACGCGGCAGGGAACGAATCCGGCGACAGCAACTCCGTCACGCGCAACGGCTCGGCCGGTTCCGCCTCCAATCTCGCCGTGGGCAAGCCGATCAGCGCCTCGTCAGTGATCCACACCTTCCTTGCGGAGAACGCCAACGACAACAGCCTCACCACCTACTGGGAGGGCGGGGCGGGCAGCTACCCCAACACCCTCACCGTCAAGCTCGGCGCCAACGCCGATGTCACCGCTGTCGTCCTCAAGCTGAACCCTGACAGCAGCTGGGACAGCCGCACTCAGAACATCCAGGTGCTCGGGCGCGAACAGAACGCGTCGTCCTTCACCGGCCTGGTGCCGGCGAAGGACTACACCTTCCAGCCGTCGAGCGGCAACACCGTCACCGTGCCCGTCGATGCGCGCGTCGCCGACGTACGGCTCACCTTCACGTCCAACACCGGGGCGACGGCCGGGCAGATCGCGGAGTTCCAGGTCATGGGTACGCCCGCGCCCAATCCGGACCTGGCGATCACGAACCTGACCTTCTCGCCCGCATCGCCCGTCGAATCGGACGAGATCACCGTGTCGGCCACCGTGCACAACAGCGGACCGGCGGCGTCCGCCGCAAGCGCCGTGGCGCTGCGGCTCGGTGGTACCAAGGTCGCCACCGCCCAGGCCGGCACGCTCGCTGCCGGTGCACGGACGACGGTCAGTGCTTCCATCGGGGCGCGGGACGCCGGTACGTACCAGCTGAGTGCGGTCGCCGACGAGGCGAACGCGGTCATCGAGCAGAACGAGACCAACAACACCTACACCAGCCCGACATCGCTCGTGGTGAAACCGGTCGCAAGTTCCGACCTCGTCACCACCGCGGTGAACACTTCTCCGTCCGGTCCTGCCGCCGGTGACACCGTCACCTTCTCGGTCGCCGTGCGGAACCAGGGCACCCAGCCGTCCGCGGGCGGGAGCCACGATCTGACCCTCGCCCTGGTCGACTCCAAGGGCGCGACGGTCAAGACGCTGACGGGCGCCCACAGCGGCACCATCGCCGCCGGCGCGACGACCGCACCGGTCGGCCTCGGGACGTGGACGGCCGTCAACGGCTCGTACACGGTCAGGGTCACCGTGGCGGACGACGCCAACGAGCTGCCGGTCAAACGGGAGAACAACACCAGCACGCAGTCGTTGTTCGTCGGCCGCGGCGCGGACATGCCGTTCGACATGTACGAAGCGGAGGACGCCACGACCGGTGGTGGCGCGCAGGTGGTCGGCCCCAACCGGACCGTGGGCGACATCGCGGGCGAGGCGTCCGGCCGCAAGGCCGTCACGCTCAACGACACCGGGAACCATGTCGAATTCACGACCAGGGCGAGAACCAACACCCTCGTGACCCGGTTCTCGATCCCGGACGCGGCGGGCGGCGGCGGAATCAACGCCTCCCTGAACGTCTACGTCAACGGCACCTTCCGCAAGGCGATCGATCTGACCTCCAAGTACGCCTGGCTGTACGGCGCCGAGGCGTCGCCGGGCAACTCGCCCGGGGCCGGTGCCCCGCGCCACATCTACGACGAGGCGCACATCATGCTGGGCGAGAGCGTGCCCGAGGGCAGCAGAATCAGGCTGCAGAAGGACACGGCCAACACCTCCCGGTACGCGATCGACTTCATCAGCCTGGAGCAGGTCGCGCCGTTCGCGAACCCGGACCCGGCGTCGTACACCGTGCCTGCCGGATTCACCCACCAGGACGTCCAGAACGCGCTGGACAAGGTGCGCATGGACACCACGGGCACGCTGGTCGGGGTCTACCTGCCGCCCGGCGACTACCGGACGGGCAGCAAGTTCCAGGTGTACGGCAAGGCCGTGAAGGTGGTAGGCGCCGGACCCTGGAACACGAAGTTCCACGCGCCCTCGACGCAGGACAACACCGATGTCGGCTTCCGCGCCGAGGCGTCCGCGAAGGGTTCGTCGTTCGCGAACTTCGCCTACTTCGGCAACTACACCTCGCGCATCGACGGCCCGGGCAAGGTGTTCGACTTCTCCAACGTCTCGGACATCGTGATCGAGAACATCTGGAACGAACACATGGTGTGCCTCTACTGGGGAGCGAACACCGACCGGACCACGATCAAGAACTCCCGCATCCGCAACATGTTCGCCGACGGCATCAACATGACCAACGGGTCGACGGACAACCTGGTGTCCAACAACGAGGCCAGGGCCACGGGAGACGACAGCTTCGCACTCTTCTCGGCGATCGACGCCGGAGGAGCGGACATGAAGAACAACGTCTACGAGAACCTGACCACGATCCTCACCTGGCGTGCGGCGGGCATCGCCGTCTACGGCGGCTACAACAACACCTTCCGCAACATCCATATCGCGGACACGCTCGTCTACTCCGGAATCACCATCAGCTCGCTGGACTTCGGGTACCCGATGAACGGCTTCGGGACCGATCCCACGAGGGTCGAGAACGTGTCGGTCGTCCGGGCAGGCGGACACTTCTGGGGCGCTCAGACGTTCCCCGGGATCTGGTTGTTCTCGGCGTCCAAGGTGTTCCAGGGGATCAGGGTCGACAACGTCGACATCGTCGACCCGACGTACAGCGGCATCATGTTCCAGACGAACTACGTGGGAGGGCAGCCACAGTTCCCGATCAAGGACACCGTCCTCACGGACATCTCGATCTCGGGTGCACGCAAGAGCGGTGACGCCTTCGACCACAAGTCGGGCTTCGGCCTCTGGGCGAACGAGATGCCGGAGGCGGGGCAGGGGCCGGCCGTCGGTGAGGTCACGTTCAACGGACTGCGGTTCGACAACAACGTGCAGGACGTGAAGAACACGACGTCGACCTTCAGGATCACCATCAATCCGTAGCGGGGAAGAGCCCCCGCTCCCGCTCGCGAGCCACAGGATTGGCGCAAGCCGCTTGCGCGGCTTGCGCTAGTCTTGCGCTCATGACGCGACGACTTGCTCAGGTGGCGAAGAAGGTTGGAGTCAGCGAGGCCACGGTCAGCCGGGTGCTCAACGGCAAGCCGGGGGTCTCCGAGGCCACCCGGCAGTCCGTGCTGACTGCCCTGGACGTGCTCGGGTACGAGCGTCCCACCCAGCTGCGCGGTGAGCGCGCGCGTCTCGTCGGGCTCGTCCTGCCCGAGCTGCAGAACCCGATCTTTCCCGCATTCGCCGAGGTGATCGGCGGTGCGCTGGCCCAGCAGGGCCTGACGCCTGTGCTGTGCACCCAGACCAAGGGCGGGGTCTCGGAGGCCGATTACGTGGAGCTGCTGCTCCAGCAGCAGGTCTCCGGCGTCGTCTTCGCGGGCGGCCTCTTCGCGCAGGCCGACGCTCCGCACGACCACTACCGGCTGCTGGCGGAGCGCAGGATCCCGGTCGTGCTCATCAACGCTTCCATCGAGAACCTCGACTTCCCGTGCATCGCCTGCGACGACGCCGTCGCCGTCGAGCAGGCGTGGCGGCACCTGGCCTCGCTCGGCCACGAGCGCATCGGCGTGGTGCTGGGCCCGGCGGACCACGTGCCGTCGCGGCGCAAACTGGCGGCGGCCCGGGCGGCCGCGGCGGCGGCCGGGGCCGAGCTGACCGACGACCGCGTCGAGCGCTCGATGTTCTCCCTGGAGGGCGGCCAGGCGGCGGCGGCGCGGCTGCTGGACCGCGGGATCACCGGCATCATCTGCGCGAGCGACCCGCTGGCGCTGGGGGCCGTACGTGCCGCGAGGCGGCGCGGGTTGGGGGTGCCGTCGCAGGTGTCCGTGGTGGGCTTCGACGACTCGGCGTTCATGAACTGCACGGAGCCGCCGCTGACGACCGTGCGCCAGCCCATCGAGGCGATGGGGCGGGCCGCGGTGGAGCTGCTGTGCGCGCAGATCCAGGGCGGTGAAGTGCCGCCCGGCGAGCTGCTGTTCGAGCCGGAGCTGGTGGTGCGGGGGTCGACGGGGCAGGCGCCGCGGGGATAGGCGGCGGGGCTCTTTTCTGGATGGCGCCGGTGCGGAACCGGCGCTTCCGCTGTTTTTGGGCGCAAGTAACCCGCGCCGCGTTGAGCGACAGATGGCTGCCAAGCTTTTGCGGAGTGTGCGCGACATCTTGCGGGGTTCTGTTCGTGGTGGTTGAGTGTGCCGCGCCCCCGCTGCGTGTCAGCCGCGGGTCTTCCACGCTCATGCCCGAAGGGGACCGTCGATGAGAAGTGCCTGGCTCCGCCGCAGCCGTCGTACAGCAGCGACCGCCCTCGTTTCCGTACTCGCCCTGACCGCCCTCGCCGCCTGCGGCACGAGCAGCAGCAGCGACAACGAGGACAATTCCGGAGGCAGTTCGTCCGATCCGTCAGCCCCGTTGGACCCGAAGACGAAGCTGACGCTCACGATCGACTGCATGCCGCCGGCGGCCAAGGCCGCCGAGCTCAAGGAGTGGAACGAGGACGTCGCCGCGTTCAACAAGACGTACCCGAGCATCACGATCGACGGCCGTTCCACACCCGGCCAGTGTCTGGAACCCCCGCGCTTCACCGCCATGCTGAAGGCCAAGTCCCAACCCGACGTGTTCTACACCTACTTCACGGACCTTCAGCAGGTGCTCGACAACGACGGCGCCGCGGACATCACCGCGTACGTCAACGACAGGACCGTCCCCGCCCTCGCCGACATCGATCCCGGCGTGCTGAACTCCCTCAAGCAGGACGGCAAGCTCTACGGTCTGCCGACCAGCAACTACACGATGGGCCTGCTGATCAACCGCAAGCTCTTCACCGACGCCGGGCTCGACCCGAACTCCCCGCCCACGACGTGGCAGGAGGTCCGCGCCGCGGCGAAGAAGATCGCGGCTCTGGGTGACGGCACGTCCGGCTTCGGCGAGTACAGCGCCGCCAACACCGGCGGCTGGCACTTCACCGCCCAGATGTACAGCCTCGGCGGCGACATCGTCGACGCGGACGGCAGGAAGGCCGCGTTCAACAACGACCTCGGCAAGCAGATCGCCGAGAACCTCCATGCCATGCGCTGGGAGGACAACAGCATGGGCCGGACCCAGCTCCTCAAGTGGGGCGACCTGCAGAAGCAGATCGCCTCCGACAAGCTGGGCATGTTCCTCGCCGCGCCCGATGACATCGCGTACATGGTCCAGCAACTGGGCGCCGACTACGAGAACTTCGGCCTCGGGCCGATCCCCGGCGGGCAGTCCACCCTCTTCGGCGGCAACAACTACATGATCAAGAAGGGGATCTCCGCCGACAAGATCAAGGCCGCCGTCGCCTGGCTCAACTTCAAGAACCTCACCGTCGGCAAGGGGCAGTTCGACTGGGCCCGCACCAAGGCCGACAAGCTGCCCGTCGGCCTTCCGCAGCCCAACTTCTGGCTGAACGAGAGCAAGGCGAAGGACGACGCGGCCCGCGCCACCCACGCCACCATGCCGGTCGAGAACTTCAAGACCTTCATGGACAACCCCGTCAAGGGCAAGGCCGAGCCGCTCAAGGCACAGGAGATCTACAAGGTGCTGGACAACGTGATGTCCGGACTCCTCACCAACAAGGAAGCGGACGTGGCGAAGCTCCTCTCCACCGCCGAGCAGCAGGTCAACCAGATCCTCGCCCACCAGTAGCCGGCAGGGGGCCGGGCCCGGCCGGCCCGGCCCCACCCGCACCGAGGAGCAACGATGTCGGCCCCCACCCTGCCCACCAGCGAGAAGGCAAAGCCCCGTCCGGACCGGCCCGGCGGCAGCACGCCGCGGCCGTCCGGCACCGCGTTCACCAGGACGCTGCGCCGCAACCTCACGGCACACGGCTTCCTGATCGGTGCCGTGCTCTGCTTCTCGTTCTTCTCCTGGTATCCGATGGTCAGGGAGTTCCTGCTGGCCTTCCAGGAGACGGAGGGCGGGCGGACCACATGGGCCGGCTGGTCCAACCTCACGACCGTCGTCAACGATCCGGCGTTCTGGCAGGCGTGGCGCAACACGCTGCTGTTCACGGTCCTCGCACTGCTCCTCGGCTTCGCCGTGCCGTTCGTCGTGGCCCTCGTCCTCAACGAGATCCGGCACGCCCAGGGGTATCTGCGACTGCTCGTCTATCTGCCGGTGATGCTGCCGCCGGTGGCGTCGGTTCTGCTCTTCAAGTACCTGTACGACCCGGGGTACGGCCTCTTCAACGAGATCCTCGCTCTCCTGCGTCTGCCGGAGCAGCAGTGGCTGCAGGACCCCGACACCTCCATGCTCTCCGTCGTCATCGCCGCGACCTGGATGAACATGGGTGGTGCCACCCTGATCTATCTCGCCGCGCTGCAGGGGATTCCGGGGGAGCTGTACGAGGCGGCCGAGCTCGACGGCGCCGGACTGCTCCGCAAGATCTGGCACGTCACGGTCCCGCAGACCCGGCTGATCCTCTCGCTGATGCTGCTGATGCAGATCATCGCGACGATGCAGGTCTTCACCGAACCCTTCCTGCTCACCAACGGCGCCGGCCCCGAGGGCTCCACGACCACCGTCGTCTACCTGATCTACCAGTACGCCTTCAACTTCAACAACTACGGCAGCGCCGCCGCGCTCGGCCTGGTCCTGCTCGTACTGCTCGCGGGCTTCTCCGCGGCGTACGTGCGACTGAGCCGGGGCAGCGACGACGAGTAGGCACGGGGAGACGACAGATGTCCACACGCACACTCATCTCACCCGCACAGCTCGCCAGGCCCCGCGGCAAGGTCCTGTACTGGGTCACCTTCGTCCTCGTCGTCGCCCTGTTCACCCTGGTCTTCCTCGGGCCGCTCTACTGGATGGTGTCCGGCGGGCTCAAGACCACGCAGGAGGCCGTGCAGTCACCGCCCACGTTCGTCCCCGAGACGCTGCACCCCGAGAACTACTCCCGGGCCTGGGACGTCATGGACCTGTCCCGGCTGCTGTTCAACACGCTCTACTACGCCTTCGGCGCGCTTGCCTTCCAGCTGATCTTCGACGTGGCCGCGGCCTACTCGCTCTCCAAGCTCCGGCCCGTCCTGGGCAGGGCGATCCTCGCCATGATGCTCGCCACGCTGATGATCCCCGCGACCGTGCTGGTGGTACCGCAGTACCTGACGGTGCTCGACGTCCCGATCGTGGAGCGCAACCTGCTCAACTCGCCGTGGGTGATCTGGCTTCCCTCGGTCACCAACGCCTTCAACATCTTCCTGCTCAAGCGATTCTTCGACTCGATACCGCGTGAACTCCTCGACGCCGCGTCCATCGACGGGGCCTCGCCCATGCGCACCCTGTGGTCCGTCGTGCTTCCGATCTCACGGCCGATCCTGGGCGTCGTGTCCATCTTCGCGGTCGTCGGGGTCTGGAAGGACTTCCTCTGGCCGATGCTCACACTGCCCGACCCGACCCGGCAGACCCTCAACGTCGGCATCTACTCGCTCGCCAACGGTGTGCCCGAGAACGTCCTCATCGCAGCGCTCACCATCGCCTCCGTGCCGACGCTCCTCATCTTCCTGATCTTCCAGCGCAACATCATGAGCGGTCTCACCGCGGGCGGCCTGAAGGGCTGAGCTCCCGCGGCCGGCCCGCCGTACCGCTCGTCCACCATGCCTCCGCCGCCGGCTCGACCCGAGGCGCCCCGCTGTCCGGGCCGGTGGCGGAGTCCCACCTGCCCGAAAGGACCGTCACGTGGCAGCCCTTCATCCGGATCACACCGACGACTGGTGGCGCAGCGCCGCCATCTATCAGGTGTACCCACGCAGCTTCGCCGACGGGGACGGTGATGGCACCGGGGACCTCGCGGGCGTACGGGCCAGGCTGCCGTACCTCGCCGAACTGGGCATCGACGCGATCTGGTTCACCCCCTGGTATCTCTCGCCCCTGGCCGACGGCGGCTACGACGTCGCCGACTACCGCACCATCGATCCCGCCTTCGGCACACTCGGCGAGGCGGAGAAACTGATCGCCGAAGCACGGGAGCTGGGCATCCGCACCATCGTCGACATCGTGCCCAACCACGTCTCCGACCAGCACGCCTGGTTCAGAGCGGCCCTCGCCGCAGGGCCCGGCAGTCCCGAGCGGGAACTGTTCCACTTCCGCCCGGGACGCGGCGCGAACGGTGAACTGCCGCCGAACGACTGGCCGTCGCAGTTCTCCGGTCGCACCTGGACGCAGGTGGAGGACGGCGAGTGGTACCTCCATCTGTTCACCCCCGAACAGCCGGACCTCAACTGGGCACACCCCGCGGTCCGCCGGGAGCACGAGGACGTGCTGCGCTTCTGGTTCGCGCGGGGGGTCGCCGGTGTGCGGATCGACTCGGCGGCGCTGCCGGCCAAGGACCCGGCCCTCCCCGACTTCGTGGAGGGCCGCGACCCCCACCCGTACATCGACCGCGACGAACTCCACGACATCTACCGCTCCTGGCGGGCGATCGCCGACGAGTACCGAGGGATCTTCGTGGGGGAGGTGTGGCTGCCGGACGCCGAGCGTTTCGCCCGCTATCTGCGCCCCGACGAGCTGCACACCGCCTTCAACTTCATCTTCCTGGCCTGCCCCTGGGAGCCGGCGCGACTGCGGTCCGCCGTCGACGCCACGCTGGCCGAGCACGCCCCGGTCTCCGCGCCCGCCACCTGGGTGCTGTGCAACCACGACGTGACCCGCACCGTCACCCGATACGGGCGCGAGGACACCGGCTTCGACTTCGCCACGAAGACCTTCGGCACCCCCACCGACCTGGTGCTCGGCACCCGCAGGGCCCGCGCGGCGGCGCTGCTCACGCTCGCGCTGCCCGGCTCCGTCTACCTCTACCAGGGCGAGGAACTGGGCCTGCCCGAGGCCGAGATCCCGCTCGCGCGCATCCAGGACCCGATGCACCACCGCTCCGGCGGCACGGACCCGGGGCGGGACGGCTGCCGTGTACCCCTGCCGTGGATCGCGGACGCACCGCACTGCGGGTTCGGTTCGCGGACCGAGCCGTGGCTGCCGCAGCCCGACGGCTGGTCCGCCTACGCCGCCGACCGGCAGGGCGACGACCCGGAATCGATGCTGCGTCTCTACAGCGCCGCGCTGCGAATGCGCCGCAACGAGCCCGGGTTCGGGGACGGGCCGCTCACCTGGCTGCCCGGCGGGCCCGGGGTGCTCAGCTTCTCGCGCACCGAGGGGCTGGTCTGCATGGTCAACTTCGCGGCCGAGCCCGCCGAACTGCCCGCCCACGCAAGCGTTCTGCTCAGCAGCGGCCCTCTGCGCGCCGACGGGCGGCTGCCGCAGGACACGGCGGTGTGGCTGCGCATCTGACCCGTTGGACGCGTGCCGCGTCCGCCGACGGCCGGTCAGGGCAGCGGCTGCGGCGGGCGCGGGCCGTTGTAGTGGCCGCTCGGGCGCATGCGCAGCGGGCGCTCCTCGTACTCCTCCAGCGCGTGGGCGATCCAGCCCGCAGTGCGTGCCACGGCGAACACCGTCTCGCCCGCCTCCGCGGGCATCCCGGAGGACACCGACAGCACGGCGAGTGCCAGGTCGACGTTGGCGTGCAGCGCGGTGTGGCGGGCGGCCGTCGCCGTCACGTCCCGTGCCGCGGCTAGAGCGGGCGCTGCCGACGGCACCTCGTCGAGCAGCGTGAACAGGGCTCGCGCGCGCGGGTCCTCACCCCTGTAGAGGCGATGCCCCAGTCCCGGGACCCGGCGGCCGCCGCGCAGATGGTCCGCCACGACCGGGGCCGCGCCGCCGCGTTGCAGCACTTCGGTGAGCAGCCGGTGGGCGAGGCCGCTTGCCGCGCCGTGCAACGGGCCTTCCAGTGCCCCGAGGCCCGCCGACACCACGGCGTACGGGTGGGCACGCGCCGACGCGGCCACCCGGGCGGCCAGGGTGGATGCGGCGAGGTCGTGGTCGACCAGGAGCGCGAGGGCCATGTCCAGTACGCGCAGGGACGGCTCGTCCGGGGGCTGCGCGGTCAGCTTCCCCCACAGCCGTCCGGCCAGCGGGCCGTCCCCTGCGCGCTGCCGACCCGGCTCGGGCAGCGCGTCGACCACGGTGGGGATCAGTGCGCGTGCGCTGCCGAGTACGGCGTCGTGCTCCAGGTCGAACCGCAGCGGGTCGGCGACGGCAGCGGCGATGGCTGCCACGCGCAGCCGGTCCATCTGCCCGCTGTGGGCGGGCAGTGAGTCGACGGCGCGGCGGGCCGCGGCCAGGGGTTCGTCAGGCGCGGTGAAACGGATGCCACGCTTCAGCTCGCCGGTCCACAGCCACTCGGCGACCTCCTCGAAGCCGTACCGGGATGCCAGCTCGACGGCGTCGACACCGCGGAAGTAGTAGCGGTCCTGCTCGATGAGGGTGAGTTGGGTACGGAAGACCAGGTCACCGGTGCCCGGGGCGTCCCGTCTGTTGCGCCGGGCGAGCGCGTCGACCTCCGCGGCCTCGAACGTGCTGCCGCGCCCCCGCGCGTCCCGGCTGCTGGTCAGCAGCCCGCGGCTCACATAGGCGTACACCGTCTCGGGTTTCACGCCGAGCCGCTCCGCCGCCTCGCGGGTGGTCAGCCGCCGCCCGCCGGGCTCCTGCTGTGTCATGACTGAACCCTATCCATATTGATTCAATCAATATTGACACTGATCGGTTCAACCATGGATGGTCAAGTCAAGGAAAGGGAGAAACGCCATGTCGAACCCCGGAACACCCCAGGCCCCCGGCGCACCGCGCGGACTCGCCGGCGTCGTCGTCACCGACACCGCGCTCGGCGACGTCCGGGGGCGCGAGGGCTTCTACCACTACCGCCAGTACTCGGCCGTCGAACTGGCCGAGCGCGCCGGCTTCGAGGACGTATGGCACCTGATGTTCCACGGCCGGCTGCCCGACGACGACGGCGAGGGCGCCGCCTTCCTCGCCCGCACCGCGCCCCTGCGGAGGCTGCCCGAGGACGTGCGTGCCGCGCTGCCCGCCCTCGCCCGTGCGGCGGCGACCTCCGGCCCGCTCGCCGGGCTGCGGACCGCTCTGTCGCTTCTCGGCGCCTCGGCCGGAATGCTGCCGGTGTACGACCTCGACGCCGACCGCCGCCGCGCCGACGCGCTCGTGGCCTGCGCCGCGGTTCCGACACTGCTCACCGCCCTGTACCGGCTCGGGCGTGGCATGGAGCCCGTCGAGCCGCGCGAGGACCTGCCGTACGCAGCCAACTACCTCTACATGCTCACCGGTTCGGAGCCCGACCCCACCCGCGCCCGGGCCGTCGAGCAGTACCTCATCTCGACGGTGGACCACGGATTCAACGCCTCCACCTTCACCGGCCGGGTGATTGCCTCCACCGGAGCCGACGTCGCCGCCTGCCTCGTCGGCGCGATCGGCGCCCTGTCCGGACCGCTGCACGGCGGCGCCCCGAGCCGGGCCCTCGACACGCTCGACGCCATCGGCACCCCCGACCGCATCGACGCGTGGATCAGGTCACGCGTCCTCGCCGGCGACCGGATCATGGGCTTCGGACACCCCGTCTACCGCACGGAGGACCCCCGCTCCCGCATGCTCCGCGGGATCGCGGAGAACTTCGGCGGACCGCTCGTGGACTTCGCCGTCCAGGTGGAGGCACAGGTCGAGGCGATCCTCGCCGAACTGAAGCCGGGCCGGGAGCTGCACACGAACGTCGAGTTCTACGCGGGAGTCGTCATGGAGCTGTGCGGTCTGCCGCGGGAGATGTTCACCCCGACCTTCTGCGCGGCGCGGGTGGTGGGCTGGAGCGCCAACATCCTGGAACAGGCCGAGGACTCCAAGATCATCCGGCCTGCGGCCCGCTACGTGGGCCCGCCCCCGCCGCAGCCCCTCCCGCCGGCCTTCGCGCCCGCACCTATCCTGGGGGCTTCCGCCGTGTGAGACCCAGGAGGTGCCGTCGTGAGCACGCCGCAGATCCCCGTCATCGTCCTCGCGGGCTTTCTGGGATCCGGCAAGACGACCCTGCTCAACCATCTGCTGCGGGCCGGCCGCGGGACCAGGATCGGCGCGATCGTCAATGATTTCGGGGCGATCGAGATCGACGCCATGACGGTGGCGGGCCAGCTGGGCGACTCCACCGTGTCCCTCGGCAACGGCTGCCTGTGCTGCGCCGTCGACGCCAGCGAGCTCGACGTCTTCCTCGACAGGCTCACCCGGCCGGCCGCCGGTCTCGATGTGATCGTCATCGAGGCCAGCGGACTGGCGGAACCGCAGGAGCTCGTGCGGATGCTGCTCGCCAGCGAGAACGAACGGATCGTGTACGGCGGCCTCGTCGAGGTCGTCGACGCCGTGGAGTTCACCCGTACTCGCGAGCAGCATCCCGAGATCGACCGGCACCTGGCCATCGCCGACCTCGTCGTGCTGAACAAGGCGGACCTGATCGCGGACGCGGAGCGTACAGCGCTGCGCGAGCAGATCGCCGGGATCGCCGACGGACCGGCGGTGATCACCGCTGCGTACGGGCGCGTCGATCCGGAGGTCTTCTTCGAGCCCCGCCCGCGGACCGAGCGGGTGGGACAGCTCTCCTTCGAGGACCTCGCCGACGACGGCCACGACGTCGACGGCCGCCACGATCACGACGGCCATCTGCACACCGCTTACGAGACCGTGTCCTTCACCGCCGCCCTGCCCCTGCATCCGCGTCGGCTGCTCGACTTCCTCGACGCCCGGCCGGAGGGGCTCTACCGCATCAAGGGGTTCGTCGACTTCGGTGCGGCCGACGCCCGCAACCGCTATGTCCTGCACTCCGTCGGCCGGTTCCTCCGCTTCTACCCCGAGCCCTGGCCGGCCGGCGAGGCCGCGCGGCGGACACAGCTCGTACTGATCGGAGCAGGCATCGACACCGGCGCCCTGCTGGGCGGACTCGAGGCCGCCCGTGTCGCCGGAGCGCACGAGGTTCCCGAGGACCACACGATGTGGGGGATCCTGCGGCACGTTCCCGGCCGTGAGGAGTGGGACGACGACGTGGAGTGACCACCCATGTCCCGGCGGCAGCACGGCACTTCATAAAATCGGTCCGTGACAACAGGGACCACGGGGTGGGCACCGCCGACCGAGACCGAACAGCAGCTGTACGAGGCCCGGGCGGGGGGCCACCGGGACGCGGAGATCGCCGTGCTCTCCCGCGCTGCGCTCTACCTCCCGGTCCCGCGGCTCCAGGCCGACACCCCCGGTGTCACCGCTTGGCCCAAGCCGGTCAAGGATCCACTGAACGGCAAGTGGAGCATCCCGGCCTACACCGGCGGCATGCTCGCCCCCTGGCACCCGGAGTGGGTGCACCGCTCCACCACACTCGCGGAACTGGCGCAGGAGTGGCCCCACGACCGCTGGCCGCTCGCCGTCAACCCGGGCACGCCGTGCGCCGTCAGCCTTGCGACCAAGTGGGCCGGCCGCCGCACATGGCAGACCGTCACGGCCGAGACCGGCGGGCCGCAGCGCGGACGGCTGGTCACCCACGCGGGCGCCCCTCTCCAGGGAGCGGTGGCCCACGGTCTGGCCTGCGGTGCGCACCTCTCGGTGCACAACAGCGTCCCCTGGAACGAACTCGGCACCACGTACTTCGACTACTTCAGAGACACCGGGACCCTGCGCGGCACCTGGAAGGTGAGCAACCGCGCGGAGTTCCGCAGGTCGCTGGACGCGCTGTTCGGCGCGAAGCTGTGCGGCTGCGAAGAGGCCGTCGTCCTGCGCATCCGTGCGCAACTGGCCGATCGCCGGGGCACGCGGCTCCCGACCGACGAATGGGTGGAGGCCGTCGTCCGGCACCCCGCCGTGCGCGGAGCCGACGACGAGACCATCGCCCTCCACCGTGACACCGCCCGGCGGATCGCCCGCTACGAGGACCGGTTCCGCGGCGACGGGATGCTCGGTCCCGACGAACGTATCGACTCGCTCAGCGCCTTCGACTACGGACGGGTCGTCATCTTCGTCCGCATGGGGCTCGGGGCGCGGCTGATCGATCCGCAGGAGGCGGAACAGGCGGTGCTCACTGCCGGCAGGCTGAGCCGGGAGGCGTACGGCTCGTGGGAGGCGTTCTCGGCGGCGTACGCGATGGCCCGCGTCCTCGCCTTCGACGACGAGGAGTTCGGTGAGACCTATCAGGAGTCGCTGATCCAGCACCGGATCCTCACCCTCGACCCCAACAGCCCCTACCGGAGGCTGCCATGGGCGTGAACTGGACACCGCCGACCGAGGTCGAGCGACTGCTGTACGAGGCGGGCGGGCGCGGCGACGTCGACGCGCAGCTGAAGGTGCTCGCCGCCGAAGGCCTCTACATCGGGCAGAACCGCTACGAGGTCGACGCCGCTCCGGACACCGTCCGCTGGCCCTCGATCACGGACCCGGTGACCGGCAAGCCGTGCAAGCCCCTGGTCACCCGCGGGATGCTGCCGCCCTGGCACCCGGACTGGGTGTTCCACGAGGTGACACTCGACTGGGTGGCGCAGGCGAACTGGCCCGATCCGGCCGCCTGGCTCGTCGTCAACGGCGGCACCCCGGCGGCCGCGCAACTGCCGGCGTCGCCGCAGCACCGGGCGGTCTGGCGCCGCTATGCCGCGCAGAACGAGCAGCGGACGGACGACCGGCTGACCGCCCTGCACACAGGTCCCCTGTTCGGCCCGCTCGCCTTCGGCCTCGCCTGCGGAGCCCATCTCGCGGTGGGCAACGGTGTGCCGTGGAACGAGGTCGGAACGGTCTACGTGGACTACACCGCGCAGCAGAAGATGCTCCG
This sequence comes from Streptomyces sp. NPDC043812, assembly GCF_056436245.1. Classification (NCBI taxonomy): domain Bacteria; kingdom Bacillati; phylum Actinomycetota; class Actinomycetes; order Kitasatosporales; family Streptomycetaceae; genus Streptomyces; species Streptomyces sp. NPDC043812. The sequence continues at coordinate 117,883 of NZ_JBWKCY010000004.1, forward strand.
CTCCAGCTGGGCCGTCTCCGACAACGGCAGCTGGCAGAAGCAGATCGCCGCCCTCCTGGACTACTCCAACAGCCCGCCCCAGCCGGAGTTCGCGCTCCGGGTCCGCGAGCAGCTGCGCAGGGGCCTGGGCGAGATGCCGCCCCCCGACCTGTGGCGCGAGACCGCGGCCGGCTCACTGCACGACCGGGGCGCGCCGCCCTCCCTCGTCGAGGAGATGGACGGGCTGGTCCGCCGCATCGTCCGGTACGAGGCACGGTTCCGCGCCGACGGACTGCTGCCGGAGGACGGCCGGGTCGCCACGGTGGCCGCGTACGACTACGGGCGGGCACCGAACCTCGCCCGCTGGGGACTTGCCGCCCGCTACTGCACCCCGCACGAGGCCGAGCAGGCGATCGTGCACGCCGGGGCACTCGGCAAGTCCGCCTACACGTCGTGGGAGGACTTCTCGGCGGGCTACCTGCTGGGCAGGGTGCTGCGCTTCGACAACGAGGAGTACGGCGACTTCTACGACGGCGCGCTGACCGCACACCGCATCCTCGTCGAGAACGAGGGCAGCCCCTGGCGGAACATCCCCTGGCACTGAACGCCCCCGGACGACCGCCCTGTGCCCGCCGCAACCGGCGGGCACAGGGGGCGGGGAGCTTACGAGGCCGCGCCGGCCAGCACCTCCACCGCCGACGTCAGCGGTGTGCCCGAACCGTCACGGCGCGGGTCGAGCTCGGGGAGCTCGGCCGGGGAGCCGTTCTTCTGCGCCGCCCGTGCCGGGGCCGCGCCGGCCCAGGCCAGGACCAGCAGGTCCTCGCCCTTGAGGAACCGCTGGCAGCGCACACCGCCCGTGGCGCGCCCCTTGCGGGGGTACTGGTCGAACGGGGTGAGCTTCGCCGACGTCGGTGCGTCGTCGAGCGTGCCCTGCGAGCCCGCGACCGTGAACACCACAGCGTCCGCAGCCGGGTCGACCGCCGTGAAGGAGATCACCTCGGCGCCCTCCGTGAGCTTGATGCCGGCCATGCCGCCGGCGGCCCGGCCCTGCGGCCGCACCTGAGAGGCCTGGTACCGCAGGAGCTGCGCGTCGGAGGTGATGAAGACCAGGTCCTCCTCGCCGGTGCGCAGCTCGGAGCCGCCCACGATCCGGTCCCCGTCCCTGAGCGAGATGACCTCCAACTCGTCCTTGTTCGACGGGTAGTCGGGGACCACCCGCTTCACGACACCCTGCAGGGTGCCGAGCGCGAGACCGGGGGAGGACTCGTCGAGGGTCGTGAGGCACACGATCGCCTCGTCCTCCTCCAGCGACAGGAACTCGGTGACCGGCGCGCCCCCCGACAGATTGGGGTCCGACGCCGTGTCCGGCAGCTGCGGCAGATCGATCACCGACACGCGCAGCAGCCGCCCCGCCGACGTCACCGCGCCCACCTCGCCGCGCTGCGTGGCCAGCACCGCCGAGACGATCACGTCGTGCTTGGTGCGCCCGGAGCCGTGGTCCACCAGGGGCTCGCCGGTCGCCGTGCGTGCCAGCAGTCCGGTGGAGGACAGCAGCACTCGGCACGGGTCGTCCGCGACCTGCAGCGATGCGGTCGGTGCGGGTGCGCCCGCGGATTCCAGCAGCACCGTGCGGCGCGGGGTGCCGAACTTCTTGGCCACCGCGGCCAGTTCGGAGGAGACCAGCTTGCGCAGCTCGGCGTCCGACTCCAGGATCCCCGTCAGCTCGTCGATCTCGCCGTTGAGCCGGTCGCGCTCGCTCTCCAGCTCGATCCGGTCGAACTTGGTCAGCCGGCGCAGCGGCGTGTCGAGGATGTACTGGGTCTGGATCTCGCTCAGCGAGAAGCGCTCGATCAGCCGCTCCTTGGCCTGGGCCGAATTCTCGCTGGAGCGGATCAGACGGATGACCTCGTCGATGTCGAGAAGGGCTACCAGCAGGCCCTCGACCAGGTGGAGCCGGTTGCGGCGCTTGGTGCGGCGGAACTCGCTGCGCCGGCGCACCACCTCGAACCGGTGGTCCAGATAGACCTCCAGCAGCTCCTTCAGACCGAGCGTGAGCGGCTGCCCGTCCACCAGGGCGACGTTGTTGATACCGAAGGACTCCTCCATCGGCGTCAGCTTGTAGAGCTGCTCCAGGACCGCTTCGGGGATGAATCCGTTCTTGATCTCGATGACCAGCCGCAGGCCGTGCTGGCGGTCGGTGAGGTCCTTGACGTCGGCGATGCCCTGCAGCTTCTTCGCCGAGACCAGGTCCTTGATCTTCGCGATGACCTTCTCCGGGCCGACCGTGAAGGGCAGTTCCGTCACGACCAGGCCCTTGCGGCGGGCCGTGACCGTCTCGACGGACACCGTGGCGCGGATCTTGAACGTGCCACGGCCGGACTCGTACGCGTCCTTGATCCCGGCAAGGCCGACGATGCGGCCGCCCGTCGGCAGATCGGGGCCGGGCACATGCCGCATCAGCGTCTCGAGGTCCGCGGCCGGGTGCCTGATCAGGTGGCGGGCGGCGGCGATGACCTCGCCCAGGTTGTGCGGGGGCATGTTCGTCGCCATACCGACGGCGATGCCCGACGCGCCGTTCACCAGCAGGTTGGGGTAGGCCGCGGGGAGCGCGACCGGCTCCTTCTCCTGACCGTCGTAGTTCGACTGGAAGTCGACCGTGTCCTCGTCGATCGACTCCGTCATCAGACTGGTCGCGTCGGCCATCCGGCACTCGGTGTACCGCATGGCCGCGGGCGGGTCGTCATTGCCCAGCGAGCCGAAGTTCCCGTGGCCGTCGACAAGGGGGAGACGCATCGAGAACGGCTGCGCCATGCGCACCAGCGCGTCGTAGATCGACGCGTCTCCGTGCGGGTGCAGCTTTCCCATGACCTCACCCACGACACGCGCGCACTTCACATAGCCGCGGTCGGGGCGCAGGCCCATCTCGTTCATCTGGTAGACGATGCGGCGGTGCACCGGTTTCATGCCGTCGCGGGCGTCGGGCAGGGCGCGGGAGTAGATCACCGAGTACGCGTACTCGAGGAAGGAGCCCTGCATTTCGTCCACGACGTCGATGTCGAGGATCTTCTCCTCGAACTCCTCCGGCGGTGGGGTCTTCGTGCTGCGGCGGGCCATCGCGGCTGCTGCTCCTTCACGTACCAGTCTGGATCTGACGCGGACCATTGTGGACTGTCCCACTGACAACACCGACCGCGACCCGGAAGAGGGACGTGGTGGGCGGTCGGGAACTTCGCCAGGTGCCAGTGCGCTTGCATAGGGTGGCAGGACCTTTTCACATCGCGATCGAAGGGACGTACATGCCCATGGGTCACACGGCCACAAGCCAGGCCGGCTCCGGCGGCCTGACAGCGACCGAGCACCGTCTGGCCAACGGCCTGCGCGTGGTGCTCTCCGAGGACCACCTGACCCCGGTCGCCGCGGTGTGCCTCTGGTACGACGTCGGCTCCCGCCACGAGGTCAAGGGGCGTACGGGACTTGCCCACCTCTTCGAGCACCTGATGTTCCAGGGCTCCGGCCAGGTGAAGGGGAACGGCCACTTCGAGCTCGTCCAGGGCGCCGGCGGCTCCCTGAACGGCACCACCAGCTTCGAGCGGACGAACTACTTCGAGACCATGCCGACCCACCAGCTGGAGCTGGCGCTCTGGCTCGAGGCCGACCGCATGGGTTCGCTGCTCGCCGCGCTCGACGACGAGTCGATGGAGAACCAGCGCGACGTCGTCAAGAACGAGCGCCGCCAGCGCTACGACAACGTCCCGTACGGCACCGCGTTCGAGAAGCTGACCGCCCTCGCCTATCCCGAGGGCCACCCGTACCACCACACGCCGATCGGCTCGATGGCCGACCTGGACGCCGCGACCCTCGAGGACGCCCGCGCCTTCTTCCGCACCTACTACGCGCCGAACAACGCGGTGCTCTCGGTCGTCGGCGACATCGACCCGGAGCAGACGCTCGCCTGGATCGAGAAGTACTTCGGGTCCATCCCCTCGCACGACGGAAAGCAGCCTCCGCGCGACGGCTCCCTGCCGGAGAACATCGGCGAGCAGCTGCGCGAGGAGATCGTCGAGGAGGTACCGGCCCGCGCCCTGATGGCCGCCTACCGCCTCCCGCACGACGGCACACGCGAGTGCGACGCCGCCGACCTGGCGCTCACCGTCCTCGGCGGCGGCGAGTCCTCCCGGCTGCACAACCGCCTCGTCCGCCGCGACCAGACGGCCGTCGCCGCCGGGTTCGGCCTCCTGCGGCTGGCCGGCGCGCCTTCGCTCGGCTGGCTGGACGTCAAGACCTCCGGCGGGGTCGAGGTTCCGCAGATCGAGGCCGCGGTCGACGAGGAGCTCGCGCGGTTCGCCGCCGAGGGCCCGACGCCCGGGGAGATGGAGCGCGCACAGGCCCAGTTGGAGCGCGAGTGGCTCGACCGGCTCGGCACCGTGGCCGGCCGGGCCGACGAACTGTGCCGCTTCGCGGTCCTGTTCGGCGACCCGCAGCTGGCGCTGACCGCCGTGCAGCGGGTCCTGGACGTCACCGCCGACGAGGTGCAGGCGGTCGCCAAGGCCAGGCTGCACCCGCAGAACCGGGCCGTGCTGGTCTACGAGCCCGTCTCCGCCGACGACGAGACCGCAGAGAACGACGAGCACGAGGGGGCGGACCAGTGAGCGACGCTGCCGTGACCATGGACTTCCACCCGCAGCCCACCGCCGGCACCGCCCGGCCCTGGGCCTTCCCCGCCCCCGAGCGCGGCACGCTGGACAACGGCCTGACGGTCCTGCGCTGCGACCGCCCCGGTCAGCAGGTCGTGGCCGTGGAGATCATCCTCGGCGCGCCGCTGGACGCCGAGCCCGAGGGGCTCGACGGCGTCGCCACGATCATGGCGCGTGCCCTGTCGGAGGGCACCGACAAGCACAGCGCTGAGGAGTTCGCCGCCGAGCTCGAGCGCTGCGGAGCCACTCTCGACGCCATGGCCGACCACCCCGGCGTCCGGGTGTCCCTGGAGGTCCCGGCCTCCCGGCTGACCAAGGCGCTCGGGCTGCTCGCCGAGGCCCTGGTCGCCCCGGCGTTCGCGGACAACGAGGTCGACCGGCTGGTCCGCAACCGCCTCGACGAGATCCCGCACGAGATGGCCAACCCCGCCCGCAGGGCGGCCAAGCAGCTCTCCCAGGAGCTCTTCCCGTCCTCCCTGCGGGTCTCGCGACCGCGGCAGGGCACCGAGGAGACCGTCGCCCGGATCGACTCCGCTGCCGTGCGTGCCTTCTACGAGACGCATGTCCGCCCCGCCACGTCGACCGCCGTGATCGTCGGCGACCTGACCGGCATCGACGTCGACGACGTTCTCGCCGGCACCCTGGGCGCCTGGACGGGTGACAAGGCCGCGCCCCGCCCGGTGCCGCCGGTCACCGCCGACGACACCGGCCGTGTGGTCATCGTCGACCGGCCCGGTGCCGTGCAGACGCAGCTGCTCCTCGGCCGTATCGGCGGCGACCGCCACGACAGCGTCTGGCCGGCTCAGGTTCTCGGTACGTACTGCCTCGGCGGCACGCTGACCTCCCGGCTGGACCGCGTCCTGCGGGAGGAGAAGGGCTACACCTACGGTGTGCGCGCCTTCGGTCAGGTGCTGCTCTCGGCCCCGGACGGTTCGGGCGCCGCGATGCTCGCCATCAGCGGCTCCGTGGACACGCCGAACACCGGTCCGGCGCTCGACGACCTGTGGAAGGTGCTGCGCACCCTGGCGGCGGAGGGCCTCACCGACGCCGAGCGCGATGTGGCCGTCCAGAATCTGGTGGGCGTGGCGCCGCTGAAGTACGAGACGGCGGCCTCCGTAGCCGCGACGCTGGCCGACCAGGTGGAGCAGTCCCTCCCGGACGACTACCAGGCCCACCTCTACGCCCGCCTGGCGCAGACCGGCACGGTGGAGGCGACCGCCGCGGCCGTGAACGCGTTCCCGGTGGACCGGCTGGTCACGGTGCTGGTCGGTGACGCCTCGCAGATCGAGGAGCCGATCAAGGCGCTCGGCATCGGTGAAGTGACCGTCGTCACCGGCTGATTGAAAGCACCCTTCTTCGGCAAACAGCACAAAACGGATGTTGTGCAAGCAAGCGGAACCCTGGCTTCGAGGTATTTGCCGGGGTTCCGCTGTTTGTCCGTTTCCTTGCGGAAGCGACGTGTACGCCCTGTGGCATGCGCTACAAAAGGGGCTGTCCGTTTGGTGATTGACGGATGAGCTGCCTAGCGTCGGTGCGGCTGTCCGCCAAGATCCCGCCGCGCCCGCGGCATCGGACAGCCATCGCCGAGTCCCCGTCAGGCGCGAGCCTGGGGAGCCGGGGACCCACGCAGTCCCTGGGGTGAATCGGACGCCTTCGCCGTGTGCGGAGGAGTCCGTAGGAGACCTTCCTGCTCCGAACCCGTCAGCTAACCCGGTAGGCGAGAAGGAAGGAAAGGACCAGCCACTTCATGGCGTTCACCCGTGCCACCGGGAAGCATCGTGCCCCGAGCCGCCTGACGCGCAGGAGCGCGAAGATCGCGGGCGTCGCGGCCCTTGCCACCACCGGCGTCATCGGAACCCTCGCCTCCCCGGCGCTCGCCGCCGAAGCCGAAGCCCCGTCCGTCGAGGACACCGGGCTGACGCAGATCGTCTCCATGGGATCCATCGCCGACGAGATCGCCGACCAGGCCGCCGCCCAGAAGCAGGAGGCCGCCGAGGCCGCCGCCAAGGCGAAGGCGAAGGCGAAGGCCGAGGCCGAGGCGAAGCGCAAGGCCGAAGCGCGCGCCAAGGAGATTCGCGAGGCCAAGGCGCGCGCCGCCCGTGAGGCCGAGCGCAAGCGCCTGAACTCCTTCCGGCTCCCGATCGCCGGCTCCTTCGTGACCACCGGCTACCAGACCGGCGGCGCCCTGTGGTCCTCCGGCAGCCACTCGGGCGTCGACTTCCGCGCCGCGTCCGGCAGTTCGGTCGTCGCCGTCGGCTCCGGCACCGTGGTCGAGGCCGGCTGGGGCGGCGCGTACGGCAACAACATCGTCATCCGGATGAACGACGGTACCTACACGCAGTACGGCCACCTGTCGTCCATCGGCGTCTCGGTCGGCCAGCAGGTCACCCCCGGCCAGCAGATCGGCCTGTCCGGCTCGACCGGCAACTCGACCGGACCTCACCTGCACTTCGAGGCCCGCACCACCGCGGAGTACGGCTCCGACATCAACCCGGTCGCCTACCTCCGCGCCCGCGGCGTCAGCGTCTGACCCGAGCATCTCCCCGAGGGCCCCCGGCACGAGCCGGGGGCCCTCGGCGTTTGTGTCGCGCCCTGCCATTTCCGGCCAAAGGATATGCATGGATTCCGGTCGGCCATCGGAAAATCCAGCGGACTGGAATAGAGTCACCGGACACGAGTCAATCGGCTGCGTTTCGCGCGGATCAAAGCGGAGGTTCGGTCATGCGCATTCCCGCGCACTCTGTATGCACAGCGATCCGCGACGACATCGTCTCCGGCGTATTCGAACGCGGCAGCCGGCTGACCGAGGAGCACCTCGCACGCCGCTACGGCGTCTCCCGCGTCCCGGTGCGCGAGGCGCTGCGCACCCTGGAGTCGGAGGGGTTCGTCGTCACCCGCCGCCACGCCGGCGCACATGTCGCCGAGCCCACCGAGCAGGAGGCGGCCGACCTGCTGGAGATCCGCATGCTGCTGGAGCCGCTCGGTGCCGCCCGCGCGGCACAGCGGCGCACCGAGGCGCATCTCAAGGTGCTGCGCGGCCTGGTGAGGCTCGGTCAGGAGCGTGCGCGCCGCGGGCAGGGCGAGGACCTGCGTTCCCTCGGCTCCTGGTTCCACGAGACGCTCGCGCAGGCGTGCGGCAGCCCGGGGCTGACGGCCCTGCTGATCCAGCTGCGCCACAAGATCGCGTGGATGTACTCGGTCGAGCAGCCTGCCGCACCCGTCGAGTCCTGGGCGGAGCACGGCGCCATCGTGGACGCCGTGGCGCGGGGCGACGTGGAACGGGCCCGGACGCTCACCGCGCTGCATGCGGAAAGGGCTGCGGGGGAGCACCGTCTGCGACGCCGGGCGGAGCGGGTGAGGACTTCGCAACATCCCGTAAACATCGCGAGCCTCCGCAATTAACAATCGAGCCGTATACAAAGGTGTGGTATTCGGTGGCGGCCATTTTTCGTCACCGGAATTGGGTCGGCGGAATTGAGTGCCCGAATTCGTGCTGCCCGTGAGGGAAAAGCCGGCGGGGGAGCCGGTGGGGGACGACAAAGCCGCGGCGCTCCGGAAGGAACGCCGCGGCTTTGTCGCGATACTGCGGATCAGACGGTCTCGGGGAGCTCGTCCAGACCCTCGGCCACCAGCTTCGCCAGACGGTCCAGCGCGACATCGGCGCCGTCCGCGTCGGAGGCGAGCACGATCTCCTCGCCGCCCTGCGCGCCCAGGCCGAGCACGGCCAGCATGGAGGCGGCGTTGACGGGGTTGCCGTCGGCCTTGGCGATCGTCACCGGGACACCGGAGGCGGTCGCGGCACGGACGAAGATGGACGCGGGGCGGGCGTGAAGGCCCTCGGCCCAGCCGACATTGACGCGACGCTCAGCCATGGTGTTGCCCTTCAGGTCTTGCAGGTCCTAATGGTTGTCTAGACCAGTCTCTCATGCGTTGGCGGGTGCTCCGCCGACGGCCCTGCCTGCGGCCGCACCGCCGAACGGCCCTCCCAGCGTGCCCGTGCGCAACCACCCACGCGACCCGTGCATCCGCCGTACGCTGCTCGCATGCAGACCTCGTCGGAGCACGCCTACCCTGATCACTGGGAAGCAGACGTCGTGCTGCGCGACGGTGGCACCGCACGCATCCGGCCCATCACCACCGAGGACGCGGACCGTCTGGTCAGCTTCTACGAGCAGGTCTCCGACGAGTCGAAGTACTACCGCTTCTTCGCGCCCTATCCCCGGTTGTCCGCCAAGGACGTGCACCGTTTCACCCACCATGACTACGTGGACCGGGTCGGGCTCGCCGTCACCGTCGGCGGGGAGTTCATCGCCACGGTCCGGTACGACCGGATCAACGCCCAGGGCAGGCCGGCGAGCGCTCCGGCCGACGAGGCCGAGGTCGCCTTCCTGGTCCAGGACGCCCACCAGGGGCGCGGAGTCGCCTCCGCACTGCTGGAACACATCGCGGCCGTCGCACGGGAGCGCGGCATCCGGCGGTTCGCGGCGGAGGTGCTGCCCGCCAACAACAAAATGATCAAGGTGTTCCGGGACGCCGGCTACACCCAGAAGCGCAGCTTCGAGGACGGCTCGGTCCATCTGACGCTCGACCTCGAACCGACCGCGGAGTCCCTCGCCGTGCAGCGCGGCCGCGAACAGCGCGCCGAGGCCCGCTCGGTCCAGCGGCTTCTCGCGCCGGGCTCGGTCGCCGTCGTGGGAACCGGCCGGCAGCCCGGCGGCGTCGGCCGCACCGCCCTGCGTAATCTGCTCGGTGCCGGGTTCACCGGCCGGGTGTACGCGGTCAACCGCGCGTTCCCCGAGGGAGCCGGCGAGCTGGACGGCGTGCCGGCCGTCCGCTCTGTCGGCGAGATCGGGGAGCCGGTCGACCTCGCCATCGTCGCCGTGCCCGCGGAGCACGTGCCCGCGGCCGTCGCCGACTGCGGTGAGCACGGCGTCCAGGGGCTGGTCGTGCTGACCGCCGGCTACGCGGAGAGCGGCGCGGGCGGCCGCGAACGCCAGCGCGAACTGGTGCGGCAGGCCCGCTCGTACGGGATGCGGATCATCGGGCCGAACGCCTTCGGGATCATCAACACGGCCGACACCGTCCGGCTCAACGCCTCTCTCGCCCCCGAGTCCCCGGCCGCCGGCCGCATCGGCCTGTTCACCCAGTCCGGCGCGATCGGCATCGCCCTGCTGTCCGGACTGCACCGACGCGGCGCGGGACTCTCGACGTTCATCTCCTCGGGCAACCGAGCGGACGTGTCGGGCAACGACTTCCTCCAGTACTGGTACGAGGACCCCGGCACGGATGTCGTCCTGCTCTACCTGGAGTCCATCGGCAACCCCCGCAAGTTCACCCGGCTCGCCCGGCGCACAGCGGCGGTCAAACCGGTCGTCGTCGTGAAGGGCGCGCGGCACAGCGGCAGCACGCCGCCCGGGCACGCGGTGCCGGTGACCCGTATCCCGGAGGCCACCGTCGGCGCGCTGCTGCGCCAGGCGGGCGTGATCCGCGTCGACACGGTCACCGAACTCGTCGACGCGGGTCTCCTCCTGGCGGGTCAGCCCCTGCCCGCGGGGCCGCGGGTCGCCATCCTCGGCAACTCCGAGTCCCTCGGCCTCCTCACGTACGACGCCTGCCTGGCGGAGGGGCTGCGCCCGCTCCCGCCGCGCGATCTGACGACGGCGGCCGCCCCTGCGGACTTCCGCGCCGCGCTCACCGAGGCACTGGAGGACGACGCGTGCGACGCCGTCGTCGTCACGGCGATCCCGTGGGTCGGCGAGAACGGCGTCACGGAGTCGGGCGACGGCGAGGTCCTGGCCGCGGCGCTGCGCGACGCGTCGGCCACGAGCCCGGCGAAGCCGGTGGCGGTGGTCCACGTGGAGATGGGTGCGCTGGCGGACGCCCTGGCCGCGGCGTCGAGCACGGCCCCGGCACGCGCCGCTGCGTCCCCGGCCGGAGTTTCTGCGGCCTCGACCTCCGCCGACGCGCCCGTCCCGGCCGTCGGCACCGGTGCGGTCGGCGCATCGCCCGGCACCCGGCCCGGCGAGGCGCCGGGCACGGACGGCCCCCCGCATGCCGTGACCGCAACGCCTGCCGGGCCCGTCAGGACCGGCCGGCCCGGCGCCGGGGCACCCGCTGTACCGGCGGCCGACGCATCGGCGGGCACCGGCTCCGCCCCAGGGACAGCCCCTGGCGGAGCAGGCGGCCCGCTCGGCCGTCCGCGCGCCGCGGCCTCCTTCGAGGCGCCGGGCGCAGTCGGCCGCCCGCGCGCCGTGGCCCCGGCAGTGCCCGGGGCGCCCGGCCACGACAGGGGCGTCGGCGCGCCCGGCCCGGAGGGCGGAAGCGGCGCCGCCCCCGCACGCGAAACGCGCATCCCCGCCTATCCCGCCGCCGAGCGGGCCGTGCGGGCCCTTGCCGAGGCCGTCGGGTACGCCCAGTGGCGTCGTCAGGCCGCCGAGCCCGGCAAGGTCCCCCAGTACGACGACATCGACGAGAGCGGCGCCGCCGGGCAGATCGAGCGGCTGCTCGGCAGGGAGACGGACACCCGCGGCTTCACCCTCGGCAACGCCGACGCCCACGAGCTGCTGGGCCGCTACGGGATCCATGTGCGGCCCGCCCTGCCTGCTTCCGACCCCGACTCCGCGGTCCATGCCGCCGCCCGCCTCGGCTACCCCGTCGCCCTCAAGACCACCGCGCCCCACCTCCGCCACCGAGCCGACCTCGGCGGCGTCCGGCTGGATCTGGCGGACGAGACCCAACTGCGCCAGGCCTACCACGAGTTGACCGAGACGCTCGGCAAGTCCGCCGAGCTGCAGCCCGTCGTGCAGACCATGGTGCCGCGCGGCGTGGACACCGTCGTACGCGCCACCATCGACCCCGCCGCGGGCGCCGTCCTCTCCTTCGGGCTGGCCGGTGCGCCCTCCGAGCTGCTCGGCGACACCGCACACCGCCTCGTCCCGGCCACCGACCGTGACGCGGCCGAGCTCATCCGGGGCATCCGCACCGCGCCCCTGCTGTTCGGCTGGCGCGGCTCCGCGCCCGTGGACACCGCCGCTCTCGAGGAGCTGCTGCTGCGCGTGTCACGGCTCGTCGACGACCACCCGGAGGTGGTCTCGGTCGGTCTCGAACCGGTGGTCGTCGCCCAGCACGGCCTCTGTGTGCTCGACGCCTCCGTACGCCTCGCTCCGCCGCCCGCGCGCAGCGACCTGGGACCCCGTCGGCTCCCCAGCTACTGAGCGCTCGGGACCCCCGCGGCCCCGTAGGATGGACCGCATGGCGAAGACCGGTACGACGACTCAGGGGCTGCGCGCGGCGATCGAGCGCAGCGGCTACTACCCGGCTCTCGTGGCCGAGGCGGTGGAGGCCGCTGTCGGTGGCGAGCCGATCTCGTCGTACCTGGTGCACCAGGAGACCACGTTCGACGCGAACGAAGTGCGCCGCCATGTCACGGTGCTGGTCCTGACGGAGAACCGGTTCATCGTCAGCCACACCGACGAGCAGACCGCCGACTCCAGCTCGCCCACGCCGTACGCCACCACGTCCACGGAATCGGTCAAGCTCGGCCGCATCTCGTCCGTGGTCGTCAGCCGCGTCGTCGCCAACCCCGAGTCGTACACCCCCGGCACCCTGCCCCGCGAGATCGTCCTGACCATCGGCTGGGGCGCCGTCTCCCGGCTCGACCTGGAGCCCGCGGCCTGCGGCGACCCGAACTGCGACGCCGACCACGGCTACACCGGGAGCTCCACCGCCGACGACCTCAGCCTGCGGGTCAGCGAGGCGGGGGACGGCCCGGACACGGTCCGCCAGACCCTCACCTTCGCGCAGGCGCTCTCCGAAGCCACGGCAGCCACGCGCTGATGGTCCAGCCTGTGCAGAGCGCTGTCTGGCCGGACGATCCGCAACCGCTCCCTCTCGACACCGCCCCTGTTCCCGAGTACGGCAGCGGCTCGCTCTCGGATCTGCTGCCCACGCTGGCGGCCGGTCAGGGCGTTCCCGGACTCGTGCAGCGCATTCCCGAGCTGACCCCGGCCGACCGGAACTGCGTGTTCCTGATCGACGGCCTCGGCTGGGAGCAGATCATCGCCCACCCGGACGAGGCCCCGTATCTGACCTCGCTGCTCGCCACGTCGCGCGGCGGCACCGGGCGGCCGATCACCGCGGGCTTCCCCGCCACCACCGCCACCTCGCTCGCGTCCGTGGGCACGGGCCTCGCGCCCGGCGCGCACGGACTGCCCGGCTACACGGCGCGCAACCCCGAGACCGGCGAGCTGATGAACCAGCTGCGCTGGAAGCCCTGGACCTCGCCGCGGGTGTGGCAGCCGTACCCCACGATCTTCCAGCTCGCGGACGAGGCGGGGGTGCACACCGCGCAGGTGTCGGCGCCGGCGTTCGCACAGACGCCGCTCACCAAGATCGCGCTGAGCGGCGGGACCTTCCACGGCCGGCTCTCCGGCGAGGAGCGCATGGACCTGGCGGCCGAACAGCTCGCCGGGGGCGACCGCTCGCTGGTCTACACGTACTACAGCGAGGTCGACGGGAAGGGGCACCGCTTCGGCGTGGACTCCGACGCCTGGCGCGGCCAGCTGATGTACGTGGACCGTCTCGTCCAGCGCCTGGCCGAACAGCTGCCGCCCCGCAGCGCCCTCTACGTCACGGCGGACCACGGCATGATCGACATCCCCTTCGACGAGCAGTCCCGGATCGACTTCGACGAGGACTGGGAGCTGCGCGCCGGAGTGGCCCTGCTCGGCGGCGAGGGCAGGGCCCGCCATGTGTACGCGGTGCCGGGCGCGGAGTCCGACGTGCTCGCGGTCTGGCGCGAGGTGCTGGGCGAGCAGTTCTGGGTGGCGGGCCGGGACGAGGCGATCGCCGCGGGCTGGTTCGGCGACCGGGTCGACGAGCGGGTCCACGGGCGGATCGGCGATGTCGTCGCCGCCGCCCACGACGACGTGGTGATCACCGCGTCGGTCAACGAGCCGCACGAGTCGGCGATGGTCGGCATGCACGGCTCCATGACCCCCGTCGAGCAGCTCGTCCCGCTCCTGGAAGTACGCCCGTAGTACTTCCCCGCCCCCCGCACACAGATCCGAAAGGCCCTCAACTTCCCATGCCCGAGCTGGTGTTCTTCTCCGGAACGATGGATTGTGGGAAGTCGACTCTCGCTCTGCAGATCGAGCACAACCGGTCCACCCGCGGCCTTCAGGGCATGATCTTCACCCGTGACGACCGCGCGGGCGAGGGCAAGCTGTCCTCCCGGCTCGGCCTGGTCACGGACGCGGTGGAGGCGGCCGAGGGCTTCGACTTCTACGCGTTTCTCGTCGGCCACCTGTCCAAGGGCGGCCGTTGCGACTACGTGATCGCCGACGAGGCGCAGTTCCTCGCGCCCGAGCAGATCGACCAGCTGGCAAGGGTCGTCGACGACCTGGACCTGGACGTCTTCGCGTTCGGTATCACCACGGACTTCCGGTCCAAACTCTTCCCCGGCTCGCAGCGGCTCGTCGAACTGGCCGACCGCGTCGAGGTGTTGCAGGTCGAGGCCCTGTGCTGGTGCGGAGCGCGCGCCACGCACAACGCCCGCACCGTCGGCGGCGTGATGGTGGTCGAAGGAGCGCAGGTCGTGGTGGGGGACGTCAGCCACTCGGCGGACGAGATCGGCTACGAGGTGCTGTGCCGACGGCACCACCGGCGCAGGATGACGGCCGCGACGGCACGCGCCGCGGCCCTGTCCCCGGACGTCCTGCCGGTGGAGCCGGACGAGGCGGCCGCGGCCGTGCGCCAGTGACCTGCCGCGCCTCTACGCTCCTGACCGGATGATCGTGAACGCCGCCCCTTCCAGGTCCACGACGGTCGCCTCGCGACCGTGAGGCCCCTGGGCGGGCGGCCGGATCACCTGTCCGCCGAGTTCCACGACCTGCTGTGCGGTGGCGTCGGTGTCCTCGACCTCGAAGTACGTCATCCAGTACGCGCCCCGGCCGCGCGGCATCGCCTGGCCGGCGCCGTGCACCGATGCCACGGGGCGCCCGTCCAGGAGGAGCGTCAGATGGTCCTCGTCGGCGGAGACCAGCGTCTGTGTCTCGTAGCCGAAGACCGCCTGGTAGAACTTGGCGACCGACGAGGTCTCGCGGGTGACCAGCTCGTTCCACACCGGAGTGCCGTGCGTGCCGTGGACGGCGGTGCCCGTGTGCGCGGCGGCCTGCCAGCTGCCGAAGACCGCACCTCCGGGGTCCGAGGCGATGACCAGGCGTCCCGCGTCCCCGGCGTCCAGCGGACCCACCCCGACCGTCCCGCCGCAGCTCCTGATCGCCTCTGCGGTGGTGTCCGCGTCATCGGTCGCCAGGTACGGGGTCCAGGCCACCGGCAGATGGCGATCGGCCGGCAGACGCCCGATCCCCGCCACTTCCTTGCCGTCGAGCATCGCGCGGACGTACGGACCCAGCTGATCGGGGCCGGGGGTGAATTCCCACCCGAACAGTGCCGCGTAGAACTCCTGTGTCGTGTCGATGCCGTGCACCATCAAGCTCACCCAGCAGGGTGTGCCGGGGGCGCGCCGAGTTGCCTCGGTCATCGTCTCTCTCCTCGGACCATCGTCGTGGCCGTGCCGGGGGGTGGGGCGGGTGCGTGGCACGCCGTGTGCGGGAAGGCAGCGCGCCGAGCAGATGCTTTCACCCCCTGGCGCCCGACGCGCCCCGGCCGCGCCGGATATGGCGGGTTCCCGCCGGAGGATGCCCGTTTTACGGCTGGTCATCCGCTTCGGAGGCGTTCCGTCGCGGCGGCCGGGTGCGCAAGGATGGCCTGCATGACACCGATCATCTCCGCAGCCGATCTTGCGAGTGAGCTCGCAGGCCCCACCCCACCGGTGCTGCTGGACGTCCGTTACCAGCTCGGCGGACCGCACGGCCGGCCCGCCTACGAGGCCGGGCACATCCCGGGCGCCGTCTTCGTGGACCTCGACGCGGAGCTGGCCGGCCCGCCCGGAGCGGGCGGTCGCCATCCGCTGCCCGCCACCGACGTCCTGGGCGCGGTCATGCGCCGCGCGGGCGTCTCCGCGGGCACGCCCGTCGTGGCGTACGACGGGGACAAGGGCTGGGGCGCGGCGCGCGCCTGGTGGCTGCTGCGCTGGTCGGGACATGCGGACGTACGGGTCCTGGACGGCGGTCTCGCCGCCTGGACGGGGCCGCTGGAGACCAAGGTGCCGGATCCCGTGGAGGGCGACTTCGTGCCCCGGCCGGGCGGCCTGCCGCTGCTGGACGCCGAAGGGGCGGCCCGCTTCGCCCGCGACGGTCTGCTGCTGGACGCCAGGGCGGGGGAGCGGTACCGCGGCGAGGTGGAGCCCATCGACCCGGTCGCCGGTCACATCCCCGGCGCCGTCTCGGCGCCGACCACGGCGAACGTGGACGAGGCGGGCCGGTTCCTGCCGCCCGGGGTGCTGGCCGAGCGGTTCGCCGGCCTCGGTGCCGGCGCCGACGTGACGACGGTCGGTGTGTACTGCGGCTCCGGCGTCTCGGCGGCGCAGCAGGCCGTGGCGCTCGAACTGGCGGGCTTCGTCCCCGCGTTGTACGCGGGCTCGTGGTCCGAGTGGTCGTCGGACCCCACCCGCCCGGTGGCCACGGGGCCCGACCCGTCCTGACTCCCGCGCACGAGGAGAGGGCCGGCGCACCTCGGTGCTCCGGCCCCCTCGTCGGCGTGCTGCTCCGCGCTACTCCTGCTTCTTACGGCGCGTCCCGAAGACGATCTCGTCCCAACTCGGCACGGCGGCACGGCGGCCGGGACGGACGCCGTCCGCCTCCGCCTGGCGGTCGGTCGTGCCTGTCAGACGGTCGCGATGACCTGCCACCGAACGCGGCATCAGCACATCCGCGTACGCCGAGCCCGCGCCGGCCGACGCCGCGGGAGCCACCGGCTCCTCCTCGGTCCCGGGCTCCTGCGCCGGCTCGATCGCCGCCGGTTCGGGCTGGGCCGGGCGCTCGGGCACGACCATGTCGCCACGGAAGCTCGGCACCGCCTCCAGCAGACTGGTGAGCGAGTCCCGCTCCGCGTTCTCCTCGGGGTCGGTCGAGGGGGCGACGGCTGGCCGCTCCATCTGGCGGTCCAGGGCACGGTCCAACGGCCGGTCCCTGGGCAGCCTCGCAATGCGCGGGACGAACGGGAAGCTCGGCTCCTGCGCGATCGTGTCGTCGGTCTCGCCGATGAGCGAGCGCGCCTCGTCGTCGACGGCCTGGACGAGCCGACGCGGCGGGTCGTACGTCCAGCTCGCCGAGTGGGGCTCGCCGGCGACCCGGTAGACCAGCAGGACCTCCCAAGTGCCGTCGTCGCGGCGCCAGGAGTCCCACTGCACGGTGTCCTTCTCGGCGCCGCGCAGCAACAGCCGCTCCTGCACCGCCTCGCCGAGCTGCGGTCCGGTGTTCTCGCCGGGACGGCGCACGGGAGTCTTGCGGGCCCGCTCCGCCATGAACGCGCGCTCCGCGAGCACCGGGCCCTCGAAGCGGCGCACCCGGTCGACGGGGATGCCGGCGAGCTGCGCGACCTCCTCCGCGGAGGCACCGGCACGTATACGCGCCTGGATGTCGCGGGGGCGGAGATGGCTCTCCACCTCGATCTCGATCTGGCCGAGGCGGGCGCGGTCGTTGCGTACGGCGGCACGCAGCCGCTCATCGATCGGAAGCGTGTATTCCGTGCTGTCCGCAGCCTTGAGCACCAGTCGTGTGCCGTCGTTGGAGACGGCCACGACACGCAGTTCGGGCATGGGGACCTCCCGGGTGGTGCCTGCCGACGTCACCTGCGTCGCTGCTTCCGCTAGTCGAGTGTGGCCTGCCCGGGTGCAGCCTGCCACAACCTTGCCGAGTTGCCCGGCGTGTCGGGCACAGGCCCTTGATCGCCGTTATGGCACGGTTATCTATTTGCCACTCAGAGTGATCGATGCTCACTCTGAGCGATAGATTTCCGTGCGGTGCCGCGGCGCCGCCGGATCGAGCGCCGCATTCGGCCCCCTACCTGGGGTCCGATCGCCATGGAGGCGGTCGGGTCCAGGGCTCGCCACAGTACTCCATTCGGGCCATGCGGGTGGACTGCCGCGCCGCCGAACTTCTCGCCGGGGGTGGGAGTTGGCCCCCGGAACCACCGGTGACCAGGTGTTGTGCTTCACAGAAACGGCAGAAGCGGAACTATTCACTTCGCTCATCTGTCCCTATCTGGTGCAGGACGGACAGATGGGCGGACAGAGGCCGGAGATGCAGCAGAAGCCGGACGACGGGATGAACCAGCACGAACAGGCCGACGGGCCGGGGGTGAAGGGAGCGCGGCGTATCGATCTGAGCGTGCCGCAGGTCGCGGGCAGCGCGCTCGCGGCGGTCGCCGCGGCCGTGCTTGCCTCCCGGCTCGGCGTCTACGGCACCATCATCGGCGCCGGAGTCGTCAGCGTCGTGGCCACCTGCGGTGGTCCGCTCTTCCAGCATCTGTTCAGCAGAACAGGCGAGCAGCTGCGCGAGGTCACGGCCCAGCCGAAGCCGAAGCCGAAGCCGGAGCCGAAGCCGAGGTCGAAGTCGAGGTCGCCCCGAGCTCCGCTGCCCGCGAGCGCCCAGGGCCTGCCGGACGCACAACGGCTGGTCACCGCCGGGGAGTTCGGAGCGGCGAGTACCTACAGCACCCGCAGGCGCCGGTGGAAGCGGCCCCTCGTCGCGGCCACCGTCGTCTTCGGTGTCGCCATGGCCGGTGTCACCGGATACGAGCTGGCATCGGGTGAGGAACTGAGCGGAGGGGCGGGCACCACGGTCGGCTCCGCGTTCGGAACGGGCGGCAACGGCCCGCGCGGTGGCGGGAATTCCCCGTCCCCTTCGAGTACGCCGTCCGCGACCCCGGACGCCGACGGGTCCGGTGAACCGGGCCGCGGCCAGGAGCAGAGCAGCCACCCGACCCCCGGCGACGACGAGGCGGCGGACGACTCCGGCGCCCACGGCACCGGAACGGCGACGCCCGCGCCCACCGGAACCGGATCTCCCGCCGAGTCCCCGGCGCCCACCCCGACCGCCACGACCCCGCCACCCACCGGCGCGGGCAGCTCCCCGCCGGTGGGCGACGGGGCACAGGACGCGGGCGGGACCGAGGCGCCGTGAGGCGGCCGGACCTCAGTCGCCCAACACCCGCCGCAGGTACGGGTTCTGGAACAGCCGCCCCGGATCGAGCCGGTCGCGCAGCGCCGTGAACTCGCCGAAGCGCGGATAGACGCCGGCGAAGTACTCCGCGTCGCGGGTGTGGATCTTGCCCCAGTGCGGCCGCCCGCCGTGGGCGGTCATGATCCGCTCGACGGCGGTGAAGTACGAGCGGTACGGCGTGCCGCGGTACATGTGGACCGCCACGTACGCGCTGTCACGGCCCGACGCCGTCGAGAGCGTGATGTCGTCGGCCGGCGCGGTGCGCACCTCCACCGGGAAGCTGATCCGCAGCGGCGACCGTTCCACCATCGCCTTCACCTCACGCAGCACCGACACGACGGACTCACGCGGCAGGGCGTACTCCATCTCCACGAAGCGCACCCGGCGCGGAGATGTGAAGACCTTGTAGGGGATGTCCGTGTACGTACGGGCGGACAGGGCGCGGCTGGAGAAACGGGCGATCGCCGGGATGGCCGCCGGGACCGCGCGGCCGAGTGAACAGGCCACCTGGAACGCCCCGTTGGACAGCAGCTCGTCCTCGATCCAGCCGCTGACCGCACCGGGCGGCGCCGCCGGGCCGGCGCTGCGGTTGTTGCGCTTGGTGTTGCAGTTGCCGGTGTGCGGGAACCAGTAGAACTCGAAGTGCTCGTTCTCCGCGTGCAGCGCGTCGAACTCCGCGAGCACCCGGTCGAAGGGCATCGGTTCCTCACGGGCCGTCAGCAGGAAGATCGGCTCCACGGCGAACGTGATCGCCGAGATGACGCCCAGGGCACCGAGACCGATCCGGGCCGCCGCGAAGACCTCCGGGTTCTCCTTCTCCGAGCAGGTCAGCAGCGAACCGTCCGCCGTCACCAGCTCCAGGCCCTTGATCTGCGCGGCGATCGACGCCGAGTCACGGCCCGTGCCGTGGGTGCCCGTCGAGGTCGCGCCCGCGACGGTCTGCTCCATGATGTCGCCCATGTTGGTGAGCGACAGGCCCTCGCGGGCGAGGGCCGCGTTCAGCCGCTTCAGCGGCGTGCCCGACTCCACGGTCACCGTCATCCCGGAGCGGTCGATCCGCCGGATCCCGGTGAGCAGATCGGGGCGGATCAGCAGCCCGTCGGTCGCTGCGACGGCGGTGAACGAGTGGCCGGAGCCGACGGTCTTGACCCGCAGACCGTCCTCGGCCGCCCGGCGCACCGCGTCGGCCAGTTCGTCGACCGAGGCCGGACGGGCCTCGCGCCGGGGCGTCGAGGTGACCGTGCCCGCCCAGTTACGCCACGTGCTGTTCACGCTCTTCGGACCGTTGAGAGTCCCGCTCACGCTGCCCCTCCCGCGTCGGCACCGGCCTGCGCAGCCGGCGGTACCCCAGGAACGCCACCACGGCCGCGAACACTCCCGCAATGCCGGGCACCGCGTACCCCGCAGCCGCTCCGTGCGCATCGACCACCCACCCGGCGGCCGAGGAACCCAGTGCCACACCGACGGCGAGTCCCGTACCGGTCCAGGACATGCCCTCGGTCAGCTTGCTCCGCGGTACGTGCGCTTCGACGAGGGCCATGGTGGTCACCATCGTCGGTGCGATGGCAAGGCCCGCGACAAAGAGCGCCACGGCCAGGAACGGCAGGCTCCCGGCCAGTTGGAGGGGGATCATACTCACGGCCATCGCGCACACGCCCAGCACCCACCTGCGGGAAGGCTCGCCCTTCAGGTGCAGCAGTCCGAAGACGGCCCCTGCGAGGCACGAGCCCAGTGCGTAGACCGCCAGAACCACGCTCGCCATGGCCTTGTGGCCCGCCTCCTCGGCGAACGCCACCGTCACCACGTCCACCGCGCCGAAGATCGCCCCGGTGGCGAGGAAGGCTGCGACCAGTACCTGGAGGCCGGGGGAGCGGAGCGCCGAGCCGCCGATGTGGTGCTCCGCCGGATGCGGCCGCGGCTCGGTGCCGCGCTGCGCGGTCAGCCACCAGACGCCGACGAGCAGGCACACACCGGCGATCAGCGGTCCCGCCTCGGGGAACCAGACCGTGGACAGCCCGATCGACACGATCGGGCCGACGATGAAGCACACCTCGTCGACGATCGACTCCAGCGAGTACGCGGTGTGCAGTTCCCGGGGTGAGCCGTGGAAGATCTCCGCCCAGCGCGCCCTGGTCATCGCGCCGACGCTGGGCACACAGCCCGCGGCCGCAGCGAAGACGAACAGCGTCCAGTCCGGCAGTCCCTGCTGGGCGCAGACCAGCAGGCCCGCGACGGCAGCGACCGACACCAAGGTCGCCGGGCGCAGCACCCGGCGCTGGCCGTGCCGGTCGACGAGCCGGGAGACCTGCGGGCCGAGCACCGCGGCGGACAGGGCGAGCGTCGCGGTGAGCGCCCCGGCCAGCCCGTAGCGCCCGGTGAGTTGCGAAATCATCGTGACGATGCCGATGCCCAGCATGGACAGCGGCATCCGGCCGAGGAAGCCCGCCGCGGAGAAGCCGAGGGTGCCGGGGGCGGCGAAGATCGCACGGTAAGGACTGGGCAAGGAGTTCTCCGGTAAGGCGTATGGGCAGCCTTCACAGATTACGGCCGAACGGGTGTCCGTGCACGGCCGTTTTCCCCGGGGCCACGGGCAGGGGCCTCCCGGCCACGGGCGGGGCCGGGGTGGCAGGATCGGCATCATGTCCGATCTGCGTGATCCCGCTCCCTACGACGCCCTCCTGCTGCTCTCCTTCGGCGGCCCCGAAGGACCGGACGACGTGGTCCCGTTCCTCGAGAACGTGACCCGCGGCCGGGGCATCCCCAAGGAACGGCTCAAGGAGGTGGGGCAGCACTACTTCCTGTTCGGCGGCGTCAGCCCGATCAACGACCAGAACCGCGCCCTGCTCGACGCCCTGCGCAAGGACTTCGCCGAGCACGGCCTGGACCTGCCGGTGTACTGGGGCAACCGCAACTGGGCGCCGTATCTGACCGACACCCTGCGCGAGATGACGGCCGCCGGACACCGGCGGATCGCCGTCCTCGCGACCAGCGCGTACGCGTCCTACTCGGGCTGCCGGCAGTACCGCGAGAACCTCGCCGACGCGCTCGCCGCGCTGGAGGCGGAGGGGCTCCAGGCGCCGCGTGTGGACAAGCTGCGTCACTACTTCAACCACCCGGGCTTCGTCCGCCCCATGATCGAGAGCGTTCTCGCGTCCCTCGCCGACCTGCCCGACGAGCTCAGGGCCGGCGCGCACCTCGCCTTCACCACCCACTCCATCCCGACCGCCGCGGCCGACGCCTCCGGTCCCGAGAGCGAGCACGGCGAGGGCGGCGCCTACGTACGCCAGCACCTGGACGTGGCCCGTCTGATCGCCGGTGCCGTGCACGACGAGACGGGCATCGAGCACCCCTGGCAGCTCGTCTACCAGTCCCGCAGCGGCGCACCGCACATCCCGTGGCTGGAGCCGGACATCTGCGACCACCTCGGTGAGCTGGACGCCGCCGGGGCGCCCGCGGTGGTCATGGTCCCCATCGGCTTCGTCTCCGACCACATGGAGGTCCTCTACGACCTCGACACGGAGGCCACCGCCAAGGCCGCCGAGCTGGGCCTGCCCGTCCGGCGCTCCGCCACCGTGGGCGCCGACCCGCGGTTCGCCGCCGCTGTACGCGACCTGCTGCTGGAGCGCGCCGCGTCGGAGCGCGGGATCGACGCCGAACGCTGCGCCCTCGGAGCGCTCGGCGCGAGCCACGACCTCTGCCCGGTCGGCTGCTGCCCCGCCCGGGCTCCCAAGCCCGCGGCCGCGGGTGCCGACAGCCCTTACGCGTGAAGGAGACCGCCGTGTCCGAGCCCCTGACGTCCGAACTGCTCACGCTCGCCCTCGAAGCCGCCCACCGGGCGGGCGCACTGCTGCGCGACGGCAGGCCGGACGATCTCGCCGTCGCAAGGACCAAGTCCAGCCCCATCGACGTCGTCACCGAGATGGACATCGCCGCCGAGAAGCTGATCACCGGCTACCTCACGGAGCACCGGCCCGACGACGGCTTCCTGGGCGAGGAAGGCGCTTCCAGCGAGGGCACGAGCGGGGTGCGCTGGGTCATCGACCCGCTCGACGGCACGGTCAACTATCTGTACGGGCTGCCCACCTGGGCGGTCTCCATCGCCGCCGAACTGGAGGGCGAGCCGGTCGTGGGCGTCGTGGCGGTCCCGATGCGGGGGGAGACCTTCCGGGCGGTGCTGGGCTCCGGGGCGTACCTCGGCGACCGCCGGCTGCGCTGCCGCCCGGCCCCGCCGCTGGACCAGGCCCTGGTCTCGACGGGCTTCAACTACGTCCACAACGTCCGCACCCACCAGGCGGACGTGGCGCAACGGCTGATCCCCCAGCTGCGTGACATCCGCCGCAGCGGCTCGGCGGCCGTCGACCTGTGCGATGTCGCCGCGGGCCGCCTCGACGGCTACTACGAGCGCGGCCTGCATCCCTGGGACCTGGCCGCGGGCGACCTGATCGCCCGCGAGGCGGGCGCTGTCACGGGCGGCCGTGCCGGAGAACCCCCGTCGGGCGACCTGACGGTCGCGGCCACGCCCGGTGTCTTCGAGCCGCTGCAGGCGCTGCTGGAGGACATGGGCGCCTGGCACGACTGACACCCGGCGCCCTGAGGGTGCCCTCCGGGGCGCGCGGCCGTCGGTGCACGCCTGCGCGCCGCGGAGGGCAACCCAGCCGCGAAAAAAGAAGAGCCCCGGCGCCGTCCCGCGGCGTCGGGGCTCCTCTCGTGCCCGTGCAGCGCTATGCGGCGCTGACCTGCACACCGTGCTCGGCGGCGAGGCGGTGCAGGTCGTCCAGCTCGGCCTGCTCGACATCCGCGAGGAAGTCGTCGCCCGTCTCGCGGGCCATCGTCAGATCGGTCTCCGCAGCCTTGATGCGCTGCAGAATTCCCGTGGTGAAAGCGTCCATGATGCGCCCCCTCGGCTAGGTCGGTGGCACGGGGGTGTGCCTGGGGTCCCCCTCGCCATGGGCGAGGGGCGGGTGATCAACCCTGGAACAGGTCGTGCTGCGCCACATACAAGGCGTGATCGGGGTGTGCAGTCGTCCTCCCCAAGGGTTCCCTCAGGGAAACCTCAACTGTCCCGGGAATCCGGGCTATTCCCCGGTGCTCTTGCCGCGTGGATCCGCCTTACAGCCGGTTTACGCGCGTAACGGGCAGGATGGGTGCGCACAGTCAGTGCAGAGGTCCGCCCTGTCGTCCCCGACGGGCTTGTAGGAAGGAACAGCGACGTGCGCGTACTCGTCGTCGAGGACGAGCAGCTGCTCGCCGATGCGGTGGCCACCGGACTGCGCCGGGAGGCCATGGCCGTCGACGTCGTGTACGACGGCGCGGCGGCCCTGGAGCGTATCGGAGTCAACGACTACGACGTGGTGGTGCTCGACCGCGACCTTCCGCTCGTGCACGGCGACGACGTGTGCCGCAGGATCGTCGAGCTGGGCATGCCGACACGGGTGCTGATGCTCACCGCGTCGGGCGACGTCAGCGACCGTGTGGAGGGCCTCGAGCTCGGCGCGGACGACTACCTCCCCAAGCCCTTCGCCTTCACCGAGCTCACAGCCCGCGTCCGCGCGCTCGGCCGGCGCACGACCGTGCCGCTGCCGCCCGTTCTGGAGCGTGCCGGTATCAAGCTGGACCCGAACCGCCGCGAGGTGTTCCGCGACGGCAGGGAGATCCAGCTCGCGCCCAAGGAGTTCGCCGTGCTGGAGGTCCTGATGCGCAGCGAGGGCGCGGTGGTCTCCGCCGAGCAGCTGCTGGAGAAGGCGTGGGACGAGAACACCGACCCGTTCACCAACGTCGTGCGCGTGACCGTGATGACCCTGCGGCGCAAGCTCGGCGAGCCGCCGGTGATCGTCACCGTGCCCGGCTCCGGCTACCGGATCTGATCCCCGTGGCCTCCGCGCCGGCGCCCCCCGAGGCGCCTCCGAAGCCGACGTGGGACCCCCGGGACCCCGTCCAGCCCCTGCTGCGACCGACCATCCGGATACGGCTCACGCTGCTGTACGGCGGAATGTTCCTGATCGCGGGCATCCTGCTGCTGTCGATCATCTATCTGTTCACCGCCCAGGCTCTGCACGACGGCAGCGGGCTGCCGTTCAAGCTGCTCCCGGACAGCAAGATCCAGCTGACGGACAACTCCTGCGAGGCGCTGCGGGCGGGCCTGTCGGCCGACGAGGCGAACGCCGCGCTGAAGGAGTGCTTCGCGCACCAGCGCGAGCTGGCCCTCGACGATCTGCTGCGCCGCTCGCTGTTCGCGCTGCTGGGGCTGAGCATCATCGCGTTCGCCTTCGGATACGCGATGGCCGGCCGGGTGCTGTCCCCGCTCGGGCGCATCACCCGTACCGCCCGCCAGGTGGCGGGCTCGGACCTGACCCGGCGGATCGAGCTGGACGGCCCGGACGACGAGCTCAAGGAGCTCGCCGACACCTTCGACGAGATGCTGGACCGCCTGGAACGCGCGTTCACCGCACAGCAGCGGTTCGTCGCGAACGCGTCGCACGAGCTGCGCACACCGCTCGCGATCAACCGCACGCTGCTGGAGGTGCATCTCTCGGACCCCGGAGCGCCGGTGGAGCTCCAGCAGCTCGGCCGGACGCTGCTGGCCACCAACGAGCGCAGCGAGCAGCTCGTGGAGGGCCTGCTGCTGCTCGCGCGCAGTGACAACGAGATCGTCGAGCGCAAGCCCGTCGATCTGGCCGAGGTCGCCTCGCGCGCGCTCGACCAGGTGCGCTCCGAGGCCGAGGCGCTGGGCGTGGAGATCCGCGGGGAGCGGGCGCCCGCCGTCGTGCAGGGCAACGGCGTCCTGCTGGAGCGGATCGCCCTGAACCTCGTGCAGAACGCCGTGCGCTACAACGTGGGCGACGGGGGCTGGGTGGAGGTCTCCACGGACGTCGATGCGGGCCAGGCCGTCCTGGTCGTCTCGAACACAGGGCCAGTGGTTCCCGCGTACGAGATCGACAACCTCTTCGAGCCGTTCAGAAGGCTGCGGCAGGACCGGACGGGCAGCGACAAGGGGGTCGGACTGGGGCTGTCGATCGCCCGATCCGTCGCCCGGGCCCACGGAGGCCGTATCATCGCGGAGCCTCGTGAGGGTGGCGGTCTTGTGATGCGTGTCACCCTTCCGGTCTGAGATGCTGAGCGACGTTCGCTTTAAGCGGAATTTTCGGGACCTGCTCCCGAGGGGTCCCTGTGCGATCGATCACAGGGGCGAATTTCGGGCCATCTACTCTCCGTGATCACAACTCCCGCCGGAACGCAGGGAAAAGTCCGAGTTTCCGGGGGGTGGGATCACGGGAAGTACACGGGGTGGCGCCTGTGAACTGCGCCCGTAGGACCGTGTACGGTCCCCATCGCCGTCCAACCCGATCAGTCTCGAGAGATCCGGTTGGGTGTCGATTGAGTAACAGACCTTGATGTGAGGCAAAATCTCCGCCTCAGGTCGGGCACAAGTCCGGCCTCTCACGCGTTACGAGCGCTGAGACACCGCAGACACCCAGAGGGGGAGAGCGACATGGCAACGGATTACGACACCCCACGCAAGACCGACGACGACGTCGATTCGGACAGCCTTGAGGAACTGAAGGCCCGCCGGAACGACAAGTCCACCTCCACGGTCGACGTCGACGAGTTCGACGCCGCCGAGGGCATGGAGCTCCCCGGAGCCGACCTGTCCAACGAGGAGCTGGCCGTCCGGGTCCTGCCCAAGCAGGCCGATGAGTTCACCTGCATGAGCTGCTTCCTCGTGCACCACCGCAGCCAGCTGGCGCGAGAGAAGAACGGCCAGCCGATCTGCCGCGACTGCGACTGAGGTCGGTCGCCAGTGGCAGGCGGGACACCGCCCGGGAAGCGGCGCTTTCGACGTCAGAAGCCGTCGGAGGCGTACCAGGGCGGTCCGGGCTCGGCACCGGACGCAGAGGCGTCCACCGGGCGCGACGGCGCCCTGATGCCGCAAGGCACAGGTGACGGGGTGGAGAGGGGCCGGCCGGCCCCGCTCGAAGCAGCCGGCCAGGCGGGGTCCCCGACCAGGGCCCGACGCCTGGCCGCCGTGCGCCACGGCATGGCCAAGGGCGGTGCGAGCGCCAGGGCAGGGCTCGCGAAGAGCGGCCGGGGCGCACGGACCACGATCGTGAGGACGACCGAGAACGCCAAGGCGGCACTGGCCCACCTCGCGGACCACCTCATCGAGAACGCACCCCGCGTTCCCGTGCGCGATCTGGCCACCTTGCGCAGGCAGTTTCCCGACCTCGGCCCCGAGCAGCTTGCCGACAAGCTGGTCGCGGGCGCGGCCAACGCCACCTCGACCGTCGGTGCCGGAATCGGCGCCGTCGCGATGATGCCGGTACCGCCGGCGATGCCGACCGAGCTCGCCGCCGAAGTCATCGGTGTCGGCGCCGTCGAGCTGAAGCTCGTCGCGGAACTGCACGAGGTCTACGGGCTGCGGCCGCCCGGCAATCTGAAGGACCGCAGCACCGCCTATCTGAACTCCTGGTCGTCCGAGCGCGGCATCGACCCCACCAAGCCCTCGACGTACAACGCCGCGATGGGCGGCCAGCTCAAGCGTCAGCTGCGACAGTCGATCATGAAACGCATGGTGCGCAATCTGCCGAACCTGATGCCGTTCATGGTCGGGGCCGCCGTCGGCGCCGTGATGAACCGCCGCGACACCAGGAAGCTCGCGGACCGTATCCGCCGCGACCTGCGCAACAGGCAGGTCCCGTGGGACGCGCTGCCGCAGCTCCCGCCCCTGGAACAGCCCAAGAACGCGCTGCCCGGCGACGTGCTGAGCGGCGAGAAGCGGCTCCCGCCCGCGACCGGGCACTGATCCGGGGCATCCCTCAGACCGCCCGGGCAGCCGCCAGCGTCTCGGCGAGCTCCACGGGTCGCCGCGTCGACAGATAGACGTACGGCGTCGGGTCCGCCGGGTCCGTGACCTCGATCCGGACGGCCGTCGGCACATAACTGCGCAGCAGCATGAACGCCCGAGGATCCGCTTTGTGCGAGCGCCACGCGCGCGCCTCCTCCGCGTCCAGCACCTCCGGGGTGCCGAGCGCCGAAACCGGGATCCGGGCGTCCCCCGCCACCAACGAGCCGGCCACCACCCGCACGCGGGCCGACCCGTACGAACTGACCAGAGCGCCCGCCAGCGCCCCCGCCACGACCACACCGCCGAGCATCGGCAGCGCGCCCAGCGGCAGCATCACCAGACCGCCGGAGATCCCGACGAGAGCGGTGATCACCCACCACGAACGGGGGGCGGTGAGGCGTTCGGAGAACTGCGGGGCGGAAGGCTGCATGAATCCAAGCTTGGCACGGCGCGACCGGCGGGTATCCGCGCGGGTAAGGTCTGCGGCTGTGAGTAACGCGAACCCCCGGGGGGCGACCCCCGGACCCCCGGCAGGCTCCACGGCGCTGACCCCGCCCGCGGACGCCACGGCACCGGTCCGGCATCCCGACGCCCCGGCCCCCGGTGAGCTGCTCGGCGCCCACTACGACCACTGCTTCGGCTGCGGAGAGGGACAGTCGCAGGGACTGCATCTGGCGGCGCGGGCCGAGGAGGGCGTACGCGTCACGGCCGAGTTCACCGTCAAGTCCGCGCACCAGGGAGCCCCCGGGCTCGCCCACGGCGGCGTGCTGACCACCGCGCTCGACGAGACGCTCGGCTCGCTGAACTGGCTGCTGCGGGTGATCGCCGTGACCGGGAAGCTCGAGACCGACTTCGTACGCCCCGTGCCGGTCGGCACTGTGCTGCACCTCGACGCCGAGGTCACCGCCGTCGCCGGTCGCAAGATCTACTCGACGGCCACCGGCCGGATCGGCGGCCCCGACGGCCCGGTCGCCGTGCGCGCGGGCGCCCTGTTCATCGAGGTCAAGGTCGACCACTTCATCGACAACGGCCGGCCCGAGGAGATCCGGGCGGCCATGGCCGACCCGGACCAGATCCGGCGCGCCCGCGCCTTCGAGGTGAACCCCTGATGCGTGAACCCGTCGACGTACTGATCCGCCGCGTGGACCCCGAGGTCCCGCTCCCGGCGTACGGGCACCCCGGTGACGCGGGTGCCGATCTCGTGACCTGCGAAGCCGCCGAGCTGGCGCCCGGCGAGCGCGTGGTCCTGCCCACGGGGGTGTCGATCGCGCTCCCCGACGGGTACGCGGCGTTCGTGCACCCGCGCTCGGGTCTCGCTGCCCGTTGCGGAGTGGCCCTCGTGAATGCCCCAGGGACGGTGGATGCCGGGTACCGTGGGGAGATCAAGGTGATCGTGGTCAATCTCGACCCGCGCGAGAGCGTGCGGTTCGAACGGTTCGACCGGATTGCCCAACTGGTCGTCCAGCAGGTCGAGAAGGTGCGCTTCCACGAGGTGGCGGAGCTTCCCGGCTCGGCGCGGGCCGAGGGGGGCTTCGGGTCCACCGGCGGTCATGCCGCCGTGGACGGCTCTACGGGTGGGAATCGATACGCTTCGGTCGTATCCGACCGGGAAGGACAGTGACGTGTTCGGACGTCGCAAGAAGAGTGGTTCCGCCGAGGATGCGGCGGACGCAGCGGGCGAGGCCGAGCGAGTCGCCGACGAGTCTGCCGAGCTCGACACGGATGCCGGGGAGAGCGGAGCCCGCCGGGCGAACCTCCCGCCGGCGCCCCGGCCCGACGGCCCCTGGGACGTCTCCGAGGTATCAAGGCCCGGCGAGGGCCGGGTCGATCTGGGCGGCCTGTTCGTGCCCGGAGTCGAGGGCATGGAACTGCGCGTCGAGGTCGCGGGCGACGCGATCGTCGCCGCGACGGTCGTGCTGCGCGACAGCGCCGTGCAGCTGCAGGCCTTCGCGGCGCCCAAGAAGGAAGGCATCTGGGGCGAGGTCCGCGAGGAGATCGCCTCGGGCATCACCCAGCAGGGCGGCATCATCGACGAGGTCGAGGGTCCGCTGGGCTGGGAGCTGCGGGCCCAGGTGCCGGTGCAGCTGCCCGACGGCACGGGCGGCGTACAGCTGGTCCGCTTCATCGGTGTCGACGGACCGCGCTGGTTCCTGCGCGGTGTGATCTCCGGGCAGGGCGCGGTGCAGCCGCAGGCCGCCGGACTGCTGGAGCAGATCTTCCGGGACACCGTCGTCGTACGCGGCGAGGGACCGATGGCGCCCCGCGACCCGATCGTCCTCAAGCTGCCGGACGACGCGCAGATGGTGCCCGAGGGTGTCCAGCAGGAGGACCAGGAGGGCTCGCGTTTCTCCGGCGGCATGGGCCAGCTCCAGCGCGGACCCGAGATCACCGAGGTCCGCTGACCCCAGCTGACGGTGGGCCGCACTCCTGGTCGGGAGTGCGGCCCACCGGCCTTTGTCCGCACGGCCGTTGCCCCTTTGTCCGGCCCCTGCACATACTGTGCCCGCAACGATCCGATGCGTACGGGGGGCCGAGCATGACCGTGAGCAGCAGTGCGTCCGGGGGAGCAGCAGTAGTCGGCGGACCGGGCGGTGCGCCGATGGTGCGCGTGGAGAACGTGCACCGTTCCTACGGCACCGGTGCCGCGGCCGTGCACGCCCTGCGGGGTGTCTCCTTCGAGGTCCCCCGCGGTGAACTGGTCGCGCTCAAGGGCCGCTCCGGCTCGGGCAAGACCACCCTCCTGAACGTGGTCGGCGGGCTGGACAGCCCTGACGAGGGCCGGGTCACCGTGGACGGCACGGCACTGTCCGGCCTCGGCGAGGACGGCCTGCTCGAACTGCGCCGTGACCGCATCGGTTTCGTTTTCCAGTCCTTCGGTCTCATCCCGATCCTGACCGCAGCGGAGAACGTGGGCGTCCCGCTCCGGCTGCGCAGGGCCCCCGCGCGTGAACGCGACGAACGCGTGGAGCTGCTGCTGGCCCTCGTCGGTCTCGCCGAGCACGCGGCCCAGCGCCCGGGGGAGCTGTCCGGCGGCCAGCAGCAGCGCGTCGCCATCGCCCGCGCACTCGCCAACCGTCCCGCACTGCTCATCGCCGACGAGCCGACGGGCCAGCTGGACGCGGAGACCGGACTGTCGGTGATGGAGCTGCTGCGCGCCGTCGTACGCAGCGAAGGCGTCACGGCGCTGGTCGCCACGCACGACGCCCAGTTGCTGGACCTGGCGGACCGGGTGCTGGAACTGAGCGACGGCGAGATCGTGGAGCACTGACGACGGCGAGATCGTCGAGCGCTGCCGGGACCTGCCACCCGGCCGCTCCATGGCCCCGCCCGGCCCCGCGCACCGGCCGCTCCATGGCGACGCGGATGCGTCGCACCGGCGTCCCGCCCCGGCCCGGCGCATCAGAATCGCGTCAATACGCACCGTGGAGTCCCTCCGCGTCCCTTTCGGCCGCCCTGGTGGACGTAGGGTCGACGCTGCGCGGAGCGGCAGTCGCAGCCGATGCGCGACGCGGCACACAGAAGACAATGAGGCCATGGGACGCGGCAAGCTACGGATCTACCTCGGTGCGGCGCCAGGAGTCGGCAAGACGTACGCCATGCTCTCCGAGGCACACCGGCGCCTGGAGCGCGGCACGGACTGCGTCGTGGCCCATGTCGAGCACCATGACCGGCCGCGCACCGAGGTGCTGCTGCACGGTCTCGAGCAGATCCGGCACCGCGAGCTCACCCACCGCGGCGCGTCGTTCACGGAGATGGACGTCGACGCCGTGCTGGAGCGCCGCCCCGCGGTCGCCCTCGTCGACGAGCTCGCCCACACCAATGTGCCCGGCTCGCGCAACGCCAAGCGGTGGCAGGACATCGAGGAACTGCTCGCCGCGGGCATCGACGTCATATCCACCGTCAACATCCAGCACCTCGAGTCACTCGGGGACGTCGTCGAATCGATCACCGGCGTGCGCCAGCGCGAGACGGTCCCCGACGAAGTCGTGCGCAGGGCCGACCAGATAGAACTCGTCGACATGGCGCCGCAGGCGCTGCGCCGCCGGATGGCGCACGGCAACATCTACACGCCGGACAAGGTGGACGCCGCACTGTCCAACTACTTCCGGCCCGGCAACCTCACCGCCCTGCGCGAACTCGCCCTTCTGTGGCTCGCCGACCGCGTCGACGAGTACCTCCAGCAGTACCGCGGCGAGCACAACATCCGCTCCACCTGGCAGGCCCGCGAGCGCATCGTTGTCGGTCTCACCGGCGGCCCCGAGGGCCGTACGCTCATCCGCCGTGCCGCACGGCTGGCCGAGAAGGGAGCGGGCGGCGAGGTCCTCGCCGTCTACATCGCCCGCAGCGACGGGCTGACCTCGGCCTCGCCCAAGGAGCTCGCCGTACAGCGCACCCTCGTCGAGGATCTCGGCGGCACGTTCCACCACGTCATCGGCGACGACGTGCCCTCCGCCCTGCTGGAGTTCGCGCGCGGCGTCAACGCCAGCCAGGTCGTCCTCGGCTCCAGCCGCCGCACGTCGTGGCAGTACCTCTTCGGTCCCGGCGTCGGCGCCACCGTGGCCCGCGATTCGGGCCCCGACCTCGACGTCCACATCGTCACGCACGACGAGGCGGGCAAGGGCCGCGGGCTGCCCGGCGCCCGCGGAGCCCGGCTCGGCCGGTCCCGCATCATCGCAGGCTGGCTCGTCGGCGTCGTCGCCCCCGTCCTGCTCAGCCTGGTGCTGACCAGCATCGAGAACGGTCCCGGGCTCGCCAACGACGTCCTGCTGTTCCTGTTCCTCACCGTCACCGCGGCGCTCCTCGGCGGGCTGCGGCCCGCACTGGCCTCCGCGGCCGTCGGCTCGCTGCTGCTGAACTACTACTTCACCCCGCCCACCCACACCCTCGACATCGCCGAACCGAAGAACCTCGTCGCCATCGTGATCTTCTTCGCGGTGGCGGCAGCGGTCGCCTCCGTCGTGGACCTGGCGGCCCGCCGCACCCACCAGGCCGCCCGGCTGCGGGCCGAGTCCGAGATCCTCTCCTTCCTCGCGGGCAGTGTGCTCCGCGGGGAGACGGCGCTCGACGCCCTCCTGGAGCGGGTCCGGGAGACCTTCGCGATGGAGTCCGTGGCCCTGCTGGAGCGGGCCGGCGACGTCGAACCGTGGACCTGCACCGCGAGCGTCGGCCCGAGGCCGGCCACACGTCCCGACGACGCGGACGTGGACATGCCGGTCGGCGACCACATGGCGCTCGCGCTCTCCGGGCGCGTCCTGCCCGCCGAGGACCGCCGCGTGCTGGCAGCCTTCGCCACCCAGGCCGCGGTCGTCGTCGACCGCCGTCGGCTGGTGGACGAGGCGGAGGCTGCCCGCGCGCTCGCCGAGGGCAACCGGATACGCACCGCCCTGCTCGCCGCCGTCAGCCACGACCTGCGCACCCCGCTCGCCGGGATCAAGGCCGCCGTCACCTCTCTCCGGTCCGACGACGTCGCCTGGTCGGAGGAGGACGAGGCCGAGCTGCTCGCCGGCATCGAGGAGGGCACCGACCGGCTCTCCCACCTGGTCGGCAATCTGCTCGACATGTCACGGCTGCAGACCGGCACCGTCACCCCGCTCATCCGTGAGACGAGCCTCGACGAGGTGATCCCGCTCGCCCTTGCCGGTGTCCCGCCCGAGAGCGTCGTCCTGGACATCCCCGAGACGCTGCCCCTTGTGGCCGTCGACCGCGGGCTGCTGGAACGCGCGGTCGCCAACATCGTCGAGAACGCGGTGAAGTACAGCCCTGACGGCACGACCGTCACCGTCGCCGCCAGCACGCTCGGCGAACGCCTCGAACTGCGCGTGGTGGATCGCGGGAACGGGGTCCCCGACGAGGCGAAGGACCGCATATTCGAACCGTTCCAGCGCTACGGCGACGCCCCGCGCGGCGCGGGCGTCGGCCTCGGCCTCGCGGTCGCGCGCGGCTTCGTGGAGGCCATGGGCGGCACGCTGAGCGCCGAGGACACCCCCGGAGGCGGCATGACCATGGTCCTCACCCTCGCCGCCGCGCCGGGAGGGGGCGGGACCGGCTCCACCGAGATGCCCGCGCAGGCGACGACATGACGGCGCCCGGCACGTCGCTCGGCAGCGGAGGCCGCCCTGCGCGGCCTCTCCCGCACACACAGCAGTCCCAGCCCACACGGCAGAAAGGCGGACCGGCAATGACCCGGGTGCTCGTGGTCGACGACGAGCCGCAGATCGTACGTGCCCTCGTGATCAACCTGAAGGCGCGGAAGTACGAGGTGGACGCGGCCCACGACGGCGCGTCGGCGCTCGAACTCGCGGCAGCACGTCACCCCGACGTCGTCGTCCTCGACCTCGGGCTGCCCGACATGGACGGCGTCGAGGTGATCAAGGGCCTGCGCGGCTGGACCAGGGTGCCCATCCTCGTGCTCTCCGCCCGGCACTCCTCCGACGAGAAGGTCGAGGCGCTCGATGCCGGGGCCGACGACTACGTCACCAAGCCCTTCGGCATGGACGAACTGCTGGCCCGGCTGCGCGCCGCCGTCCGCAGGGCCGAGCCGGTCGGCGGCGGGGACGGCGATGTCGTCACTGTCGAGACCGAGACCTTCACCGTCGACCTCGCGGCGAAGAAGGTGCACCGCGAGGGACGCGACGTGCGCCTCACGCCCACGGAGTGGCACCTGCTGGAGGTCCTCGTCCGCAACAGCGGCCGTCTCGTCGGTCAGAAGCAGCTGCTGCAGGAGGTGTGGGGCCCGTCGTACGGCACGGAGACCAACTACCTGCGGGTCTACATGGCCCAGCTGCGCCGCAAGCTGGAGGTGGACCCCTCGCACCCCCGGCACTTCGTCACCGAGCCGGGCATGGGATACCGCTTCGAACGTTGATCCGCTTCGAACGTTGATCCGGTCCTGGGGAGGGCCGGTACGCTTTCTGTATGAGTGCTGTACCCCGCTCCGAGAACGCGGCGAAGGAAGACAGGGCGGCCGGACCGGTCGGCCGCTTCCGTCGCATGCTCGACCGGCTCTCCACCTCGCAGCAGCAGCTCGAGTCGGAGGAGCTCCAGGAGGACGCGCAGGCGTCGGGGTGCACCCGCATCTGCGACTGCGGTGACCGCCAGATCGTCCGGGTCACTGGTACCTTGCGCACGGTCACCCTGCGTCCGCGGGCCGGCGTGCCCGCGCTGGAGGCGGAGCTGTTCGACGGCACGGCCCCGCTGGACGTCGTCTGGCTCGGCCGCCGCTCCATCGTGGGTATAGAGCCGGGCCGCAGACTGATCGCGTCGGGCCGGATCTCCATGAACCACGGCCGCCGGGTGCTGTTCAACCCCAAATACGAACTCCGACCGCTCGGACAGGAGTAGCCGGTGACGTCTGTCGACAAGCCGACCCCCACCACGAACGACCCACAGCACGACCCGGCCGAATCCAGGGCAGTCACGGAGGCGGCGCTGTTCGAGGCGTTCGGCGGCGTGCGCGGCATGGTGGAGACGGTCCTGCCGGGCCTTCTCTTCGTCACGATCTACACGGTCAACAAGGATCTGCACATCTCGGCGATCGCGGCTCTCGCCGTCTCGCTGGTGCTGGTCGCCGTGCGCCTGATCCGCAAGGACACCGTCAAGCACGCCTTCAGCGGCGTCTTCGGCGTGGCCTTCGGTGTCGTGTTCGCGATGATGACCGGCAACGCGAAGGACTTCTACCTGCCGGGCATGCTGTACACCCTGGGCCTGGCCATGGCGTACATCATCACCACGCTGGCGGGCGTCCCGCTCATCGGTCTGATCCTCGGCCCGGTCTTCAAGGAGAACCTCTCCTGGCGGACCCGCAACCCCGGCCGCAAGAAGGCGTACGCCAAGGCCAGTTGGGCGTGGGGCCTGATCCTGCTCGCCAAGTGCGCGATCCTCTTCCCGCTCTACTGGTGGGCCGACACGACCCAGCTGGGCTGGGTACTGGTGGCGCTGAAGATCCCGCCGTTCCTGCTGGCCGTCTATCTGACCTGGCTGTTCCTCGCGAAGGCGCCGCCGCCGATCGACGTGTTCGCGGAGATGGAGGCGGAGGAACGCGCGGAGGAGGCCCGCAAGGCCGCGGCACCGCACGGCGGCGGCGAGGCATAGCCCGACGCGTCGCACTCACACATACGCCGAAGGCCCGGAACCGGCACGGTTCCGGGCCTTCGGCGTTTCCCTGCGGGGCGGGGCCCGGAGGGAGAAGGCAGTCGCGCGGTGTCAGGACTCCCGGCGGACCGAGAGCAGGTCCTCCAGCTGTTCCTCACGCGCCTGGGCCGCCACGAACAGCAGCTCGTCGCCCGCCTCCAGGGTCTCCTCCGTGTTTGGGGTCAGGACCCGGGAACCGCGGATGATCGTGACCAGCGAGGTGTCCTCCGGCCATGCCACCTCGCCCACCTGCGTGCCCGCCAACGCCGACTCCGGCGGCAGCGTCAGCTCGACCAGGTTCGCGTCGCCGTGGCTGAAGCGGAGCAGGCGCACCAGGTCGCCGACGCTCACGGCCTCCTCGACCAGCGCCGACATCAGACGCGGGGTGGAGACGGCCACGTCCACGCCCCACGACTCGTTGAAGAGCCACTCGTTCTTGGGGTTGTTGACGCGGGCGACCACCCGCGGCACCCCGTATTCCGTCTTCGCGAGCAGTGAGACGACCAGGTTCACCTTGTCGTCGCCCGTCGCCGCGATCACCACGTTGCAGCGCTGCAGTGCCGCCTCGTCCAGCGACGTGATCTCGCACGCGTCGGCGAGCAGCCACTCGGCCTGCGGCACGCGCTCCACCGAGATGGCGGTCGGGGCCTTGTCGATCAGGAGAACCTCGTGCCCGTTCTCCAGCAGCTCACCGGCGATGGAACGGCCCACCGCGCCGGCGCCCGCAATAGCGACCCGCATCAGTGACCGCCCTCCTCGGGACCCTCGGCGAAGACCGCCTCGACCTTCCCGATCTCGTCCGTACGCATCATCACGTGCACGAGGTCGCCCTCCTGCAGCACGGTCTGCGACGTGGGCAGCACCGCCTCGCCCAGCCGGGTGAGGAAGGCCACGCGTACACCCGTCTCCTCCTGCAGCCTGCTGACCTTGTGGCCGATCCACGCCGACGAGGTGTGCACCTCCGCCAGCTGGACGCCACCGCTGGGATCGCGCCACAGCGGCTCCGCGCCCGACGGCAGCAGCCGGCGCAGCATCTGGTCCGCGGTCCAGCGGACCGTGGCGACCGTAGGGATGCCCAGCCGCTGGTAGACCTCGGCGCGACGGGGGTCGTAGATCCGGGCGGCGACGTTCTCGATGCCGAACATCTCGCGTGCCACCCGTGCCGCGATGATGTTGGAATTGTCACCGCTGCTGACCGCGGCGAACGCGCCGGCGTCCTCGATCCCCGCCTCGCGCAGGGTGTCCTGGTCGAAGCCGACTCCGGTGACGCGGCGGCCGCCGAATCCGGATCCCAGGCGACGGAAGGCCGTGGGGTCCTGGTCGACGACGGCGACCGTGTGCCCCTGATGCTCCAGGGTCTGCGCGAGAGCGGCTCCCACTCGCCCGCACCCCATGATGACGATGTGCACGACCGTCCTTCCGGCTGTCTTTGGTCCTGTATCGCTGTCAAGGCCCTACAGGGTCTCAGACCGCGCGCCTAGCTAAACATGTGCGGTCACCCCTTGGACCCCACCCGTCTCGGAGACAGGATTCCGTTAAGGCCCGGGTGGTGAGTGGGCATGACTCATTTCGAACGCTTACGATCCTCCCCGTGTCCAAACTGACCGACCTGCCCAAACGGATCCTGATCGGCCGGGCGCTGCGCAGCGACAAGCTGGGAGAGACCCTTCTCCCCAAGCGCATTGCACTCCCCGTCTTCGCCTCCGACCCGCTCTCCTCTGTGGCGTACGCCCCGGGCGAAGTTCTGCTGGTCCTGTCCATCGCGGGTCTGTCGGCGTACCACTTCAGCCCATGGATCGCCCTGGCCGTCGTGGTGCTGATGTTCACCGTCGTCGCCTCCTACCGGCAGAACGTGCACGCCTATCCGAGCGGCGGTGGCGACTACGAGGTCGCCAACACCAACCTCGGCCCCAAGGCGGGCCTCACCGTCGCGAGCGCGCTCCTGGTCGACTACGTCCTGACCGTCGCCGTCTCCATCTCCTCCGGTGTGGAGAACCTCGGCTCCGCCATCCCGTTCGTCGTCGAGCACAAGGTGCTCAGCGCCATCGTCATAATCGTGCTCCTCACGCTGATGAACCTGCGCGGCGTGAAGGAGTCGGGCAAGCTCTTCGCGATCCCGACGTATGTCTTCTGCGCCGGTGTGTTCATCATGATCGCGTGGGGTGCCTTCCAGGGGATCGTCCTCGACGAGACCATGCGCGCGCCGACAGCCGACTACGAGATCAAGCCGGAGCACGGCGGCCTCGCCGGCTTCGCGCTCGTCTTCCTGCTGCTGCGCGCCTTCTCCTCCGGCTGTGCGGCGCTCACCGGTGTCGAGGCCATCAGCAACGGCGTCCCCGCGTTCCGCAAGCCCAAGAGCAAGAACGCCGCGACCACGCTGCTGCTGATGGGCGGCCTTGCCGTCACCATGTTCTGCGGCATCATCGGCCTCGCCATGGCCACCGACGTCAAGATGGCGGAGTACCCGGCGAAGGACCTCATCCACAACGGTGTCCCGGTGGGCCCGGACTACGTCCAGAACCCGGTGATCTCCCAGGTCGCCGCCGCCGTCTTCGGTGACGGAACGTTCTTCTTCATCCTGCTCGCCGCGGCCACCGCCCTCGTACTGTTCCTCGCGGCCAACACCGCCTACAACGGATTCCCGCTCCTGGGCTCGATCCTCGCCCAGGACCGGTATCTGCCCCGCCAGCTCCACACCCGCGGCGACCGGCTCACCTTCTCCAACGGCATCGTGCTGCTGGCCGGCGCCGCCATCCTGCTGGTCTGGGTCTACGGAGCCGACTCCACCAAGCTGATCCAGCTCTACATCGTCGGCGTCTTCGTCTCCTTCACACTCAGCCAGACCGGCATGGTCCGGCACTGGAACCGGCACCTGAGGACGGAGAGGAACAAGGCCAAGCGCCGCCACATGATCCGCTCCCGTGCGATCAACACCTTCGGTGCCTTCTTCACCGGTCTGGTGCTCGTGGTCGTCCTCGCCACCAAGTTCACGCACGGCGCCTGGGTCGCGCTGCTCGGCATGGTGATCTTCTACGGCACGATGTCCGCCATCCGCA
The DNA here is from genome assembly GCF_056436245.1 of Streptomyces sp. NPDC043812. Lineage (NCBI taxonomy): Bacteria > Bacillati > Actinomycetota > Actinomycetes > Kitasatosporales > Streptomycetaceae > Streptomyces > Streptomyces sp. NPDC043812. The sequence continues at coordinate 156,710 of NZ_JBWKCY010000004.1, forward strand.
GGCACTACGACCGGGTCGCCGAGGAGATCGCCGCGTCCGACGAGCCGAGCGACGACAGCGTCCGCCCGTCCCGCGTCCACGCCATCGTGCTCGTCTCCAAGGTCCACAAGCCGACCCTCCGCGCGCTCGCCTACGCCAAGCTGATGCGCGTCGACAAACTCGAAGCGCTCAGCATCGGCGTCGACCCGGGGGAGACCAAGGCGCTGCGGGACGAGTGGGAGCGGCGCGGCATCAATGTGCCGCTGAAGATCCTGGACTCGCCCTACCGCGAGATCACCCGGCCCGTCATCGAGTACGTGAAGAGCCTGCGCAAGGAGAGCCCGCGCGACGTGGTCAGCGTGGTCATCCCCGAGTACGTCGTCGGCCACTGGTACGAGCACCTGCTGCACAACCAGAGCGCGCTGCGGCTCAAGGGCCGGCTGCTGTTCACCCCGGGGGTCATGGTGACCTCGGTGCCCTACCAGCTGGAATCGTCCGAAGTCGCGAAGAAGCGGGCCAGGAAGCGCCAGGAGTGGAGCGCCCCGGGCTCCGTGCGCCGCGGACCCGTGGACCGTCGTCCGAAGGAGCCGAGCGGGAAGGTCTGAGGCGGCCCGCCCCCGACGTAGACTGGTGGGTCGTTGTCCTGCCGCCCCCCTTTGATCCTCTGGAGTCACCCCACCATGCAGAACGCACCTGAGTCTTCGCTGGTCGGGGAGGAGTACGAGGTCGAGATCGGCCCCGTCGCACACGGCGGCCACTGCGTCGCCCGTAACGAGGAGGGGCGGGTGCTGTTCGTACGGCACGCGCTTCCCGGCGAGAAGGCCGTTGTCCGCGTCACCGAAGGCGAGGAGGACTCCCGTTTCCTGCGCGCCGACGCGGTGCGGATCGTCGACGCGTCCAAGGACCGGGTGGAGGCACCCTGCCCGTACGCCGGCCCCGGCAAGTGCGGCGGCTGCGACTGGCAGCACGCCAAGCCGGGCGCGCAGCGCCGCTTCAAGGGCGAGGTGATCGCGGAGCAGCTGCAGCGCCTCGCGGGGCTGACGCCCGAGGAGGCCGGCTGGGACGGCACCGTCATGCCCGCCCCGGGCGACAAGCTCCCCGCGGGTGAGGTCCCGGCGTGGCGCACCCGCGTCCAGTACGCCATCGACGCGGACGGCCGCGCGGGACTGCGCAAGCACCGCTCGCACGACGTCCAGCCGATCGACCACTGCATGATCGCCGCCCCGGGCGTCACCGAACTCGGCATCGAGAAGCAGGACTGGCCGCAGATGGCCACGGTCGAGGCGATCGCGGCGACCGGGTCGAACGACCGCCAGGTCGTCCTGACCCCGCGCCCCGGCGGCCGGCTTCCGCTCGTCGAGCTCGACAAGCCGGTCTCCGTGCTGCGCGTCGAGGAGCGTGACGGGGGAGTGCACCGCGTGCACGGCCGTGCGTTCGTCCGCGAGCGCGCCGACGAACGCACCTACCGCGTCGGCATGGGCGGCTTCTGGCAGGTGCATCCGCAGGCGGCCGACATGCTGGTCAAGGCCGTGATGCAGGGCCTGCTGCCGCGCAAGGGCGACATGGCGCTCGATCTGTACTGCGGCGTGGGCCTCTTCGCCGGTGCGATCGCCGACCGGGTGGGCGACAAGGGCGCGGTGCTGGGCATCGAATCCGGCAAGCGCTCGGTGGAGGACGCCCGGCACAACCTGCAGGACTTCGAACGGGTCCGCATCGAGCAGGGCAAGGTCGACTCGGTCCTGCCGCGCACGGGCATCACGGATGTCGACATCGTCGTCCTCGACCCGCCCCGCGCGGGCGCGGGCAAGCAGACGGTCAAGCACCTCGCCTCGCTGGGCCCGCGCCGCATCGCGTACGTGGCCTGCGACCCGGCGGCGCTGGCACGGGACCTGGCGTACTTCCGCGAGGCCGGCTACAAGCCGCGCACGCTGCGGGCGTTCGACCTGTTCCCGATGACGTCGCATGTGGAGTGTGTGGCGATTCTTGAGCCCTCAGCAAAGAGCGTCTGACCTGCAGTTCTTCTGATTCCCCGGGTTGCGGGCGGGCCGTGCCCACATGTTTCCGTAGGTGCATGACGTGAAGCGCCTCGTATGCTGACGAATACAGTCTGACCTGGCGCTTTAAGGAGCCGTGCTGGGATGGTGGTGCGGTCTTCCCTTCCCTGCGCACGAAGAGAGGTCGACCGCCTCGACGCTCAATTGACGCTCGTTCTGATGGTTCGTCACCGCGCGGGACGCCGATACTGCCGCCCGCTTTGGACGTCGTCGTCGTCCGCTCTCCGGGGAAGGGCCGCATAGGTGTCATGTGCCGCCGGCCGCGCCGGCCGGGAGCGATCAGGCATTCTCCTGTCGAGTGAGCGGATGCGGTCGGAGCGCACGGCATACGGCAACAGCTACCGGCTCAAGAACCGCCTCCAGGCCATCGAGCGGGACACCGACGTGGCCTGAGCAGTGGTGCACATAACTTCGTTCTCGGTGGTGCACTTAGAGGTCCTAACAAAGGCGTTGGACGTGTCGGTGGGTGATGAGGCACGTGGCGAGGCCGAGGAAGGCTTCGTGGATGTCGTCGCGTCGTTCCCAGCGGACGCGTAGGCGGCGGAAGCCGTGGAGCCAAGCGATCGTTCGTTCGACGACCCAGCGGTGGACGCCGAGACCAGAGCCGTGCGGGACACCGCGCCGAGCGATGACCGGTTTGATGCCCTGAGCCCAGACAAGACGGCGGTATTTGTCGTGGTCGTAGCCCCGGTCGCCGAGCAGCATGTCCGGTCGTCTCCTGGGCCGGCCGACCAGGCCGGCGACGGGCGGGATCTTCGCGAGCAGGGGCATCAGCTGGGTGACGTCGTTGCGGTTTCCGCCGGTCAGTGACACGGCGAGCGGGATGCCCTGCCCGTCGACGAGGACGTGGTGCTTGCTGCCCGGACGTGCTCGGTCGACCGGGCTGGGTCCGCTTTGGGGCCGCGTCGGGCGGCCCGGACGTGGCTGGAGTCGATCACCGCCCTTGACCAGTCCAGCTGCTTCGCCGACCGCAGCCTCGCCAGCAGGACGGCATGAAGCCGGTCCCACACACCGGCCTCGTTCCACGCGGCAAGCCGACGCCAGCAGGTCATGCCTGAACCGAAGCCGAGCTCCTGGGGCAGGTACTCCCACTGGATGCCGGTGTGCAGCACGAACAGGATCCCGCACAGAGCCTGCCGGTCGGGAACCCGCGGCCGCCCCGTGACTAGCTTCGGTGCCGGGACCGGCAGCAACGGCTCAATCAGCAGCCACAGTTCATCCGAGACGATCCACGGCCGAGAGTTCCTCTTCGCCACGAACGGACCAACGAGCATCCAAGCCGACAGTCACACCATCAGCAGCTTCTGTTAGGACCTCTAAGACCACTCACCGCAGAAAGAAGCTCTCCGGACGACGCTCCCACGCGGCCACGGAGGAGCAGGAAATCCGGTGCCACGCAGTCGTCCCGCAGAAAGCGACAAGATCCGTAGAGCTCTTGTTGACGGTGACGCGTCTGCCGCATCCAGGGCGGGTGCCCAGCGGTACCGACCGACTCATGGTCTGGTCCCTGCTCCTGCGCGGAGACGAGGAGCGGACCGTGTTCGCCGTCGAATCTGAGCGCACGGGGCCACGAGACCGCCCGATTCTCGCTGGTTGAATCCGCTGTTCCGTGACTCGCCCCTGAATGTCGGTACCGCCCTCTACGGTGGAGATCCGGATGCCGCCGACGCGGTGGGGGAGGAGGCGACAGGCATGCGCAGGGTTCCACCGGAGATGTTCCGGTTCACGACGGCGGAGAGGTCCGATTTGTACGGGGCGGTGCTGGACGCCTTCGGTGTGGCCGGCGAGCACCTGGAGACGGCCCTGGGGCTCGATGCGGTGCGCGAGCAGCTGCGCGGGGTGGGCTGGGCGGCGGCGGTCGAGGATGAGGAACTGCATGAGGCGCTCAGGAAGCTCGTGCAGTGGGAGCTCCTGGACGTGGTGCACAACCACGCGGAGAACTACCGCACGGCCGAGGAATACGAGCGGCGCAACCTGCAGTACTCGCTGACCCGACGGGGTGAGGCCGCTCTCGCCGGAGTTCGGCACGCGCTTGAGGTTCTTGCCTCCACGGGGGCGCTGCAGACGGCCGTGCTGGAGGCGATCGCCGACAGGCTGGACGAGCTGTGCCTGCTGTCCGATGAACCCGCCTCGGCCGACCGCCGGATCTTCAGCACGCTGCGGGAGCTGGAGGGGCATCTGGAGGCCCTGGTGGAGAACACCAAGGCGTTCAACGGCGAACTGCAGCGGCTCCTGCGCGCAGAGGGCGCGGATCTGGATGTTTTCCATGAGGTCAAGGCCGCCACCGTCGCCTATCTACAGGAGTTCTTGGTCAACCTCGACCGGCGTGGGGGGATGGTCGCCGCCGCCGTGGCCCGGGTGGAGGAGCGGGGGACCGCCGTGCTGCGAGAGCGAGCCCTGCGCGGCGCCGAGCTGCCGCCGGTGGCTGGTGAGGATCCCGCGGCCGGCTGGCTGGAGAGCAGGCGGGCGCGCTGGGCGGGTCTGCTGGCATGGTTCCTTCCGGACGAAGGGGCGCGGCCCCGGATCGAGCAGCTGCACGACATCGCCCGGCGGGCCATCGTCTCCCTCCTGCAGGTTCTGGAACGGATCAACGAGTCGCGGCGCCGCTCCTCCAGTGCTGTGCAGGACTTCCGGGAACTGGCGCGCTGGTTCGCGGCGGCCCACGCTGAAGAGGACCTGCACCGGCTGTGGTCGACCGCCTTCGGCCTCGGCCCGGCCCGCCACGCTCACCTCGCCCACCCCGACCCGGAGTTGATTCCGTCGTCCCTTTCCTGGTCCGAAGCCCAGCCGGTGGAGGTGTCGGCGCTGCTGCGGACCAGCGGACGGACGGAGCGCTTCACCCGTACGGCCAAGGTGCGAGATGTCGCGGCCGTCAGGGCGGAGCGCGCCGAGCGGGCCCGAGCGGAGCGAGCGGAACTCGCGCGCGCCTGGCAGAAACTGGAGACGGACGGACCCGTGCGCCTGTCCTCCTTCGGCGCGCTGGATCCCGCTGTCTTCGATCGCCTGCTCGACCTGCTGGGCCGGGCTTTGTCCGCCCGGCCGGACGCGGCCGGTCTGCGGCGTGCCACGACGGGAGACGGCCGGGTGGAGATCGTGCTCATGCCGCCTCCCGATGAGCGCACCGCCGTATTGCACACCGCGAAGGGTTCACTGACCGGTCCGGACTACGTCCTCCACATCACCGCGGCGGGCGGAGCGAACGCCCTCCCGGCCGGCCGCGCCGCGTGGCAGGAGGCGGCGGGATGAGCACGCTGGCCAACCAACTGGCCGTTGCGGAACGGGAGGAGGTCGCGCGCGCCATCCGCCTCCTCCTGGCCCGCCCCCTACTGACCGTGGCTGCCGAGCCGGCCGGCTTCGAACTGGTACGACGCCGTCGCGAGCCGCTGGCCCAGTGGTTCGATTACACGTGTGGCTGGAGCCTGGTCGTGGAGCCCCGCCGCGGGTACGCCCGCCTCACCAAAGTCCGCGCGAACCCGGACGGCTCCCGACCGGCCCGCAGGGCCCGCTCCGGCCGGGCCCCGTTCGACCGCCGACGCTACGTTCTGCTGTGCGTCACCGCGGCCGAGTTGCTGTCGATGCCGATGACAACCATCGGCATGCTCGCCGATCGCGTCGTACAGGCCACGGCGGCCGATCGGGCACTGGCCGCGTTCGACCCGGTCCACAAGCCGGAGCGGATGGCATTCGTCGACGTCCTGAAGCTGCTGGAGTCGTACGACGTACTGCGCGCGGTGGACGGCACGACCGAGGCGTACGTCGAGTCCGCGGAGGCAAAGGTCCTCTACCGCGTGGACACCACTTTGCTGATGCGGCTGCCCGCCGCGCCCGTCGGCGCCTCCCGACTCGCCGTACCACCGGACGAGGTGCCGGCGCGGTTCGAGGGACTCCTCACGGGCCTTGTGCGGGAGCGCCGCTACGGCGTAGTCGTCGAGGGGGCGGCCGACGAGGCACACAGCGAGACCGCCACCACGGATGCACAACGTAACCTGAGGCTGCGTCACTCGGTACTGCGCAGGCTCTTCGACGACCCCGTGCTGTACCGGGCGGACCTCGCCGACGACGAGCTGGCATACGTCACCTCCCTGACCGGACGCCAGATCCTGCGCCGTTCGGTCGAGCAGGCCGGCTTTCTCCTGGAGGAACGAGCCGAAGGCTTCCTGCTCGTGGACCCGGACGGGCTCGCCACCGATGTCCGCTTTCCCGACGACACGTCCACTGCCCGGGTTGCCGCGCTACTCCTTCTGGAGCCGCTCTGCGCCGCGCCTGCCGGAATGCTGCCCGAACAGCTCGCCGAGGCCGGAGCGGACCTGCTGCGCCGCTTCCCGCGCTGGGCCAAGGCGTACCAGTCCGAGGACGGCGCGGCCCGGCTGTCCGAGGACGCCGTACGCGTACTGCGCGACGTCGGCCTCGCCCGCCGAGCAGGGGACCGTGTCGTCGCGTGCCCGGCTGCGTACCGCTACCGCCTGACAGAGACCACGAGTTCGGATCCGGAGGATCGGTCCGGACCGGAATCGGGCGTGAGTTCGCGCGAGACGGCAAGCGCCACGACTTCCGGCGGCGGTCTCGCAGAAGGAGACAAGCAGTGAGCGTGACAGAGCTTCCCCTCCCGCGACGGCCGGAGGAGGCGGCCGAACCGGCCGGGCCGCCGAGGCAAGAGGCGGACGCCGCCCGCAACCGGTGGCAGCCGCACCGCGCGGGCATCCTCAACGTCTGGCGCTACTACGACGAGACCTTCACCTTCCACCAGGGGCGCCTGCTGCTGCGCGGCCAGAACGGCTCGGGCAAGTCCAAGGCCCTGGAGCTTCTGCTCCCCTTCCTCTTCGACGCCAGCCTCCGGCCCAACCGCCTCTCCACGTTCGGCGGTTCGGAACGAACCATGCACTGGAACCTGCTCGGCGAAGGCGCCTCCGGCAAGACCCGCGTCGGATACGTGTGGATGGAGTTCCACCGCGTCGGCGACGACGGCACCGAGCGATGGTTCGGTTGCGGTGCGCGCCTGCAGGCGAGCGTTCACACCAGCGGGGTGCACGCCGACTACTTCACCACCGGCTCCAGGATCGCCCACACCGACGGTGTGCTCCTCGTCAACGAGTCGAAACAGCCCCTGACCCGTGCTGCCCTCGTCGAAGCCCTGCGCGACCGCGGCGATGTACACGCCTCGGCCACTGACTATCGCACCGCTGTCCGGCGTGAACTCTTCGCAGGCATGGGTGAGCAGCGTTATGAGTCGCTGTTGTCCGCCCTGCTCCAGCTGCGCCAGCCCAAACTGTCCGAACGGCTCGACCCGTCCCTGCTGTCCACTTTGCTGTCACGAGCTCTGCCCCCGCTGGGCGAGGGAGAGATCGCCGAACTCGCCGAGGGGTTCGAGCGACTGGACCGTCAGCGCGAACACCTCAAGCGGCTCAACGACGAGGTGACGGCGGCCGAGACCGTCGCATCCCGGCAGCGCGCCTACGCCCGACGGGTTCTGCGGGCCGGCTCGGCCGCGCTGATCTCGGCGACCACCGAGATGGACGACCTCACCCGTGCCGCCCGGCAGAGCGCCGAGGAGCTCGAACAGGCGCTGACGGAGCGTGAGTCGGCCCGGGCCCGGCGCGAAGAACAGGAGCTGCGAGCACACGCCCTGGAAGAGACCGTCGAAGGTCTGCGTGAGAGCGACACGTACAAGCAGGGCGAGGAACTCGACCGACTCCGCCGCCGCACGGAAGACGCGCTAGCCGCCGCCGGGCGACAGCGCGCCACTGCCCAGACCGCTCAGGTCGGGGCGGAGAAGGACAGGAGGCACGCGGACGAGGCGGCGGGTCAGGCCCGCGCACTCGACGAGCACGCGCGTGAAGCGGGAGAGGAAACACGTCGGTCGGCCCGGGCGGCGGGTATGGAATCCATCCACCACGAGGTGAAGGTGATCCTCGACGCGGATCCCACGGTGACGCTCTGCGACGGCACGGTGCGTGAGGAGGGAGGCCGTCCCTCCGACGGCAGCCGTCCATCCGAAGGCATGCGACGAACGGTGGGCGAGCACGGGGCCCGACAGGCCCGTCGGCTCCTGCGGGGCGCGGTCACCGCCCGACGGCAGCAGGTCGCGCTTATCACCGAGGCGATTGACGCGCACGATCGTGCGGTACGCGACCGGGGCGCCGGCGAGGCCCTGTTGGACGAGGCCCGTACCCGACTCGCGGAGGCGATCGCTCGGCGGGACGAGGCGTCCGGCGCCTGGGACGAGGCCCTTGCCACGCAGGCGGAACGGCTCCTCGCCTGGGCCGAGGACTGCACGGAACTGCGCATCGCCGACCCTGGAGAACTAGCGGCCGGAGCTGCGGCGGAAGCCGACGTGAGGGCCCTTGTCGAAGCCGCCGCACGCCCGCTGGAACAGGAGATCGCAACGGCGGAGGCCACCGCCCGAGCCGCGCGTCAGGGACTGCGCGACGAGCGGAGCCGACTTGAGGAGGAGGTACGACGGCTCAGCGGCGAGACAGACCTCCCGCCACCGCCTCCGCCCACCCGCACCACCGTCCGCACGGCGACGGCGGGAGCACCGCTGTGGCGGCTGGTCGCCTTCCGTGAAGATGTCCCGCTCCCTGTTCAGGCCGCGGTGGAAGCGGCGCTGGAGGCATCGGGCCTCCTGGACGCCTGGGTCAGCCCCTACGACGGGATCACCCTGCCAGGGCACGACACCCGCGCCGATGCTGCCCTGGCCGTGACAGTCCCGGGGCCCAGTCTGCTGGACGTGCTGAGGACCGAGGAAGACATCCCCGTTCCGGCCGACACCGTGACCCGCATCCTCGCCGGTGTCGCCTACGGCGCGGCGCTGCCCGGCGGTCACTCCGCGGCCGTCTCCGCCGACGGTGCCTGGCGTCTCGCGCTGGCCACCGGGACTTGGAGCAAGCCGGAACCCGCGTACATCGGTGCCCTGGCCCGGCAGCGGGCCCGGCAGCGCAGGATCAGTGAACTGACTGAGCACATCGGCGAGGTGAACGCCTCCCTCGCCGTGGTCGACGACCGACTGAGGGGCCTCGATGCCCGTTGTGTCCTGCTGGACGCCGACCGTGTTGCTCGACCCGACCACAGGGACCTCGACGCCCGTCGGCGCGACTGGGACCGAGCCGAGGCGAAGGCGGCTGCCCGGGACGACGCCGTGCGTGACGCAGCCGCGCACCTGGCCCGGTGTGAGACCGAGGTGGCGGGGGCCCTGCGCACGCTCAGCCGCCGGGCTGCGGAACACGGACTGCCCACCGACCGGGACCGGTTGCGTGAACTCTCTGTCGACGTCGACAAGTTCCGGGATACCGCCGACAACTGGGTGGACGCACGCCTCACCGCGACCGTTGCTGCCGACAGGGCCCGCCAACTGACCGCGTTGGCAGACCGATCGCGCCGGACCGCCGAGGAACAGGCCGAGGCGGCGGCTGCCACCGAAGCGGAGGCAGCGGGTCTGAAGGCCCGTATGGAGGCGGTGGAGGCGACCGTCGGTGAGGACTACCGGCAGATCGTCGCACGTGTCGCCGAGGCACGCGCCGAACTGCGGCGCTGCCGTGAGGAGGCCCGCAGGGCGGCCGATCTCCTGCTGCGCCTGGAAGGCCGTATCGGAGGACTGCGGGCCACCAGCGGTCAGGACGCCGAACGGCGGGAACAGGCCGTCGGAACCCGGGACGCCGCAGCCCATCGGTTCCGGCATCTGTGCCTGGTCGGGCTGGCCGAGGACGCCGGCTTCGCACCGGAACTCGACGCCGGTGACGGCACCAAAGCAACCTTGGAGGCCGCCCGGGCCGCAGCGGCGAAGTGGCCCGGCATCCCGCACGCCCCTCGCAATCTGGGCGACGCCGCGACTCGTCTCTCCGAAGCGGTCCACGAGGCCCGTCAGAGACTCGGCGCCCGTGCCGACCTGGACCTGGAGCCCGACGACGACATCCAGCTGTTCACCGCCACCCTGGACGGCGTACGCGTGGGGGCGACGGGCATGCTCACCACGCTCACTCAGGAGCGCGACTGCAGCCGTGACGACATCACCACCGCCGAGCGGCGTCTTTTCGACCAGATCCTGACCGGTGACATCCGCCGTCACCTCGCGGCCCGCATCCGCCAGGCAGGCGAACTCGTCGACCGCATGAACAGACACCTGGAGCGGGTCCGTACCGCCTCCAACGTCGCCGTTCAGCTTGTCTGGGACGTCCGTCCGGATCTCCCGGACGGCACCCGCACCGCCCGTCAGCTCCTGCTCAAGGACCCCGGCCGGGTCGACGAGACCGACCGGGAAGCCCTGCACGCCTTCTTCCGCGCCCGTATCGAGGAGGCCAAGGGCAGTGACACGGCCGCGAGCTGGGAGGAGCAACTCGGCGAGGTGCTCGACTACACCGCCTGGCACCGCTTCACCGTCCGCCTGGACCGGGCGAACGGAACCGGCTGGCAGCCGCTGACCAAGAAGCTGCACGGCGCGCTCTCCGGCGGAGAGAAGGCCATCGCACTGCACCTGCCGCTGTTCGCCGCCGTCGCCGCCCACTACGAGGCCGTGCCCCTGGCACCCCGGCCCATCCTGCTCGACGAGGTCTTCGTCGGTGTCGACGCCGTCAATCGTGGACAGGTCTTCGCCCTGCTCACCGCACTCGACCTTGATCTCATGATCACCTCCGACCATGAATGGTGCACCTACGGCGAGCTGCCCGGCATCGCCGTCCACCAACTCCTTACCGACGGGGACGACGACGCTGTCACCAGCGCTCGGTTCGTCTGGAACGGCACCGACCTGGAGGCGGGATGACCCACACGGAACCCGCCCCGGGCGAACGCACCCTGCGCCGCCCCGAACTCCGCCCGCTCTGGCACACGGTCCACAGCCGTCTCTCTTCCGGCCGCCCCGTCAATCGGGTGCGCCTCGGACCGCTCGACGAAGTCCAGCGCGAGGCTCTCGCCGACCTCCTGGGTCTGGACCGCCTGCCGGACCCTCGCCCCTCCGTCTCGCTGGCCCGCTTGGAAGAGGCTGTCACGGAACTGTCCGGCCGTACGGTGCGTGAAACCGTCACCGAACTCGTCGGCCCCCTCGATGACCGTGCAGGCGAACGGCGCCGCAAGGAGGACGAACGTGCGGAGCTGTGGACATGGTTGGATGGTCACGCCACTGTGCGGGCCCAGCCCGCGCTCGCCGACTGGACTGCGTCATGCCGAGCCACCGGTCTGGTCGGTGGCTCACCGGAACTGACCCGAACCCTGCTCGCGGACGCGCTGACCGTGCTCGGGGACCTCCCGGCTCAGGCTGAGCCCCTGCCCGTCTTCGCTGCCCGGGTCCTGAAAGGCGACGCCCACGCACTCGACGACGGTACCCGCCTGTCCACCCTCGTCCTCCGTGCTCTGGCGACTCTCCACGACACCGCTGCACCGGAGTCCGCGGCGGACCGGCGCGCTCTGTGGGCCCGCGCCGGTGTCGCCGACGACGACCTGTCGGCCACCGTTCTCGTCGGCGGCCTGCGTCCGGCCGGCGACGGCCCACTGGCCCGTGTGGCCCGCGTTTGTGCCGAGGCCGGTCAGGCCGCCAGCCTGACCCTCGCCCAACTGCGGGCCCCGGGAGAGTTCACCCTTGCCTCCGATCCCGCACCCGTCGTCCACGCCGTTGAGAACCCCAGCATCCTGGCTCTCGCCGTACGCCGCTTCGGCCCGGACTGTCCGCCGCTCGTGTGCACATCTGGCTGGCCCAACACCGCGGCCGTCCACCTCCTCCGCCTCCTGGCGGATCAGGGCGCCAGCCTCCGCTACCACGGCGACTTCGATGGCGAAGGCATCCGCATCGCCGCGTATCTCCTGGACAAGACGCCGGCCCGCCCCTGGCGCATGACGGCGGCGGACTACCGCGCCGCGGTCGCCCGCACACCGCACGGCCCCCGGCCAGGCCGCCTCACCGAGGCCCCCTGGGACCCCGAACTGACCTTCGCCATGACCGACCACGGCACCGCCGTGGTCGAGGAACTAGTGACTGACGTGCTCTTGGCAGACCTGGCCGAAGCGATTCACGAAGGAAGCCACTTCGGCAGATCGTGACGCTCGTTTGACGTTCTGGGCGTCCGAAGGGGCCTCCAGTAGAGCCCAAAACCGCCGTTGACCAGCGGATATAGCAGGTCCCTCACTTAGTGACATCTTTCCGATGACGCATCACGTGGAGTGTGTCGCCATCCTTGAACCGGCCGACAAGGGCGTCTGACCTGCGGTTTTCCGCATACTGCCGGTTGCCCGACCTGTTTCCGGTTGTGCAACGGGTCGGACGGACAGCGAGGTCGCGGAGCCGGCTCGGCCTGCGGGTTCATGGGAAGTCAACGACCGTACCGGCGACAGTGGCAGGACATCGCTGAGCATTCCTGACGCTCAAGTGACGCTCGATCGGCTGCGGGCTCGAATGAAGGTCCGCTCAGAGCAACGTGGTCCGCCACGGCGTGGTGGGGCTGTCGAAAACTCTGCACGAAGACGAGAAGATCTGGTCGTCCGACGGCATCGGGCGAGTTGGTGCTCGGTGCGGCTGCCGGTGGCGGCGTTGCGAGGAAGCCGGTGTCGCCGAGGCCGGTGCGTTCACCTGTCCGGTGCCGAACGGGCCGCGAAGTCCGCGAACCAGGCGAGCATCTCGGAGTGGGTCACTGATCCTTCGCTGCTGACGTCGGTGACAGGGGAACCCCGCAGAATGCGCTTGACGGGTACTTCGAGCTTCTTGCCGGTGAGCGTGCGCGGGACAGCGGGGATCGGCACGATCACGTCGGGCACGTGTCGCGGGGACAACCGGAGCTTGATGGCTGTGGCTATCCGCTCGCGCAGTCCGTCGTTCAGTGCGATTCCGTCGGCGGTCACGACGAACAGGGGCATGAAGTAGCCACCGTCGGGCTGTTCCACGCCGATGACGAGACTGTCGGCGACTTCGGGGAGCTGTTCGACGACGGCGTAGATGTCGGCGGAGCCCATCCGTATGCCCATGCGGTTGAGGGTGGAGTCGGAGCGGCCGGCGACGACGACCGACAGGTCCGCGTCGACGGCGACCCAGTCGCCGTGCCGCCAGATCCCGGGGTAGGTGTCGAAGTAGCTGGCCCGGTAGCGGGTGCCGTCGGGGTCGCCGACGAAGTGGAGGGGCATGGACGGCAGCGGCGCGGTCACCACCAGCTCGCCCTGTTCACCTGTCAGGGGGTGCCCGCGGGGGTCCCAGGAGGCCAGCGCGACGCCGAGCGCGGGGCACTGGATCCGGCCCACGCGTACGGGCAGCAAGGCGGAACCGCCCGCGAGAACCGAGCAGATGTCGGTACCGCCACAGATCGACTGCAGCCAGACGCTCGGCGCGAGCCGGTCGTAGACCCACCGCCAGGTGCTGGGGGGCAGGGACGATCCGGTCTGGAGTATGGAACGCAGTCGCTCGAGACCGAGCTCGGCCGCGGGATGTGTGTCCGATTTCTCCACGGCGGCGAGGTATGCCGCGCCCACGCCGACCATGGTGGCGCCGGTCTGTTCGGCGATCCGCCAGGCCCCGTTGATGTCCGGAAACGTGGGGCTGCCGTCGTACAGGATGATCGTGGTGCCGTGCAACAGGCCGCCGACCAGGAAGTTCCAGACCATCCAGCTCGTGGATGTGAGGAAGAGGTAGCGGTCGTCGGCACGCAGATCCGCGCCCAGGCCGAGTGCCTTGAGCAGTTCGACGACGATGCCGCCGTGACCTTGGACGATCCCCTTGGGTATCCCGGTGGTTCCCGACGACCACAGGATCCACAGCGGATGGTCGAAGGGCACGTCGGCGAATTCCAGTGGTGCCTCGGCGGCCGGCAGCGCGGACCAGGCGTGCTGTTCGATCCCGGGCCGCGCCGACCAGGGCTCGGTCGGGGCCGTGAAGAGGTTGTCGACCGCGAGGACGTGACGGAGGGTGGGCAGTTTGTCCGCGAGCTCGGCGACCTCGGGGCGTCTGTCGTACGCCTTGCCGCCGTAGCGGTATCCGTCCGCGGCCACGAGGACGGCCGGCTGCGCCTGCCGCAGTCGGGCGAGCACGCTGGGCGTGCCGAAGTCCGGGGAGCACGCCGTCCATACGGCGCCGACGGCGGCCGTGGCCAGCAGGGCGACGACGGTCTGCGGGAGGTTGGGAAGGTATGCGGCCACGCAGTCGCCGTGCCCCACGCCCATGCGGCGCAGGGACGCCGCGACGTCCGCGACCTGGCGGCGCAGCTCGTGCCACGAGGTCTCCACGGGCGTGCCGCCCTCGGCCACGCTGATCAGCGCCGGGCGGGCGTCCGTGGCCTGGGCGAAGCACCGCTCGGCGAAGTTCAGCCGGGCGCCGGGAAACCATACGGCGCCCGGCATCGACGCATCACCCAGCACCTCGTCGTACTGGGTGACCGCGTCCAGCCCGTAGAACTCCCATACCGCCGACCAGAAGCCGAGCAGGTCGGTGGAGCTCCACCGCCACAGCTCTGAGTAGTCGGAGAAGCACAGCCCCCGCACCTCGCTCACCCATTCCATGAAGCACACGACGTTGGAGTCCTCCAACTCGCGGCGCCCGGGAGACCACAGCAGGTCGGTGTCGGTGTTCATCGTTGCCTTTCGCGGTGCTGAGCGGGGGCTGTGCGGGGGATCAGCTCTGTTCGAGTTCGCGGAGCAGTTCTTCGGCGCGCGGCCACGGGCCATGGCCGGAGGCGGGATTGAGGTGGCCGACCTCGCCGAGTTGCACGAGGCGGCCGCCCCAGTTCCGGGCCAGCTCGGCGACGCGCTCGACGGTGCCCAGGGGGTCGTTCGAGCTGGCCGCGACGATGCTGGGGAAGGGCAGCGGCGAGCGGGGCACGGGTGTCCAGCCGTTCTCGGCGAGCACCTCGGGAGTGGGATAGCCCTCCGGCAGCGGCTTCTCGAAGTCCGGCGGCGTCACCAGCAGCGCCCCCCGCACCTGGGCCGGGTGCCACTGGGACCAGTGGACGGCGGTGATCACACCGGCGCTGTGGGCGACCAGCACCACCGGTCCCGCGATCTCCGCCGTCACCTTGTCCAGTGCGGCCACGCGGGCCTCGCAGCTGAGCTGGTCCTGCGTCAGCGGGGGAACGGTACGGACCGTGCGGCCTGCCTTGGTGAGCCGGTTCGCCAGCAGGGACTGCCAGTGTTCCTCGACGTGGTCGCGCAGGCCGGGGACGATCACGACCGCCGGCTCGGTGGTACGGCTCATGAGGACACCTCCGATTCCTTCGGCTCCGCCATGGGGGCGAGCCCGCTCAGACGGCGCAGATCACGGTTGTAGTAGCGGCGGCCGATCAGGAAGGCGCCGGTGGCCGCGGTCGATACGAGCGGGACGAGCTGGAGCGCGCCGAGCAGACCGAGCCGGTCCGCGAGCGCGCCGGTCACCGCGGGGCCGGGGGCCAGTCCGAGCAGGCTCTGGGCCAGCGTGAGCGTGGCGAAAGCCGTCGCGGCGATGGCCGTGGGGGTCAGGTTCGCCACCATGGCGGCCCCCGGTCCCGCTGTTCCGGCGCACAGCAGGGCTCCGAGCGCCAGCACCAGCAGCTGCACCGGGCCGGCCGGCAGGCGGAACGCGGTCATCAGCAGGACGAGGGAGCCCACGCTGCAGCTGATGGCGACGGCCCACTTGTGGATCGGGGCGCGCCGGCTGATCCGGTCCGAGGCGATTCCGCCGGCGATCATGCCGATTCCGATCACCAGGGCGAAGAGCCCCGCGGTCGCACCGGCCTTCGCGGTCGGCATGTCGTAGTAGCGGTTGAAGTAGCTGGGCAGCCAGGCGATCAGGGCGCCCGCCATGAACAGCTGCAGACCGCTGCCGATGTAGGCGCTGACCACCGAGACGGAGGAGAACAGCCGCGGGAGGAGCACGCGGAGAGGGGCCGGCGGGTCGGTGCCGGTCTCGCCCTCGGGCGGATCCTGCCTCGGGGCCAGCCGCTTCTCCGTGACCACGACGGCGTAGATGCCCGCGAGCACAAGGCCGAAGACGCCCATCACGGCGAACGCCCAGCGCCAGCCGTATGCCTGGGCCACGGCGCCGCCGATGGATATGCCCAGGACCGAGCCGAAGGCCCCGCCGGCGATGAACGCCCCCGAGAGCGTGGCCCGCAGGGCGCGCGGGAAGACGCTGAGGACCACGGCGATGCCGACGCTGCCGTACGCGGCCTCACCGATGCCGACGAAGAGCCGGCCGATGAACATCTGGCCGTAGCTCGCTGCCACCGCGCAGCCCAGGGTCGCCAGGCTCCACAGCGTCGCCGCGATGACCAGGGATCTCACCCTGCCCCATCGGTCGGCCAGCAGCGAGAGGGGGACGGTGAGCAGACCGACCATCAGCGCCACGATGCCGCTCAGGGAGCCCAGTTGGGCGTCCGAGAGCAGCCAGTCGGCCTTCAGCATCGGGAAGACGGCGTTGAGGACCTGCCGGGACATGTAGTCCGAGAGCAGGAGTCCGAAACTCAGTGCAAAGACGACCCAGGCGTAGCGCCGGGACACAGGCCACTCCGAGGAACCGGAACCGGTTCTGCCCGGGGCGGGTTCCGCAGTGGTGAGAAACCCCATTGTCATCACCTCAACTGCTCATGACGGAAAAGGAAGGGTCAGAACGGTCTGTCGCCGACGATCCCGGCGCGCTCCATCCGGCGGACGGCGGGCCAGTAGTCCTGGACGGCGTAGTGCTGGGTGGAGCGGTTGTCCCAGAGGGCGACGCTGTTCGGCGTCCAGCGCCAGCGCACCTGGTACTCGGGGACAGCGGCCTGGCTGATCAGGTAGTTCAGGAGAAGGCCCGCGCCGGGGGCGTAGTCCTGCCCGAAGCGCACGTTCCCGGGCGTGTGGTAGTTGACGAAGTGCGTCGTGAAGGCGTTGACGAAGAGGATCTGTTCGCCGGTCTCGGGGTGGGTGCGTACCACCGGGTGCTCCGCGTCGGGGAACTGCGCCTTGAGCGCGTGACGCTTCTCCTGCGGCATGACGGCGCCGAAGGTGGCCTCGATGCTGTGCCGGGCCCGCAGCCCCTGGATCTGGGCCTTGACGTGCTCAGGCAGCCGGCGGTGGGCCTCGGCCATGTCGACCCAGATCGTGTCTCCGCCCACCGGGGGCGACTCGATGCAGCGCAGCACGGCGCCCATGGACGGGTTCTCGCGCCAGGTGCCGTCGGTGTGCAGCGCGTTCTCGTAGTGCTCCGGCGCGCTGTCCAGGTCCTTGTAGATCCGCACGAGGCCGGGGTGGTCGGGGTCGCTGCCGGCGACGGGGTGGTCCTCCAGCGCACCGAAGCGCTCGGCGAAGGCGACGTGTTCGGCGCGCGTGATGTCCTGGTCCCGCAGGAACAGCACCTTGTACTGCAGGAGCAGGGCCCTGATCTCGGCGAACAGGCCGTCGTCGCGCGAGGCGTCGCCGAGGTTCACACCGGAGAGTTCGGCGCCGAGGGTGCAGGTCAGCGGCTCGACCTTGATCGAGCCGCGGGAGTGGGGGCGCACCGACGCGGGCGCGCCCTCCTGCGGGGCGAGAGTCTTTTCCATGGTGCTTCCTCCTCGAGAGGGTGGTGGTGCGTGTGAGCCGGCAGGGGCTCAGAGGACGAAGACGGACGATCCCGTGGTCCGTCCCGCCTCCAGCTCGCGGTGCGCGTGTACGGCGTCGTCGAGCGCGTAGCGCTGGTTGATCTCGATGGCGATGCGTCCGGAGGCGACGTGGTCGAAGAGCTCCCCCGCCAGCTCGGCCCGCTCCGCGGGGTCGGCGATGTAGTCGGCGAGCGCCGGCCGGGTGACGAACAGGGAGCCGCTGACGGCCAGTTGCATGGCGTCGATGGGCGGGACCGGCCCGGAGGCCGTACCGAAGCAGACCAGCAGACCGCGGCGCCGGAGCGAGGCGAGCGAGGCGGCGTAGGTGGTCCTGCCGACGCTGTCGAAGGCGACCGGGACCCCGGCGCCGTCGGTCAGTTCGCGCACCCGCTCGGCCACGTTCTCGCGCTGGTAGTGGATGACGTGGTCGCAGCCGTGGGCGCGGGCGAGCTCGGCCTTCTCCTCCGTGGAGACGGTGCCGATGACGGTCAGCCCGAGGAGCTTGGCCCACTGGCAGACGATGAGGCCGACGCCGCCCGCAGCCGCGGTCAGCAGGATCGTGTCGCCGGCCTTCAGCGGGTGGATCCTGCGCAGCAGGTACGCGGAGGTGAGGCCGCGCATGGTCATCGCGGCGGCGGTCTCGAAGGCGATGCCGTCCGGCAGCCGGATCAGGGAGTCGGCGGGCATGACCCGTTCCGTGCTGTAGGCGCCGAGCGGGCTTCCGGTGTACGTGACCCGGTCTCCCTCGGTGACGTGGGTGACGCCCTCGCCCACCGCCTCGACCACCCCTGCGGCCTCGACGCCCAGTCCGGCGGGCAGCGCTGCGGGATACAGGCCGCTGCGGAAGTAGGTGTCGGCGAAGTTGAGTCCGACGGCTTCGTGCCGGATCCGTACCTCGCCCGGGCCGGGGTCGCCGACGACGACCTCTTCCCGGCGCATGACCTCGGGACCGCCGGTCTCCTTGAAGCGAATGGCGTGCGCCATGAACGTGCTCCGTTGTTCGTGGGAGGTGAGGAGGGAGAGAAAAGGGCCGTCGGTGACCGGGGACGTGGCCCCGACGGCCCTGTGGGTTCGCGCGGGTGCGCGGCGGCGCGGTGGTCCCGTGCCGGGATCAGACCTCGCGCAGCATGAAGCCGCGCTGATCGGGACGGCGGTTGGGCACCATGCCGAGGCGGGCCAGCGTCTCGTCCGCTCCGGAGTAGTACTCGCCGAGCTTGTAGATCTTCTTCGCCTCGGCGCCGGTCGCGATGTCGCGGCCGAGCGTTTCGGAGATCCGCACCATCTGCTCGACCTGCTCGACGGTGGTCATGCGCTCGCCCTTGCGCCGCCACAGGTTGTCCTCGTTGCCCACGCGCACGTGCACACCGAGGGCGATGCCGATCGCGTTCATCGGCGCCACGGCGCGCATGGAGCTCTCGATGGTGAGGACGGCGCCGTCCGGGGTGCGGCGGACGAACTCGATCAGATCGGCCGGGTGCCGTCCCGCGAAACCGCCGCCGATGGCCACGTAGTTGAGGATCAGCGGACCCGTGTACACCCCGGCCCGGATGAGCCGCTCCACGGTCTCGAGCTGGGCCAGGGTGGCGAGCTGGAAGTGCGGCTGGATGCCGTTCGCGTGCAGGCGCTTGAGGTGCTCCAGGTAGAAGTCGGGGCCCGCCTCGACGACCATGTCGCGGTACGCCTTGTAGTACTCGGGCTTCGCGATCGAGGTGCCCTCCAGGTCGTCGTCGGTCATGATCTCGACGATGTTCATCTGGCTGGTGTTGATCGCGATCGTCACCTGGTCCGGCGCGGGGGTGAGGTCGGCCAGCAGGTGGCGGGTGTCGTAGCTCAGCCACTTCGCCTCGCTGCCCTCGTCCTCCGGGGCGAACGAGATCGAGCCGCCGATCTGCAGGACCATGTCCGGTACGGCCTGCCGCAGCCGGCCCAGCAGCTCGTTGAACATGGACATCCGCTTGGAGCCCTTGCCGTCGAGCTCACGTACGTGGATGTGGAGCACGGTGGCGCCGGCGTTGTAGCAGTCGACGGCTGCCTGGACGTGCTCGTCCATGGTCAGGGGGAGGTCGTCGGCGTCCCCGGGCAGCCACTCCGGCCCGTAGGGAGCGGCCTGGATCACCAGCTTCTCCTGGTTCTCCGGGAAGAGTGAATCGTCGTGGAAGTGCACGGTCCGTCTCCTTCGTGCGATCGGTGATCACTCGCCGGGATCATCGCCGCGTGCGATGCGAGGACTGGATGTCCGGCGGGGATCGATGCGGGTCACCGGGGGACAGCGGGCACAGGACGGCCCGGTACGCTCGACCGGTCCGGAGGGGACGTGCACAGGGGGAGTACCACGACTCTCCTCCGGCGGCCGACCGCGTCTCTGCGGTGCTGCCAAGGTAGGGGCGAGAACTCGCGCTCGCTTGACCCGCGGGGACAGATAATTTGTCATTTGGGGACATCGCCCAGAGGCCTGCCGCATGAGCCGCCCCGACCGGGCCGGGTTCAGGCCGCCCGCGGAGTCAGTCCTGGCCGGGGAGCTGCTGCCGGTCCCTGCCGCTGCGCCACGCCCTCGGGCTGGACCCGAACTGCTCGCGGAACCAGCGCGAGAAGGCACTCAGTGACGAGAAGCCGAGCAGGTCGGAGATCTCCGTCAGCGAGCGCCGCGGATTCGCGACGAACTGCTCGGCGAGGTGCATGCGGGTGGCGTTCAGGAGCGAGGAGAACGTCTCGCCCGAGGCGCCCAGATGCCGGTGGACGGTGCGCCGGTCGACACCCAGGCTGCGCGCGACCTGCTCGATCGAGCAGCGCCCGCTCGGCAGCAGGACCTCGATCAGCTCCCGCACCCGGTCCGCGACGGTGGTGTCCTTGGGGACCGCGATCGCCTCGAAGTACTGGCGGGCGTACTCCCGCAGCAGCGGGTCCGCCATCGCGTTGGGCGCATCGAGGTCGTCGGCGTAGAAGACGATGCCGTCGAACTCGCGGCCGAACTCCACCATGGGGCCGAACACACGCCGGTGCGTCGCCGGGTCCGCCGGCGCGGGATGCCGGAACCAGACGGACAGTGGCTGCCACCGCGTGTGCAGGAAGCCGCGCAGGATCCGGTGGAAGGCGGCGACGGCCAGGTCCGTGGCCTGCCGGCTCTCCATCGCCTCGCCGAGCCGCAGGTCGACCTGGAGCGTGGCCAGCCCGTCGCCCTCGGACAGCCGGGCATGCAGGATCTCGTTGTACATGTGCTGATGACGGATCAGCAGCCTCAGGGCGCTCCGCACGTCGGGTTCCTCGCGGACGACCAGACTGACGGGGCCGAGGTTGGAGAAGCGCCGGAACTCGGCCATCCGTACGCCGAAGTCCTCGTGCCCCGAGGCGGCTGCCGACACCTCCAGCACCTGGACCGCGGCCGCCCCGGAGATCCACCGGTCCTGGACCGCCAGGGCGGCGGTGTCCAGACCCACGCGCTTCATCAGCGGCTGTGGGTCGACGCCGAGGGAGCGGCACAGCTCGACATAGCCGCTGAGCGCCGCGGTGCGGACCAGGGGCTTCATGTGCACCCTCCAGGACTGTCCCGGCTGTGTCCCGAGAAGATAAGTCAGATGTCACGCGAGGACAAGCAAAAGCCCCACGGGCGACCTAGCATGGCGCCCGTTCACCCGCCCGATTCGCTGCGGCGACTGCCCCGGGGCCGGTGCACGGGCGATGGTACGGAGGCGCGCATGACCGGTACGACGGACACAGGTGAGGCGCTGCACGTGCCCTGTTCGGGCCCCTCGGTGTGGCGGGGCGGAGATCTCGCGAACCGCGAGGAGTGGGTCCTGCGGCTCTCGCCGCGCCACCTCGCCGAGATCGACGCCGCTTTGTGGGAGGCACGCAGGCGCGACCTCACCCTGCTGAAGCTGACAGCCGCCGACTTCCCGCTCCCCACGCTCGCCGGTGAACTGGAGCGCATCGCCGGGTCACTGGAGCACGGACGCGGGTTCGCGATCGTGAAGGGCCTCCCGGTCGGACGGCTGGGCGAGCCGGCCGCGAGCGCGGTCTTCTGGGGCCTCGGTCACCTGGGGCGTCCGGTCCCGCAGAACGCGGACGGGCACATGCTCGGCCACGTCCGGGACACCGGCCGTAGCCTGACCGATCCGGCAACACGCGGCTACCAGACCCGGGCGGCGCTGCCGTTCCACACCGACAGGGCCGATCTGCTCGCGCTGCTCTCCCTGCGGGCGCCCCGCACCGGGGGGCTCACCTCCCTGGTCAGCTCGGCGGCGGTGCACAACGAGGTGCTGGACCTCCGCCCCGATCTGGCCGAGCGCCTGTACCGCACCTACTTCTTCGACCGCCGGGAGGAGCACGCTCCCGAGGAGTCGCCGTACGCGACCGCCCCGCTCGTCGCCCGGCCGGAAGGGGCACTGAGCATGCGCTACAACCGCTGCTATCTGGAATCCGCCCAGCGCTTCCCCGAGGTGCCCCGCCTGGCACCGGAGGACCTGGAGCTGTTCGACCTCATCGACGACGTGGCGGGCTCCCCGGAGTTCCGGCTCGACATCGACCTTCAGGTCGGCGATCTGCTGCTGCTCAACACCCACACGATCATGCACGCGCGAGCGGAGTTCGAGGACCACGATCAGCCCGAACTCAAGCGCCACCTGCTGCGGCTCTGGCTGGCCCTGCCGCACCGCCCCCGTACCGAGAGCGTTCGCGACGGGGTCACTCCTCGCGATGTGATCCGCCCCCGGAATGCCGCGTCGCAGGACGAGACGAACCCAAGGAGATACCCGACATGACCAACCTCGCCACATTCCTGGTGGACTCCGCCGCGACCCAGGGTGATCGCATCGCCGTGCGCCACGACGACAGCACGCTCACCTACGCCGAACTGGACGACGCGAGCGCCAGAGTCGCCGCCCTCCTGCGCGACCGCGGCCTCCAGCCCGGCGACCGCGTCGCGCTGACCATGCCCAACGTGCCGCTGTTCCCGGTCGTCTACTACGGCATCCTGCGGGCCGGCGGCGTGGTCGTGCCGATGAATCCGCTCCTCAAGGCCCGCGAGGTGGCCTTCGCCCTGCGCGACTGCGGGGCACAGGTCGCGCTGGTGTTCCCCCTGTTCGCGGACGAGGTCGCGAAGGCCGCCGCCGAGACCGGAACGGCCTGCCTGGTGACCGAGCCCTTGGCCTTCGACGACATGCTGCGGGCTCACGAACCGATGCCCGGCATCGTCAGCCGTACCGATGACGACCCGGCCCTCATCCTCTACACCTCGGGCACGACCGGTACACCGAAGGGGGCCGAACTGTCCCACCGGAACCTGGCCACCAACACCGCCACCGCGGCCGAGACACTGCTTCAGGTCGGACCTGACGACGTGCTCTTCGGCGGCCTGCCTCTCTTCCACGCCTTCGGCCAGACCTGCGCGCTGAACACGGCCGTCGCCGCCGGCGCCACATTGACCCTGCTGCCGCGGTTCGAGCCGCAGCGCGCCCTGGAGATCATGGCCCGCGACGGGGTCACCGTGTTCCTCGGCGTGCCGACGATGTACGCGGCGCTGCTCCACGCCCAGCTCCCCGAAGGCTTCGACGCCCACTCGCTGCGCCTGGCCGTCTCGGGCGGCGCCTCGCTTCCTGTCGAGGTGCTGCACGGCTTCGAGCGGCGCTTCGGCGCCACCGTACTGGAGGGATACGGACTCTCCGAGACCTCACCGGTCGCCGCCTTCAACCACCCCGACCGCCCGCGCAAGGCGGGTTCGATCGGGCAGCCCATCCGCGGAGTCGAGATGCAGCTCGTCGCCGAGGACGGGGGCGTGGTGCCCCAGGGCGAGGTCGGTGAGATCGCGATCCGCGGCGAGAACCTCATGACCGGCTACTGGAACCGCCCCGAGGCCACGGCGGAAGCGGTCCGCGACGGATGGTTCCACAGCGGTGATCTGGCGCGTGTCGACGAGGACGGCTTCTACTTCATCGTCGACCGCAAGAAGGACCTGATCATCCGCGGTGGCTACAACGTCTACCCGCGTGAGGTCGAGGAGGTGCTGTACGGGCACCCGGCCGTCGCCGAAGCCGCGGTCGTCGGTGTGGCGCACCCGGTCCACGGCGAGGAGATCGCAGCGGTGATCACGCTCCGGTCCGGCGCCCATGCCACCGCCGAGGAGATCCGTGACCACGTCAAGGACCGGGTTGCGGCATACAAGTACCCCCGGATCGTCACCTTCGCGGCCGAGCTCCCCAAGGGCCCCACCGGCAAGATCCTCAAGCGCGAGATCGTGGTCACCGGTCAGTGAACCGCGCGACGGCGGGCCGCCGCGGCTCTCCGCGTGCCGCTGCCTGAGCCATCGCTGCGCGTCAAGGCTCGGGTCGGGTTTGACGTGCCGGCGCCGCCTGCGGGACTGGAACGACGCTGGAGCCTGAGGCGAACGGCCTCGTCGTCGTGCTGTGCAGCGGCACCGGGTATCCGCCGTGACGCTCATGTGACGCTCCGAGCACCTCGTCGTCCGTGGCTGGGGCCCGAAAAAACCCGCCTTACCTGGAGGTTCTCCGGTCTTTATCCACCCTGACACCTTTTCGATGACGCATCACGTGGAGTGCGTCGCCATCCTTGAACCGGCCGCTAAGGGCTCCTGACCTGCGGTTTCTTGCATGCGCATTATGTGCGGTGTGGGCGTTACGCGCGATATCTTGACGCTGAAATGACGCTCGTGACGCTCATTTGACGCTCGTTCTGATGGGGTGTCAGCTAGCTGATCGTGCAGGTCGTGCCGGGTGGAGGGCGCGTTCTCGCAGGCTGTCTTTGCGGGAACTTGCAGGAAATCGGCCCGGGTTCCGGCCTGCCGCACTTCGGCGGGCCCGATGTTGGCGGAGCGGTCGCTCAATAGGTCGGTCCGTAAGGGCTCCAGTGCCCGAGGAAGGGCCTGAGGTCGTCGGCTCGCGGCTCTGGAACGTCGGGCAGCCGGGGTGGTGTGCTCCGCGGGTCGAGGCGCTCGACTGTGGCCGCTGCCCAGCAGATCCATGCTTTGGCGTCGGTTCTGGCCTGCCCCGGCGGCATGGCCTCGACGCGCGTGCGTACGGCGCTCACGTACTCCCTCAGCCGAGTGGCGTGGCGCCAAGCCGCTTCCTGCGCTTCGAAGTGCCTGACGCGGTACGCCTCCGCGTACTGGATGCGGGCTTCTTCCATGGCGGCTTCCCAGCGGATGCGCTTCTGCCGTGCCGCTTCGGCCTCGTCCTGGCGTCTGCGTTCGGCGGCTTCGCCGCGGAGCGTGACCTCTTGGGCGATCTCGGCGAGCTGCTCTTCGAGGGAGCGGCCCGGGGCGTCGGCCCATTCGCTCGCCCGGTGCGGCTGGCCGCCGCTGAGGACGAAGCGGAGCCGCTCGGACGGGGTGTAGTCGTAGCGGGGGATCCTGACCCAGGAGTCCTTCTTGGCCGCGGCGAGTTCCTTCTCGGTGGCGACGTGCTCGGCCCGGTCCTGTTCCTGGAGGAGAAGGAACCCCACGGTCTGGCCCTGTGCGGTCAGGGTGAAATGGGGAGATGCCCTGCGGCGGCGATGAGACGGGGGCGCGAAGCCGGTCTGTCCCGCCGAACTGGAATGTCCCGCGGCCTTGGCAGCAGTGATCAGCGCCTGGACGAGCCGGAGGGCACGTCCTTGGACGGGCTTCGTGAGGCCCAGTGGCTGTTGTTCGTTCTGCATGGCCCGGACCACGGTGTGCGGCCGCGTGAGCCGCGCTGGCACAGGGACGGGTTCGAGGACGGCGAGGCGCCAGGCGGGGATGTCGACGAGCTTGATCTCGTCCCGCCATGGCACCAGCTCCCGTACAGCTCCTTCGTCTCCGGGACCCTTCCGGACCTGCGTGCCGCGGCGACGCGGGACGGCCACTTCTCCAAGTCTGGACCGCTGCCGCTCTTGACGATCCTGCCGCCGGCCTCCGCGAGCTCTTGCAACAGCTGCTCCGTGAACGTCACGCGAGGCTGTGCGGGAGGGCTTGGCTTTCGCTCGGCGGCCGGAGTTTCCTGCGCTCGGGTGGACTGGGGTCGTGGAGCGGCGGTCTGGGTCTTCCGCGGGCGTGACCCGCGGGGAGGGTACGTGCCGTGCGCCAGGTAGTGCTGGCCTGCACTCGTCAGGGCGACGCTCCACTGCCCGGCCTTCCGGGAGACCGTGACCAGGCCCCGGTTCTGCAGTGCCTGAGAGGTGGTCTTATAGGAGCTGGTCTCCCAAACGCCGACAGGGCACCCTGCCCCCACCCACTGCAGCACCGCAAGCTGACGTTCATTGACCTGCCGCTCCAATGGGCTGCCTTCGGCTCGAGGCTGACGTTCGACGGCCGGATGTTGCCAGCTTTGGTTGTCGACGACGGGTGCTTCGCGACGGATTCGCTCGATTGGGCAGCGTGACGTCGGCTCCCTTTCGGGCTCGGGGCTGACGCCAGAAGGCGGGGCCGAGCTGGAGGCCGCTCGCGCTGCCAACCGGGAGTTGTCCCGCGCGCCGAACCATCGTGTCCGACCTGTGCAGCTGGGCAGGACCTTGAGAGGCCCTGCCCACACGTGATCAGGCGGAGACGCCGACCGGCTGCACAGGAGAGGCCAGGCTGGCGAGGTACCGCTCGGTGTCGAGTGCGGCCTGGCAGCCGCTGGCGGCTGCGGTGATGGCCTGGCGGTAGGTGTGGTCGACGACGTCGCCGGCGGCAAAGACACCGGGGATGTTCGTGCGGGTGGAGGGGGATTCGACCTTGATGTAGCCCTCGTCGTCGAGGTCGATCTGGCCGGTGAAGAGCTCGGTGCGCGGGTCGTGGCCGATGGCGATGAACAGGCCGGTGACGTCGAGGTCGCGGGTCTTGCCGGTGAAGGTGTCGCGCAGGACGACGCCGGCGAGCATGCCGTTCGCTTCCTTGATCTCGGCGATCTCTCTGTCGAAGGCGAAGGAGATCTTGTCGTCGGCGAACGCGCGATTCTGCATGGCCTTGGAGGCGCGCAGGGTGGAGCGGCGGTGGACGACGGTGACGGAGCGGGCGAAGCGGGTGAGGAAGGTGGCTTCCTCCATGGCGGTGTCGCCGCCGCCGACCACCACGATGTCGCGGTCGCGGAAGAAGAAACCGTCGCACGTGGCGCACCACGAGACGCCCCTGCCGGAGAGCTCGTCCTCGTTCGGGAGGCCGAGCTTGCGGTAGCCGGAGCCGGTCGCGATGATCACGGCCTTCGCGCGGTGGACCGTTCCCTCGGAGTCGGTGACGGTCTTGATGTCGCCGGTGAGGTCGACGGAGACGATGTCGTCGTCGACCATCTCCGCCCCGAAGCGCTCGGCCTGGGCCCGCATGTTGTCCATGAGGTCCGGGCCCTCGATGCCGGTGGGGAAGCCGGGGAAGTTCTCGACCTCGGTGGTCGTGGTCAGGGACCCGCCGACGAAGATCGAGCTGCCGAAGAGCAGCGGCTTGAGCTGGGCCCGGGCGGTGTAGAGGGCCGCGGTGTATCCGGCGGGGCCGGAGCCTATGACGATGACCTCACGGACGTCGTCAGTGGTGGGCTCGGTCACTGAGGTCACGCCTCCTGCTTCGCGTCGATCTCGGCGATGAGGCCCTCGATGAGGCCCTTGATTTCGTCGCGGATGGGGCGGACGGCCTCGACGCCCTGGCCGGCGGGGTCCTCCAGGGCCCAGTCGAGGTACTTCTTGCCGGGGAAGATCGGGCAGGCGTCGCCGCAGCCCATGGTGATGACGTAGTCGGACGCCTGGACGGCCTCGGTGGTGAGGACCTTGGGCTTCTGGTCGGAGATGTCGACGCCGACCTCCCGCATCGCCTCGACCGCGGCCGGGTTGACCTGGTCGCCCGGGATCGAGCCGGCGGAGCGGACCTCGATGCGGTCGCCGGCGAGGTGGTTCAGGAATCCGGCGGCCATCTGGGAACGGCCGGCGTTGTGGACGCAGACGAAGAGCACGGAGGCGAGCGGAGCGGTCATCGGTTCTTCCTTAGGCAGGGATGGAGCGTGGTGCGGGGACGGGAAGCTTCAGGTGCCGGGCAGGCTGTCCAGCAGAGTGGTGATACGGGTGTCGATGGCGTCGCGGATGGAGCGCACGACCGCGATCGGTGCGCCGTCGGGGTCCGGGACGGGCCAGTCCAGGTAGCGGTGGCCGGGCACCACGGGGCAGGCGTCGCCGCAGCCCATGGTGATCACGATGTCGGCGGCCTGGACGACCTCGTCGGTCAGCGGCTTGGGGCAGACCTCGTCGAGTCCGATGCCGGCCTCGGTGAGGGCCTGGACCACGTGGGGGTCGACGGCGCCCGAAGGGTGGGTGCCGGCGGAGGAGACGATGACGTCGTCCCTGGCCCGGTGGGCCAGCAGGGCGGCCGCCATCTGCGAACGCCCGGCGTTGTGGCTGCACACGAACAGCACCCGCGGCCGACCGCCGGTGTCGGCCGGGTTCTCGACGTGCGCCAGTGCGTCCAGGCGCTCGGCGGCGAATCGCTCCGCCAGCACCACGAGGTGGGTGCGGACGTGCGCGTTCGCGGCGAGCTGCTCGTAGGAGTCGGCGATCAGCCGCTGTACCGTCTCCACGGAGTACTGGCCATGGTGACGCACGGCGAGGCGGGCCACACCGGCCGCGAGACGTTCGTCGGGAAGGACCGGGTGCGGGGACGCGGTCATGGCGAGTACCCCCTGGGTTCAAAGAGGTCAGCCCAGGCTGGTATCAGCTCGGGGTGATGTGAGAGTATCAGCCCATGATGACGTCAGTCGATACTGATCTGATCCGGGTGCTGGGTGACCCCCTGCGCCTTCAGATCGTGACCCTGCTCGCCCGCGAGACGCTCTGCACCACCCACCTCGTGGAGGAGACCGGTGCCAGGCAGACCAACCTCTCCAACCACCTGAGAGTGCTGCGCGAGGCTGGGGTCGTCGAGACCGAGCCCTGCGGCCGGTTCACCTACTACCGGCTCAAGCCGGACGTCATCGAAGCGCTGGCCGGCCAGTTCGCGGCCCTGGCCGAGACCGCGCGCGCCAACACCGACACCAAGAGAGCCTGCCCGTAGCCTCTCGTCTCACCTGCCCGAGGAGACCCTGCCCGTGACCGCCACCGAGCCCGCCGTGAGCGACGCCATAGCCGCCGACCCGTCGCCGCAGCCCGCGCCCGGCGCCACCCCGCCCCGTACCCCGCTCGCCGCCCGAGCCGCCGCCGAGCTCGTCGGCACCGCCGCCCTGGTGGCGATCGTCGTCGGCTCGGGCATCCAGGCGACCGACCTCACCGATGACGTCGCCCTGCAGCTGCTGGCCAACTCCACCGCCACCGTCTTCGGGCTCGGCGTCCTGATCGCCCTCCTCGGCCCGGTCTCCGGCGCCCATTTCAACCCGGCCGTCACCCTGGCCGAGTGGTGGACCGCCCGGCGTGGAGGCGCGGGCGTGAACGGGCGCGAGCTCGCCGTGTACGTCCCGTCGCAGGTCGTCGGCGCGATCGCGGGCGCGGTCCTGGCGGACGCGATGTTCGGCGAGCCGCTGGTGAAGTGGTCCACACACGACCGTTCCGCAGGGAACCTGCTCCTCGGGGAGGTCGTCGCGACCGCCGGTCTGATCCTGCTGATCTTCGGCCTGGCCCGTACCGATCGTCTCCGTTTCGCGCCCGTCGCGGTCGCCTCGTACATCGGCGCGGCCTACTGGTTCACTTCCTCGACCTCGTTCGCGAATCCGGCAGTGACGATCGGCCGGGCGTTCACCGACACCTTCGCCGGTATCGCTCCCGCCTCCGTCCCGGCGTTCGTCGGGATGCAGCTGATCGGCGCGGTCGTGGGCCTGGCACTGGTCGCGGTCATCTTCATGCGCGGCAAGACGACCAGCGAATGACGCAGGTCGTGGACGTGGTGGTGATCGGCGGCGGCCAAGCAGGACTCGCCGCCGGCCACCACCTGCGCCGCCTCGGCCTCGACTCCGTCATCCTCGACGCCCAAGCCACGCCGGGCGGAGCCTGGCAGCACACCTGGGACTCCCTCCACCTCTTCTCCCCGGCCGCGTACTCCTCTCTGCCCGGTCGGCTCATGCCACCGCAGCCTGGCGAGACGTACCCGGACGCGGCGCACGTCGTCGACTACCTCACCGAGTACGAGCGGCGGTACGAGCTCCCCGTCGTTCGCCCCGTCCGCGTCGAAGCGGTCCACCGTGACGGCGAGTTCCTGCGGGTGGTGGCGGACGTCGGCACCTGGCGGGCCCGTACGGTGATCAGCGCGACCGGCTCCTGGTGGCGCCCGTTCATCCCCGCGATCCCGGGCCGTACGGAGTTCAAGGGCACCCACTCCCACACCGTGGAGTACCGGCGCCCCTCCGACTTCGCCGGGCAGAAGGTGGTGGTCGTCGGGGGCGGAAACTCCGGCGCCCAGATCGCCGCCGACCTCGCGTACGACACCGACCTCACCTGGGTCACCCTCCGCGAACCCCGCTACCTCGCCGACGACATCGACGGCCGCGCCCTCTTCGACCACGCCACCGCACGCCGCCGCGCCCTCGACGAAGGCCGCACCGACACCGGCGGCGTCGCCTCGCTGGGCGACATCGTCGCCGTACCGCCAGTCCGCGAAGCCCGCGACGCCGGGCTCCTCAAGGCCCAGCCGATGTTCGCCAGGCTCACCGCGACCGGCGTGGAGTGGGCCGACGGCACCCGCGCCGACGCCGACGCGATCATCTGGTGCACCGGCTTCCGTCCCGCCCTCTCCCACCTGGCCCCGCTCGGCCTCCGCGGGCCCCGCGGACACATTCCCACCCACAGCACCCAGGCTCTCGCCGAACCCCGCCTGCACCTCCTGGGCTACGGCGACTGGACCGGCCCCGCCTCCGCCACCCTCATCGGCGTCGGCCGCCCTGCCCGCGAAGCCGCCCGGCAGATCGCTCAACTCCTGCGCTGACAGCGAGAAGGAGCAAGGCCGCGGACAAGCCGAAGCCCGAGGGGTCTCCTTGGAATCAGTCGTGCCGGACGATCTTGACGGCGGAGACGAGCAGAATCACGGCGAGGGCGGGAACCAGCGCCGGGTCCGGGATCACTCCGAGCAGCAGCCCGCCCACCACCGCACCCGCGACAGAGCCGCCGATCATGGTCATCGTGAAGCTGAGGTTGGAACCGAGCACCGTGAAGCTGCCGTCGCGGCTGTAGCGGGCGAAAGCCACCAGCATGGTCGGCAGCGACACCAGCAGCGACAGACTGCCTGCCACTTCGATGTCCACCGCGAACAGGAGCACGATCGTCGGAATCAGCAGCTCGCCCCCGGCCACACCCATGATCGCCGCGACCACCCCGATACCGAAGCCGGCCACCACTCCGCAGGGCACCTGAGCCCACAAGGGCAGCGCCAGCGACCCGAGGGTCGCGCTGTGGGTGATCACCAGTGCTGCGGCCATGAGCACCATCAGCGCGGCCAGCACCTTGTACAGGGTGGCGCTCCGCATCCGTACCGCCCACGACGCTCCAGCCCAAGCACCCAGCAGGCTCCCGGCCAGCAGGTTGACGGCGATGGGCCAATGCCCGGCAACCTCGGAGGGCGGAACCGCTACGAAGCGGGAAGGCAGCGCGACCAGGACCACCACCAGGCTCATCGCCTTGTTCAGGATGACGGCCGAGAGCGCGACGAAACCGAACAGACCGATCAGCAACGGCAGACGGAACTCCGCGCCGCCCAGGCCGATCAGCCCGCCAAGGATGCCGACGGCCCCACCCGCCGCGAACACCAAGGGGGCGGAGCGCGTCGACGCCGGAACG
The DNA here is from genome assembly GCF_056436245.1 of Streptomyces sp. NPDC043812. NCBI lineage: Bacteria > Bacillati > Actinomycetota > Actinomycetes > Kitasatosporales > Streptomycetaceae > Streptomyces > Streptomyces sp. NPDC043812. Next base: position 187,914 of record NZ_JBWKCY010000004.1, read on the forward strand.
AGATCCTTGTCCATGACCATGGCCGGATCCTGCCTCGCCTCACACGCTGCCCGCTATGACGCAGCTCCACCTTCGGGGAAAGGCACCGGCTACCCGCGGGCAGTTCGTCGGGAGCTCCGAACCCCCGCTGGGCGCCTGGTGGCCCGCCTGCTCCGGCTCGACGCCCCTGCTTCCCGGGCCGTCGTCGTCACCGGCGCGACTCGCAATTCGCTGGTCGTCCTGCCCCTCGCCCTGGCCCTGCCCGACGATCTGGCCGTGGCCGTGGCCGCGGTCGTCGTGGTCACCCAGACCCTCGTCGAGGTCATCGGCATGGTCGCCTACGTACGCCTCGTTCCCCGCCTCGTACCGAACCCGGACCGGGAGCCGGTCAGGGCCTGCTGAGGATGGTGCAGATCTCGCCCTCGGAACAGGTCTCGGGATCTGTCACCGCGGCCCGCCGGGCCAGCTCCTGAAGTTCCGTACGGGCCTTGCGCAGCTCGGCCATCCGCCGGTTGATCTCCGCCAGGTGCTGGTCGATGAGTGCACCGACCCGGGCGCACGGCGCCTGCCCGCTGTCCCGCAGGGTGAGTACGGAGCGGATCTCCGCGAGGGTCAGCCCCGCCGCCTGGGCATCGCGGATGAAACCGAGCCGGGCGAGCGTCCGCAGCGGATAGTCGCGGTAGCCGCCGGAGGTGCGTGGGGGCGCGGGAAGCAGTCCGGCCTGCTCGTAGAACCTGATCGTCTTGGTGGTCAGCCCTCCCGCCACCGCCAGTTCGCCGATACGCATACCTCCACGCTAACGCCTTGACCTTCCAGCGCGCTGGAAGGTCTACGGTCGGAGCGACAGGCCAGGGACCGGGAGGACTGCGGACATGCGGATCATGATTCTGACGGTACCCAACTGCCCGAACGCACCGGTCCTACGCGAGCGGATCACTTCTGCGCTCGGTGACCAGAGCGCCGAGGTGGAGCTCATCGAAGTACGCGAGGACGCCGAAGCAGCCCGCTGGGGCATGACCGGCTCGCCGACGGTGCTCCTCGACGGCGTCGACCCGTTCGCGGTGCCCGACGCCCCGACGAGTGTGTCCTGCCGCCTCTACCGCGATGCGGACGGCCGCGCGGACGGGGCCCCCAGTGTCCAGGCTCTGCGCCAGGCGCTGTCCGGCACGACTTCCGTCCCAGCCGCCGAGGGACTGGAGTGCTGCGAGGCGGATCTGCTGGATCCGATCGGCCGGGCCGGCCGCGGTCGACGCGCTCCGGCCGAACGCGGACTGCGCGCCGTCCACCAGGCGGTGCTGCGGCACTTCGCCACCCACGGCATGGCACCACAGCCGGCTGCACTCGAACCCGTAGTCGCCCCAGCCGGCCGCACAGCCGCAGACGTACTGGCCGAGCTGGACCGCGAGGACTTCCTGGCCCTCGAGGAAGAGGGGCGGATCCGGGCGGCTTACCCGTTCTCGGCGGTCGAGACCCCGCACCGTGTCCGGCTGGCGAGTGGTGTGGAGGCGTGGTCGATGTGCGCCGTCGACGCCCTGGGCATCAGCGCCATGCTCGGCGGCCAGGACGTACGGATCTCCTCCTCCGACCCTGTCAGCGGACAGCCGGTGACCGTTACCTTCGCCAGCGGCACCCCGTTGTGGGAACCTGCGGACGCGGTCGTGTTCATCGGCCGCCGTGAAGGCGGCGGGCCCGCTGCCGAGGTGTGCTGCGACGCGCTGAACTTCTTCACCGGCCGTACCACGGCCGAGCGATGGCGTCGAGCGCACCCGGAGGTCATCGGCCAGGTCGTGAGCCAGGACCGCGCTGTGCAGATCGGGCAGCAGACCTTCGGCCCGCTGCTCCAGGACGATTGAACACAGCAGCGGCTCGGTGAGAGGTCGCCCCGCACTGGGCATCATCGAAGCCTGGGCGACGAGAGCGGGCAGGCCATGACGAACGAGGGCCCCATGGACCGGCAGGCCGTGCACGACGACTACGAGCGCGCCCGGCAGACCTTTCACCGGCTCCTCGACACGGCCTCGAAGGACGACTTGGCCCGGCCCACGGACGGCACCAAGTGGACCAACGAGCAGCTGTTGTGGCACATGCTCTTCGGTTACATGGTCGTCCGGGCGCTGCTGGTCCTGGTGCACGTCTTCGGCCGGCTCCCGCGCCGGGCGAGCAAAGCGTTCGCGCGGGTCCTTGACGCTGCCACCGTGCCGTTCGACTGGGTCAACTATGCCGGTCCGTGCGGGGCGCTGAAGGTGTACGGGCCGCGCCGCATGGCCGCCGCGTTCGACCGGGTCACCGGCTCGCTGGAGCGCCGACTGGCCAAGGAGCTCGAAGCCGACCTGGCGCGCGGCATGCACTACCCCGTCCGCTGGGACCCGTTCTTCCAGGACTACATGACCCTCGCGGACATCTATCGCTATCCGACCCGGCACTTCGACTTCCACCACCGCCAACTCACTCTCGGCGGAGGGAATGCGTTCAGCTGACTGCCGGGCTGCGACGCTCCAGCAGGAACACGTCGCGCCAGGTTCCGTGGTGACGACCAATCCGCTCGCGGGTCCCGATGACTCGGAATCCGGCCCGTTGGTGGACGGCGAGGCTGGCGGTGTTCTCGGGGAAGATTCCGGACTGGATGGTCCAGATGCCGGCGGCTTCGGTGGACTCGACGAGGGCGGCGAGGAGCGCGGAGGCGACGCCCCGGCCACGGGCGTCGGGGTGCACGTACACGGAGTGCTCGACCACGCCCGCATACGCGCACCGGTCGGAGACCTTAGTGGCGGCGACCCAGCCGAGCACGCGCCCGGTCTCGTCGAGGGCGGCGAATCGGTGCTCGGGCAGCTTGGCCGCGTCGAACTGCTCCCAGGTGGGGGCGGTCGTCTCGAAGGTGGCGTTGCCTTCGTCGATGCCGGCCTGGTAGATCGCGACGACCCCGTCGGCGTGCGCGGCGGTCAGCGGCACCACGACGGTGGTCGCGATGGTCACGCTGCGGCCGCCTTGGTGAGGAGCGTGCCCATGGCGGCGAGGACGGCGGGCTCCACGCGGTAGTAGACCCAGGTCCCGCGCCGCTCGGAGGAGAGCAGCCCGGCCTCCTTGAGCTTCTTCAGGTGGTGGGAGACGGTCGGCTGGGACACGCCGACGTCGGAGATGTCGCAGACGCACGCCTCGCCGCCCTCGTGCGAGGCGACGGCGGAGAAGAGCCGCAGCCGGACCGGATCGCCCAGCGCCTTGAACATGACGGCGGTCCGCTCGGCCTCCTCCGCCGTGAGGGGCCGCTCGTTCAGCGGCGGGCAGCAGGGCTCGACGGTGGGCTCCAGCAGCGGCAGCACCTTCACATTCGACATACGTCTATGTTGACACATGTCGAACCAAGAGCCCAGGGGGCTACGCCCGGCGCAGCTGCTGGGCCAGGCGCCGTGCGGCGCGCCGGGCGTCACGGCCCACGCCCCGCAGGGATGCCGACGACAGGCTCCGCTGCCACTCCAGCCCGACGTGGGCGAGGCGCGGGTGGTTGAGTGAGGCGCCGTCGCGGTGCCGCGGCCGGCCTTCCGCATCCAGGGCGCCGAGCGGGGCGAGGTAGCCGAGGTCGGGTCGGTAGCCGGTGGCCTGGATGATCGTCTCCACGTTCTCCCGCGCGCCGTCGGCCCAGGTGACGGTGGGGCCGTCGACCGACGCGAACATCGGGCGGCGGTCCGGCTGCCCTGCGGCGAGGGCGGCGCGGTCTCGGCCGTCGTCGATGACCGCCATCGTGGCCGGTCGGCGCTGGAAGCGCGCCAGAGGGGCGGCGTCGAGGCCGGTGACCGTGAGCCAGAAGTGCAGGTCACGCCCGAGCGGCTTCTGCGGAAACCAGCGCACCGGGCTGCGGCTGGCCAGGCTCACGCGCGCGACTTGGGCAAGCTCGGCGGCCACCTGTACTGCGGAGTTGCCCGCGCCGACGACCACGACCCGTTGCCCCGCGAACGGCTCCGGCGCGCGGTACTCCGAGACGTGCAGCACCGTCCCGGTGAAGGTGCCGATCCCGGGCAGGGCGGGCCGGTTCGGCCGGCCGAAGCCACCGGTTGCCGTGACGACCGCCCGCGCACCCAGTCGACGTCCGTCCGCGAGGTCGAGCGCGAAGCCCTCTCCGTCCGCACGCACGGAGGAGACGCGCTGCCCGGTGCGGAGATCGGCGGCCAGGAGCTCGGCGTACCGCAGCAGGTAGGCCACCACCTCGTCTCGGTGCGGATAGCGGTCCGGGTCGCCGCCGAACGGCAGCCCCGGCAGTGAGCTGTAACGGGCCGGCGAGAACAGGGTGAGGCTGTCGTAGTACCGAGGCCACGACCCGGCGGCCTGCCCCGACGCCTCCAGGACCACGGGCTTGAGCCCTTCCTGTACGAGGCAGTGCGCCGCGGCCAGGCCCGACTGGCCGCCACCGATGACGGCGACATCGACATGCTCCACTGGATCAGCCTCCAAATTGATGAATGTCTATGTTGACGTCTATCGATACAGGTGCCATGCTGAGAGCGCAAGAGATCGACGGACGTCGAAACAAAAGGGGAATCGTCATGAACGCCACCGCCACCGAGCAGCTGCCCGTCGTGGTCATCGGGGCCGGACCCGCAGGTCTGGCCGCGGCCGCCCACCTCGTCGACCGCGGCCTTGAGCCGCTGGTCCTGGAGGTGGGCGCGCAGGCGGGCGCGGCGGTGCGCGACTGGGCGCATGTCCGGCTGTTCTCGACCTGGGGCGAGGTGACCGACCCGGCCGCCGAGAAGCTCCTCGCCCCCACCGGCTGGGTCAAGCCGGAAGCGGGCACCTACCCGACGGGCGGCGACTGGGCCGAGAAGTACCTCCAGCCGCTCGCCGACGTCCTCGGGGACAAGGTGCTCCTCGCTGCGCGGGTCACCGGCGTCTCCCGCGTCGGACGTGACCGGATCGTCGACGCCGACCGCGAGACCCAGCCCTTCACCGTCCGCATCCAGCACACCGACGGCCGAGAGGAGCGGATCCTCGCCCGCGCCGTCATCGACGCCTCCGGCACCTGGGCCGTCCCCAGCCCGGCCGGCGGCGACGGGCTCCCGGCCCTCGGCGAGCGCGCGGCGGCCGACCGCATCTCCTACCGCGTCCCCAACCTCAAGGACCCTGAGGTCCGGGCCCGTTACGCGGGCAAGCGCACCGCCGTCATCGGCTCCGGTGCCTCCGCCTTCACCGCCCTGGCCTCCCTCGCCGAGCTCGCGAAGGCCGAGGACGGCCGCGGCACGCACGCCACCTGGATCCTGCGCCGGGGCATCTCCGGCTCGACCTTCGGTGGCGGGACCGCAGACCAGCTCCCCGCCCGCGGCGCCCTCGGCCTCGCTGCCAAGGCCGCGGTCGACGAAGGCCACGCGGATGCCGTCACCGGCTTCCGCACGGACGTGATCGAGCGCGACGGCGACGAGCGACTGGTCCTGGTCGCCGAGGACGGCCGCCGCCTGGACCCGGTCGACGAGGTCATCGTCCTGACCGGGTTCCGCCCCGACCTGTCCTTCCTCGACGAGCTGCGCCTCGGCCTCGACGAGCGCCTCCAGGCCCCCGTCGAGCTGGCCCCGCTCATCGACCCGAACCAGCACTCCTGCGGCACCGTCTACCCGCACGGCGTCAACGAGCTGTCGCACCCGGAGCAGGGCGTCTACCTGGTCGGCATGAAGTCCTACGGTCGCGCGCCGACCTTCCTCGCCCTCACCGGCTACGAGCAGGTCCGCTCCGTCGTCGCCGCGATCGCCGGCGACCGCGAGTCCGCCGAGCGCGTCGAACTGGTCCTGCCGGAGACCGGCGTCTGCGGCGGCGCCGGCCTCTTCGACCAGCCGCAGACCGAAGCAGCGGCCGACGGCGGCGGCTGCTGCGCGGCCCCGGCCACCCTCCAGATCGGCGTCGGCGCCCCGGCTGCCTCCGGCGGCTGCTGACCCTGCCCCACCCACCGACAGCAGGAGGACCGTGATGTCCCGCATACAACTCGCCCTGCGTGTCCCCGACCTGGCGGCATCCGTCGCCTTCTACACGAAGCTCTTCGGCGCCGAGCCGGCCAAGCTCCGCGACGGGTATGCCAACTTCGCCCTCGCGGAACCGCCGCTCAAGCTCGTCCTCATCGAAGGCGCCGCTGACGAGGACACCCGCATGGATCACCTCGGCGTAGAAGTCGACAGCTCCGAGGCTGTCCAGGCCGCGACCACGCGGCTGAGCGACGAAGGTCTGACGACGACCGAGGAGAACGACACCAGCTGTTGTTACGCCCTTCAGGACAAGGTCTGGGTCCACGGCCCTGGCCGTGAGCCGTGGGAGGTGTACGTCGTCAAAGCCGACGCCGACACCCTGGCCAAGCAACAGGGCAGCACGTGCTGCTCCAGCCCGGCCACCGCTGAGACCGACGCGCGCGAACCAGTCACCGCCGGCAGCTGCTGCTGACCTGTAATGACCGACCTCAACACCCGCACGGGCGGGGCCGTGACCGGAACGGGGGACCGGTCACGGCCCCGCGCCGTGCTGCCCGCGCTCTGCGCCACGCAGATCACCAGCTGGGGAATCGTCTACTACGCCTTCCCCGTCCTGAACCCCCAGATCACCGCCGACACCGGCTGGTCCACGGGCATCACGATGGCAGCGTTCTCGCTCGCCCTGGTCGTCTCCGGCGTCGCCGGAATCCGTGTCGGCAGGATCATCGACCACCGCGGACCCCGCACGGTCATGACCGCAGGCTCGGCCGTCGGCACCCTGAGTCTCGTGATCGTGGCCCTGGCCCCGAACCTGCCCGTGTTCTTGGCCGGCTGGATCCTGGCCGGGCTCGCCATGGCCGCCACCTTCTACCACCCCGCGTTCGCTGCCGTAACCCGCTGGTGGGCCCCCGACCACGTCCGCGCCCTCACCATCGTCACCCTCGCCGGCGGACTCGCCTCCACCGTCTTCGCCCCACTCACCGCCGCGCTCGCCGACCACCTGTCCTGGCGCACCACCTACCTCGTGCTCGCCGCGATCCTCGCCGCCATCACCATCCCCGCGCACGCCTTCGCCCTCAAAGCCCCCTGGCCCCCGGCCCCACCCGCACCGGCCCACACAGACGGATCGCCCCGGACAGTCGTACGCAGCCGACCGTTCCTGCTGCTCGCGGCCGCATTCACACTCTCCGCGTTCGCGATGTACGCCGTCGTCGTCACTCTTGTCCCGCTCCTGATCGAACGCGGCTACACCACCAGCCAGGCTGCCTGGGCCCTCGGCCTCGGCGGCGCCGGCCAGACCCTCGGCCGCACCCTCTACGCCCCGCTCACCCGCCACACCGGTACGACCGCCCGCACGGCGGTCCTCATCGCGCTCGGCGGCTCGACCACCGCGGTCTTCGCCTTCACCTCAGGCCCGTACGGCCTCGTGATCGCCCTAGCGGTGGTGGCAGGCATGGTCCGCGGCAACCTCACGCTCCTGCAGGCCACCGCCATCACCGACCGCTGGGGCACACAGCACTACGGCAGACTCTCCGGCCTCCTCAGCGCCCCCGCCATGACTGCATCCGCCCTCGCCCCCTTCGCCGCAGCCCTCCTCGCAACCACGATGGGCGGCTACCCACGGCTGTTCGCCCTGCTCGCCGCCCTCGCCCTGCTCGCCGCACTCATCGCCACCGGAACGTCCGTCCGCGTAGGACGGCGGAGAGCTTGAGGCTTTCTGAGCAGCTGGCCGGGCTGGCAAGCCAGCCCGTGCCTGGTCCGGTAGGCCCGGCAGGACGGCCCTCAGGGCGGTTGGGGGCGGGGAACGCGGCACAGTCGCATCGTGTTTCCGTACACAGCGCCCATAACGCACACCGTTCGCGTCACGGAATTAGCCCCGCAAGGCTCTGACCTGCTGTTTCCTTCCACCTGTTTTGGATAGACCTGATTCTTGCGACGCATCATGTGGAGTGCGTGGCGATCCTTGAGCCTGCCGAAAAGGGCCGCTGACCTGCGACTTTGCCGAGTGTGCATTATGTGCGCTACGTGCGTTACGGGCGATATCTTGACGCATATCTGACGCATATCTGACGCACGTGACGCACGTCTGACGCACGCTGGACGCATGAACTGACGTGCTGTCAGCAGTAGACAGCCGCCCTTCCAGCCGGGATGCCGTGCCGGCTGGAAGGGCGGCTTTCTGCTGCGCGTGACGTGCAGCGGATGCCTCTCGACCCGGACGCACCGCCATAGGAGATCGAACACACTCCGTAGTTGTCTTCCGGTCGGGAAATACCTCTGAGGCGCTGAACGTTGGATGCGTCCACGAAGAGGGGGTGTCGAGACGGCGGTTGTTCCAGACGGTGTACCGGCGTGTGAACGAGCTTGCGCCCCGGCTCGCTGAGGCCGAAGCGGATGTGCAGCGCCTTGTCGAGGCGAACATGGAGACGCTGCTGGGGGTCCGCTTCCTGGTGTCCCAGTACGGCACGGGGCGGGTGCACGCCGGCCGAATCGACTCGCTGGGGCTCGATGCGAACGGGGCTCCCGTCGTGGTCGAGTACAAGCGCGGCACGGATTCAGGAGTGATCAACCAGGGGTTGTTCTACCTGAGCTGGCTCGTCGACCATCGGGCCGAGTTCGAACACCTGGTCCGTGACCGGCTCGGGGTGACCGTCGCGGCCCAGGCGCTCTGGAGCGGGCCGCGGCTGATCTGCGTAGCTGGCGACTACACCCGTTACGACCTTCACGCAGTGCGCGAGCACCGGCGCAGCATCGACCTGGTTCGCTACCGCTTCTTCGGCGGGGACCTTACAGTAGACGTCGTTTCCTTTGGCCGCTTGGCTCGTTGTGCTGGGCATGACGAGTCTTGCCGAGCGGTTGGTGCCGGATGAGTTGTGGGAGTTGTTCCGCAGGGTGGTGCCGGAGACAGTGGTGACGCGGCCGCAGGGTGGTGGTCGCCAGCGGGCCGGGGACCGCGAGTGTCTGGCCGCGATCGTGTTCGTGGCCACGTCGGGCTGCACGTGGCGGCAGGTCCCGCCGCTGTTCGGGCCGGCCTGGCCGACGGTCTACCGGCGTTTCGCCCGCTGGAGCAAGGACAGGGTCTGGGCCCGTCTCCACCGGGTCATCCTGGACGAACTCGGCGCGCAGGGAGACCTGGACTGGTCGCGTTTCGCCATCGACTCGGTGAGTGTCCGGGCCCTCAAAGGGGGCTGCTGACCGGACCGAATCCGATCGACCGCGGCAAGAACGGATCGAAGATCCACCTCGTCACCGACGGTCCGGCCTGCCCGTCGCGGTCGCCATCTCCGCGGCCAACACCCACGACAGTCTCGCCCTCCAGCCGCTCGTCGCGTCGATACCGCCGATCCGCAGCCGTCGCGGTCCCCGCCGCAGGCGGCCTGACAAGCTCCACGGCGACAACGGCTACGACTACCTCCACCTGCGGCGATGGCTCCGCTCTCGCGGTATCACGCCACGGATCGCCCGCCGGGGCTTCGAGAACTCACAGCGACTCGGACGTCATCGATGGGTCATCGAACGGACCATGTCCTGGCTCGCCGGCTGCCGCCGGCTCCACCGTCGCTACGAACGCAAGCCAGGACACTTCCTCGCCTTCACAGCCATCGGCACCGGCCTCATCAACTACCGACGACTCACCAAGTGAAACGACCTCTGACCCGCGACCACTGCTCCGCCCGCCACCTGGCCACAGCCTGCTCGTCGCGCTCGACGGCCCGGTGCGCGCGGACCTGCGGTGACCAGCCCAGCCGGTGCAGCAGATACGACACCCCGCGCGGGGTGTACCGGTGCCCGAACAGCCGGTGGATCAGCTCGGCCACACGCGTGAGGGTCCACCTGTGGTCCTCCACCCAGCCGTGCGCCGCAGGGCCGGCCTCCAGCTCGGCCTGCAGGCGTTCTGCCTGGGCATCGCTGAGCTGACACGGAAAGCCGCCGGGCTCCTTGGAGGCCAGGGCCGGCCTGCCGCCGCCCCGCCAGACGGCGTGCCAGGCGTACGCCGACTTCCGCGACACCCGTAACTGCGGGCCACCTCCGGCGGCCGCACCCCCTGCTCGAACATCTCCGCGGCCTCGGAACGCAGCGCTTCACGCTTCGCCCGCCCCGCAGCGGTCAGACCGCCGCTATCCGCATACCTCATGACGATGACGTAGCACCGCCAACGTCCGCTGTCACCCCACCCTTTCAACCTCAGCGACAACGGGTGTGAACCGGGCAGGCACGGTCCTCGGTCGTGGTGATCAGCGAACTCGACACTCCGTGATCGCTGGAGGCTGTGCCTGCGCGTGCATCTACCGAACCATCACGAATGCCGCACCGGGCCCATGCCAACTACGTCGGGCCAAGCACGAGAACGACGGAGCCCCGCACCGCTGACTGCGTGCGGCGTCGTCCTGAGCACGTACGCGGCCTCGTGCCGCCGCATCCCTTGTTCGAACAGGTCCGCGGCTGCTGCGGCTCAACTCGTCTCAGACTTCCGCGAGTTCGGGATTCCGTAGTCGGGGGCCCATCAAAGCGACGCCAAAGATCAGCAGTCATCCCGTATGCCCCTGATCGCACGACAGGTCAGCTTTATGGATCTTGAATTGGTCGCCCCGGAGTGTAGGGTGGATCCAGGTGGATTTCAGCAGGCCCGGGGGGGCTCATGCGGCCTGTATCGCAACTCATGCGAGCGTCGACGCTCGCCGTGCAGCTATCGATCAGATGCGCACACTCCCCCTCGGCTTGGGTGAAATCAAGGTAATCCGTCTGCTTGCCTTTGAGGTTGACCCAATGCGGGCGGCACCTATTCAGATGACTAGGAGGGGGACTGAGTAGTGCGCATTAAATCGATCGCTCTTGTCTTCGCTGGAGTATTTGCGGCACTCATGATGAGCGCCACGCCCAGTGCCGCGTACGGCGACAATCCGAACGACGGAAAGATATATCAATGCGGGAGATACGGTAACTTCCCGCTTTGCCTCTACTGGGGCCAGAACCTTTCGGGCGCCAAGGTTGGAATCTTCGGCAAGGTTCACAACTACGACGCCAATCCTTGGAATTGCTCCTCCCAGGGATGCGGCAAGTATTGGTATTCCCAGGGAGAGACTCTGAAGGGGTATGGCACGTATGTAAAGAACAACACCGCATCGGTTTACAACTACAACGACACCAGCACCCGCGTGTTCTTCAACAGCGGCTGGGGTGGCCCCTCGGATGAGTGGGACCCGTACGGGTGGGGCACCTACTTCGGCAACCTCAGTGCGACCTGGAACGAAAACGCCTCGCAGGCGCGAGTTTGCGGCGAGTGTTAATCCCCCCCACCCGCCAGGCCGGCCGAGCAGTCATCGGCCGGCCTGGTGCCACTTGATCGGATGCCTTCATGCACAAGCGCAGAGCCTCGACACTCAGGCTCTCAGGAACCCTCGTGCTCGCCGTGTCTCTGCTCGGATGCTCCGGTGGCGCGCAGAGCGATAAGACGTCGGGCAACGGAAGTGACCTAGCATCGCTTGAATACTCGAAACCTTCACACGCGCCGGAAGTCAGGTCTGCCGCGATACCGGCCCTTCCGATCGAAGGGTACCTGGTCTCACAGAAGGAGAAGGAACAGATACTCAAGGCTTCCCGCATGGAAGCCAAGAGTTGCATGGCTCGCTTCGGATTCAGCTATTCATGGAGCGCTCCTTCCGGGCAGAAAGTCGCGCCTGACGATAATGCTTCCAACCGATCTCGGCGGTACGGGATAGTGGATTCCGTCGCCGCATCGAAGTACGGGTACGGGCTTGGCGCAGCCGAGATTCAGGACTCTTCGGGGCAGGCGCCGAGTGCAGCAATGAGCGAAGCCGCCACCCGCGTCTTTCTGGGGAATTCCGACCCGACCGTCAAAGTGCAGGACGGTGCCGAGGTGAACGGGCAGAAGATACCTGAGGGGGGGTGCACCGGAGAAGCTAAGCGTAAAATCGGAAACGGCCTTTCAAATCGCGCCGCGAATGAAATCAACATGGCCAGCTTCAGCGTGTCGCTGAGTGATGAAAAGGTCAAGGCGGTATTGGCCCGATGGTCCCAGTGCATGCAAAAGCATGGATATGATTTCAAGTCTCCGCTCGATCCACTCAAAACGATGGGAGTTGGATCTGCGACACCGCGAGAGAAGGCCACTGCCCAGGCCGACGTTCAGTGTAAGTACGAAAGCAACCTCATTGGCGTGTGGAACTCTGTCGAGTCGGCGATACAGAAAGCGATGATCGGGAAGAAGGAAGAGATCCTCGAAGAGGGGCGGCGTGAGACTGACCGCTCGCTGAGGAACGCCTCAGCTGTTCTGTCAGGTGATCGCCGATGAGGCGCGCGGCTACCGCCATCACAGCGGTCGTCCTCTGCGCAGTCGCCGCATGTTCGGCCACCATCCGGCGAGACCAACCCGGGGGAGGGCGCAACAGCCCGTGCCTCACAGAGCACAGGGGTGGAGCCTGAGTCGCCGCCTCGGCAGATCCTCACGTGGACGCGGGGGACGTCCACGGAACCCTGGTCGCCGTGGTGAACGACCTGCGCGGCAGATTCGGGGAGGGCACGAACTCGCCGTGTTCGTCCTCGTCCTCGAGTCTTTTCACGAGCAGTTGTGCAGAAGCGGTCGCGGAAACGGACGCGTCGCGCGGACTGCCGCTGACCTGACCAAGTCCGGCACGGGATATCGCACGTTGCGATCGGTGGCGAACAAGGTGCTTGCTGCCGAGCGTGGCTACACGGAAGCCCACTGCGCCAGTAGTCCCGCGAAGTCCTCGACTCGAGCCACGTGTCTGACCCACGGAGCGGTCATCGCCCAGGCGCCAGTTGATCTACACCAGGGCGCTGTAGCCGGGCTCTCGGGGAACTGAGCGTAATTAGTACAAGTAAGTGAAACAGCGTTTGCGACTGGTAGCGGACGTATGGACGGGAGGGCTCGTGGCTGAAAGCGAGCAGGGGGTTCGGACTGTGGGAGTCATGCGCCGACGCCGGTGGATTGTGATAGTCGCTGCCGGAGCAGTCCTCGCGTCCGGCGCAGGGCTGGCGGCTGCACGGATGGTCAAGTCACCGGCCCAGGCCGCACTGGATTCAGCGGCTCCGCCGCCCAGCGTCATCACGGCTGGTGTGGAGTACAGAGTGCTCGCCGACTCAGTGATCCTCCGCGGCACCGTGACCGCTGAACAATCAATAGACGTCGCTCCGACAGGAGGCACTTCGGAAGGGTCCGCTCCCGTCGTCACCAAGCTGTTGGCCGCTGCCGGCACTCAGCTCACAGCAGGCCAGGTACTGGCGGAAGTGTCGGGGCGCCCTGTCTTTGTCCTGCAGGGACGACTGCCGATTTACAGAGATCTCAAACCCGATATGGACGGGGACGACGTCGCGCAGCTGCAGACGGCCCTCCGCCAGGTTGGGCATAGCGTCGGCACAGACCGTAAGGGCCACTTCGGGGTTGGCACCAAGGCCGCGCTAACGGGGTTCTACTCCCACATCGGCTATGACCCCTTGCCGGCAAGGGCGGAAGGTGCCGACGAGGTCGAGACCGCGGAGACGGCCGTCACAGAGGCGGAACGCGCCCTGGAGGACGCCCAGGCCACACCTCAGGATGCACACGTTCAGAAGGAGTCACCCAAGGAAGCCATCCCGACGAGTACGAACGTCGAGCGCGCCCGCGAAGACCTACGCAAGGCACGTGAACGACTCGCCGAGAGCAAGGCCAAGGCCGGCCCGATGCTCCCCGCTTCCGAGGTCGTCCTCCTCTCCGGGTTCCCGGCCCGGGTCGACAGCCTGACCGCCAAGGTGGGCAGTGTCGTTTCCGGCAAGATTCTCACCGTTTCGGCCGGAGCTCTGGTGGTGAACGGCTACCTTCAACAGCATCAGAAGGGCCTGGTGCGACCGGGGCAACAGGTGCAGATTCTGTCTGAAGTCACTGGCACAACCGCGCCCGCAACAGTCACATCGGTATCGGAGACCATCCAACAGGAGCAGTCCGTCACGGCCGATGGACGTCCGGACGGTCCGTCCACCCCCAACGGGTACCTGTTGGTCGTCAAGCCGACAAAGGAGCTCCCCCCGGAACTAGCCGGACAGGATGTCAGGCTCACGGTGCAGGCAGCCTCCACCAAGGGGAAGGCGCTTGTAGTGCCGGTTTCAGCTATTACCGCAGGCGTTGACGGCCAAACCTCTGTGACCGTGTTGTCAGAAGCCGGGGCGGAGCGGAAGGTCCCAGTCACTACCGGCACCACTGGAGATGGCTACGTGGAGGTCCGTCCGCAGTCGGGGCATCGACTGGCCGAAGGCGAGCGAGTCATCGTCGGTATTCGGAATTCTGCCATGCGTCAAGGGCAGCCCCTGTGACGATCCATGAGCCGACCGAGACGCCCGTGATCGAACTCCGGGGTGCTGGTCTGACATACGTTGGGCCCCCACCGGTCGTGGCGTTGCGACCGTGCGACCTGGTGGTCCAGCGGGGAGAGTTCGTCACGGTGGTTGGCCCCTCAGGCGCGGGTAAATCCACGCTGCTCAATATCATTGGCCTGCTCGACATCCCCACGCACGGCACCTATCTCCTCGACGGCCACGACACGGCTGGACTGGGGGACACGGACCGAACCGCCCTGAGGGGCCACCGCATCGGATTCGTCTTCCAGTCCTTCCATCTCCTGCCGCACCGCACAGCGTTGGAGAACGTGGCTTTGGCTCTCGTCTACCGAAGCATCAGCCACAAGGAACGGATGAGGAAGGCCAGGGAAACACTCGTTCGCGTTGGCCTGGAGCACCGTGTCGATGCTGTGCCATCCACTCTGTCGGGCGGTGAGCGTCAGCGGGTGGCCATCGCCCGCGCGATGGTTGGGCGCCCATCTCTACTTCTGTGCGATGAACCAACCGGCAATCTCGATACCTCAACTGCCGCCTCCATTCTGGAGTTGCTGCACGTTTTGCACGGGGCTGGCATGACCATTCTTGTCATTACGCACGATCTGGCAGTGGCCCAGCAAGGCGAACGAACGATCACTATCCGCGACGGACGACTCACGGAAGAGGTAAGGAGGTGAGGCGCAGACTCATGCCAATGGTGCGACTGCGCCGAGGTCGCCACAACGCTCGGTCCATACCCGTTACGCGATTCTCTGTACGAGACGTGCTGGCGGAGTCGAGTGCCGGCATGCTGCAGCGTCCCGCACGCTCATTGCTCACGTCCGTGGGGACGGTTCTGGGAGTGGGCACCTTCGTGGCCGTCCTGGGATTGACATCAACAGCCTCGTCGCAGATCGACGAGCGTTTCAGCGCCCTGAGCGCGACGGAAGTGACCATCGAGGACGTTGCAAAAGACCACAACGAGTTTGTGGATCTCGCATTCCCAGCTGATGGGGAGCAGCAGGTAGAGCGCCTCAACGGCGTGGAACATGCCGGTGTGTACTGGCCCGTTCAGTTGCAGGACGGCAACTCCGTGCGTTCGGCACCCGTCGGAGTCTCACGCGGTGGGGAGGACATCCAAGTCGTTGCCGCCTCCTCAGGTGTCCTCGATGCCGCCGGTCCCTCGATTGTCCAGGGCAGGAATTTTGATGTCTGGCACGACAGAACCCGCCAGCGTGTGGCAGTTGTTGGGTCAGGGGTGGCTGCCCAGCTCGGTATCTCAACCGTCGAGACTCAGCCGGCGGTCTTCATCGGCGACGAGGCGTTCACCGTGATCGGTGTGATCGGTGATGTGGAACGCAAGGCAGATCTTCTCCTGTCTGTTGTCGTCCCGCGCTCAACGGCACAGCACATATGGGGTACTCCCAAAGATGGCGCCAAAATGCTGGTGTCGACCCGTCTGGGAGCAGCGACCCAGGTGGCCCAGGAATCCCCGATGGCGCTCGACCCCGCTCATCCCCAGTACTTCAAGGCCATCCCCCCGCCGGATCCGAAAAGCCTGCGGGGCAAGGTCACGGGGGACCTCGACCAGCTCTTTCTCCTCCTTGCGGCGATCTGCCTCTTCATTGGAGCCGTCGGTATCGCCAATACCACACTCGTGGCAGTGCTGGAACGCACGAGTGAGATCGGGCTGCGGCGTGCGCTGGGAGCGCGCGGTCGGCACATCACCACTCAGTTCCTCACGGAATCCGCGACCTTGGGGGCCCTGGGTGGCCTCGTTGGTACCTCCCTTGGCACGCTGACTGTTGTTGGAGTCGCGATCGCCCGGGACTGGACGCCCGTCATCCATTCCATGACGGTGACAACCGCGCCCGCCATCGGCCTGGCCACTGGTCTGCTGGCCGGCCTGTATCCGGCTTGGAGAGCTTCCCGCATCACGCCGGTAGAGGCGCTGCGCCGCTGAGCGTAAGGAGCGCGGCCGGCATGCGCCACGCACGTGGACCACCTCACGTCACGTAGAGAAGGAAAACCCATGCACGTCCTCAGGCGAACGACCGTCGCCACCACTGTCATGCTCGCGGCAATCTCGCTCGGTGCCTGCTCCTCGTCCGGATCGGCCTCCGACTCGGCGAAGGACAAGGCCCCGATCGACCAAGCCAACTGGCCTGCGGAGGTGCCCACTTCCGGACTGGTCAAGGGCCTGGAGCTGCCGCTTGAGTCCTACCTGCCCTCCTACGCGGATCAGGTCGCCGTCGACACCGCGCTGCGCACCCTGCAGACGCGGTGCATGTCTGAGTACGGGCTGACCGTCGATCTGCCGCGTCCCGGCGCGAACCCGCCGCCCCACAGCAACGCCGTCTCGATCGAGCGGCGTTACGGCCTCAGTGACCGCGCACAGGCACAGAAGTACGGGTACGGGCTGCCGAAGGAGCTGACCCTGAGCCTCGAATCCGTCGAGGAGGGGCTTTCAGGCATCGAGGTGGAGGTCCTGACCGGGCGGAAGAAGACCGAGTTCGCCCCGCCCAAGGGCGCCAAGGACAGCGACGGCCATTTCGGCGGGGTCCCGGAGCCCGCGCGCGCCGAGCACAACGGAAAGAAGCTGCACGAGGGCGGCTGCGCCGGCTGGTCGAAGCGGCAGCTCAAGGTGAACGAGGAGGATGCGGGCTTTGTCTCCGGGCTCGCCTCGACAAGCCTCTCCGAGTCCCGGCCGCTGAAGCCGGTCGAGAAGGCTCTCAAGAGCTGGTCGGCCTGCATGAAGGACAAGGGCCGCAAGGCCGCCGATCCGTACCGGGCGATGGAGCAGGGCTACGCCGACGGCGACGGCACCACCAAGAACGCGATCGAGCTCGCGCTGGACGACATCGACTGCAAGGAGCAGACCCGTCTGATCGAGGTCTGGTTCAAGGAGGAGTCGGCCGTCCAGAAGCGGCTGATCGAGGAGAACAAGGACCAGCTTGCCGCCATCAAGAAGCGCATGGGCGAGGTCCTTGCGGCCGCGAAGGCAGTCAAGTAACCAGAGAAGGAACACAGTTGAGACAGATACGTATCCGTCTGCGCGTGCCGATCACCCTTGCGGTGACCACGGCGCTGGCGATACCGCTGAGCCTGCCCGCGCAGGCCGAGGAACTAAAGCCGCCCAAGGGCGCGGCGCAGGGGTGGAGCGACACCACCCAGCAGAAGAAGAAGCTCTCCCTGGAGCCCTCCGCGATCCCCGCGAAGGACCGCGCCGGCCTGCTCGGCAAGGGCTACGAGAAATCCGCGGACACCGCGGTCACCGCGACCGGTGACGGCACCGGCTTCCACCTCCTTGCGGGCAAGGAGAAGGACGGCTACCAACTCCACACGGTGGCCAGTCTGT
The DNA here is from genome assembly GCF_056436245.1 of Streptomyces sp. NPDC043812. Lineage (NCBI taxonomy): Bacteria > Bacillati > Actinomycetota > Actinomycetes > Kitasatosporales > Streptomycetaceae > Streptomyces > Streptomyces sp. NPDC043812. The sequence goes on from NZ_JBWKCY010000004.1 coordinate 205,515, forward strand.
TCGAGGACGGTTTCGCCTCGGACACCTGGATCGGCAACCACTGCGTCACCGAGTCCGGCAAGTACGCGGCCGTCTCGTACGCGCCGCGGATGTTCACCAACAAGCCCGAGCTGATGGTGCGCGGTGCCTTCACCGCAGTGGTCGACCTGACCTCGGGTGAGGTCACCAAGCTGCCCTTCCAGTCGTCGCTCGCCTACTTCTCGCCCGGCTGCGGCCAGGGCGATCAGGCGGTGTTCACCCAGCTCACCCATGACGGTGACGACAAGCAGCAGACCCGTCTGATCACCGTCGACGCGGCCACCGGCAAGGAGTCGAAGCCGGTCACGCTCGCCGGCCAGATCACCTCGGCGATCCCCACCGACGCGGGCATCGTCGCCGCCCACGGCAACAAGCTGGTACGGATCAACGGCACGGCCGAGAAGACCCTGGCGTCCACCACCACGGTGCCGTTCCAGATCACCGCCGACGCCGACGGCGGTATCACCTTCATTGACCGCGAGTTGGACAAGAAGGCGTCCGACAAGCCGGCTGCCTGGGCCAAGCACCTGGGCCGTACGAAGGTGAGGCAGGGCAAGAAGACCGAGCCCGTCACCGTCGCCTCCGGCGGGCTGCACGCCTGGGACCTGACCCGCTCGGCACGCGGCGAGGTGTTCGTCACCGGTGACGCCACGTCCAAGGCCCTGACCAAGCGGGTGCACAACCCTGGCAAGCTCCCCAAGGGCGCGGCGATCTCCAGCCACGCCCAGGCGGTCCTGACCACCACCTGGTCCGATGGGAAGAGCACCCTGGTCAACCCGGAGGACGCCGCCAAGCCGCGCCCCGCCCGTACGGCCCTGCGCATGCTGGACTCGGGCAAGTCCGTAACCCTCGACCTGCGCCCCGGCGCGCACCGCGTGGGCGACGAGGCACAGGGGCACGCCCTGTCCCCCGCTCTACCCACCGGCGGCCCGGTCGACTCCGGCCCGGACATGGGCAAGAAGAGCACAGACGGCCTGTCCACGCAGACCGTGCGCACCCAGGCCCTGACCGCACAGGCCGACAACCCCAGCGAAGACAGCGGGGAACGGTACTGCTCGGTGGCCCGCAACGACGTGAAGAAGCAGGCGTTCCAGCCCACACCGCGCCAGGTCGAATGGGCCGTGGACCAGGCCGTCGTCGGTGAGCTGAACTTCTACCGCGACAGCAACTGGAAGAACACCGGCATCGCCGGCGGCTACCAGCCCCAGGGCCTGTTCCCGCCGACCGTCCTCGCGGGTGACCCCAACGGCAAGCTCGACAACGAGGACCCCGACGTCACCGACAAGTGGCACATTCCCGCACAGGTGATGCTGGGCATCACCGCGCAGGAATCCAACATGTGGCAGGCCACCCGCTTCGCCGTGCCCGGTGTCACCTCCAACTCGCTGATCGGCAACTACTACGGCGTCGACTACGCCGCCTCCGGCGAGCAGCTCGACCCGTGGCGTATCAACTGGGCCGATGCCGACTGCGGTTACGGCATCACCCAGGCCACCGACGGCATGCGCCTGGCGGGCAAGACCAAGCCGGGCGAGACCGCCCTGTCCACGGTCGCCCAGGAAGCGGTCGCGTTGGACTACACCGCGAACGTCGCGGCCGGCGTGCGGATCCTGTCGGAGAAGTGGAACCTGACGTACAACGCCGGCATGAAGATCAACGGCGGCCACCCCAAGTGGATCGAGAACTGGTTCTTCGCCCTGTGGGCGTACAACTCCGGCTTCTACGACACCGCCGACTCCGCCGGGCACTCGGGCGTGGGCTGGACGAACAACCCGGCCAACCCGCTGTGGAAGGCCAACCGGGTGCCGTTCCTGCAGCACGCCACCGACTCCTCCAAGGACGACTACAGCCACGCCGCGCACCCGCAGGACTGGCCGTACCAGGAGAAGGTGATCGGCTGGGCGGCGCGCCCGATCTCAGCGATGTTCGCTCCGGGTGACTTCCAGGCGGGCTATCGCCCCGCATGGTGGACCACCAACGCGGACCGCGCGAGCGCCAAGCCTCCGGTCGACCTGTTCTGCAACGCGTCGAACAACTGCAACCCGGCCAAGATCGGCGACAACGACTCCAACGACCCGGGCCTGGGTGCCTGCACCCTGGACGCGGGCAACAGCGACACCAACCAGCACTGGCTGCACTGCTGGTGGAACCAGTCAGTCACCGAAGCGCAGTGGAAGAACTGCAACACGGGGGCCAAGTGCGGCAACGGTGTGCACCGCTTCACGACGTCCTACGGCGAGCAGCCGGATGCCGGCTCCTACCCGCCGAACTGCGCCACCACGCCTCTGCCAGCCAACGCCCTGGTGGTCGACGATCTGGCGAACGGGACCATACCCGCCGGCGTGGACGCCAAGCGCGGATGCGGGGCGGTGAAATCCAGCGGCACGTTCAACTTCACGTACGTGCCGTGGGACACCCAGATGGATCTCACCCATGACGGGACGGACAACCCGACCACCGTCACCACGTACCCGGGCAAGATCGATACGCACCAGATCGGCGCGGGTTACGGCAATCACTTCTGGTTCACGCACACCCGCTCGCCGGAGTCCTACCCGGCCAACGCGAACCGGATGAAGGTCACCGGCACCTGGAAGCTGAACGCTCCGCTGACCAACACGACCCGCCAGGCGAAGATCTTCGCGCACATACCCGACCACGGGGCGCAGACCTCCAACGCCGTGTACCGGATCCAGACGCCCGAAGGGGAAGAGGAGGCGGCGATCTCGCAGACGGCGAACCAGGCCAACAAGTGGGTGGACCTGGGCGCCTATGAATTCGGTGACCAGATTCCCGAGGTGCGGCTCGACAACTTCAACGGCGGCAACGGGTCGGCTGACATCGCCTTCGACGCGGTGGCGTTCGTCCCGGGCACGTACAACGGCTTGAAGCTGACCGGCAACATGACGGCCAACCTGACCGCTCCGGATCCGGCGCCGGTCGAGCCGGACGAGGACATCACCGACGGCCTCTTCTCCGCGGCCGGCAGCTCCTCGGCAACCACTGCCACGGCGGCGCCGATGGCGATGGCCGCCACGAGCACCGCGTCATGCTCGACGGTCAACCACTCCCTCAGCCGCAAGCGCACCACCGCCTGTATCCACAGCGACTACGCGATGACGGAGTACTCGAACACCGTCCCGGTCGGAAGCGCGGCTTTCGACCTCTACATCACGTACTACCTCGACCCGAAGAGTGCCGAGTTCTCGCAGGTCACCACGATCCGGCTGAAGTCGATGGACGGTACGGTGAACACCGCCACCTTCGACTACGCGGCCAAGTGCCGCGGTTACTGCGACGTCACCAGCGTCGACTGGAACGGGTCGAAGACCTTTGCCAAGGGCGACACGCTCCTGCGGACCGTCACTACGCGGTTCAAGTGGACGCCCAGCGGCACCACCAAGAGCACGATCACCCCGTACTTGTCTCTCGGCGGTAAGGTCAACAGCACTTCGGTCGTGAATCCGTCCGAATTCGAGAGCGCCAAGCTGGACATCCGCTGCGACTCCGAGGTCTCCAGCGCGGGTACCGGCTGTGTGTTCTCCGGCTACAAGCCGACCTACGTCATGAACTCGCAGAAGTTCCCCGGGGCCGCGGCCCACATCGACATGATGTGGCGCAAGACCAACATCAAGTGGGGCCAGCGCAGCAGCGGCAAGCCGCTGACCTACCTGGGCAACAAGATGTCCGTCGACGGTTCCGGCAAGATCCAGTCGGACCGCAACCGTCAGCTCATCTGCGCCAGGCAGTGGAAGACCTACAGTGGCACCGGTGACTTCAGCGACATGTGGAGCCTGGAGGCAGGCGAGCCACGGACCGACTCGAAGAGCTGTGACGAGTTCGTCTTCGCCAACGCGGCCCAGAGCGCCGGAAACTCCGCGGGCCCCAACCCCGTCGCCTACAGCGGCAAGGAGTGTGTGCAGACGTACCTCCGGCGCAACGCCGACGACACCATGACGCTCCATCTCCGCCCGGATGCCCCTGCACCGACGTGGAAGGAGCCGTGCGGTCGGTCCTCGATGTCGAACTGGCAGAACACCCAGTCGATGCGGCCGTTCGGCGACTTCATCAAGGAACAGCGCTTGATGGAGGACGACGACTACTGGCTCGACCTCGACGGATTCACCGCACCCACTCCGTAACCGGACCATGAGAAGTGCCCCCCGGCCGTTCTTCGGTTCCGGGGGGCACTTCTGTTTCACGGCATCGCGGCCTCACGACCAGACAAGTCGCCCATCGACAACGGAACAGACCGGATAGTCCCCCGCGCCGATCCTCGTCAGCATCTCCGCCACGGAGTCGAAGTAGTGGGCCAATGACGCGTACTCGCCGGTGATCGTGGGCTCACCCACGAACCATCTGCCGATACGTCCGTCCGTCGCATCGATGAACTGCCCCATCCAGCCGTCCTGATCCGAGAGGAACGGGATCCACTCCTCGCGCCATTCGCCCCCACCGGACAAGGGGTGGTTCGCGTAGAGCTTCTCCATCGCCCGGATGCCCAGAAAGAAGCTCCCCTCGTCCGGGAACCCGGCGTAACCGCAGCAGGCCACGTCGTCGTCCACATCGTCCTCGGGAAGATCCAGGTTGTTCTGCAGCAGCCACGCCCGCAGTTCCTGAGGCAATGAGACACACATGCGCTCCTCGGCGGCCGCGAGTATCCGCTCCGGGGCCGGGCCGGGCAGGTCCGCGTGATCGGCCGGAGCATGCTCCCGGAGGAGATTCATTACGCGGGACCAGCTCTCCACCACACTCATTCCCCGCTGCCCCTCTCTGCACGGATTTGCTATGCCACTCAACGGGCTCACCTACTGTAGCCTCGGGCTGCTGGAGCCTACGCTCTCCGCGGTTTGCGCCGCTTGCCCCAGCTGCCGTGCGGCCTGTTCCGGTTCTGGGCCGACATCACCGCGTCGAACTGGGCTTTGCTGGTCACTGCTTCACCGCGTGAGAGGGGAATCGAGGTCGGGGCCCAGGAACACGCCGGTGACGACAAGCTCGGCCGTGCCCGCCCACACCGGCGGATGCAGACTCGCGGCGAGATCGAGCACCTCCGGCAGTGCGCGGCGCCCGGTCAGACACAGCAGGCCGTGGTAGTCGATGACGAGTACGGCCCCGAAGCCGACGACGAGGGCAGCGAGATGCCCGAAGAGGGCGACGGTGTGGAGGACCGGGTCGACGGTGACGTGCCCGGCCGCCCAGACGGCCCCGGCCCACAGCACCACGCACGCGCCGGCGGCGAGGACGGTGGGGAGCCAGGCGGCAGGAGGCTTGGCGACGGGGGCGTCGGCGAGGGCCCCATGGACGGGGGTGCGGCTGTGGTCGAGGACTGCGGACATGGCAGGGATGTCACCACTCTCCTCCGGGGAAATCCGCCCCGGTGTCGGCGAGTTCGCGATGGCGTGAGTCTCCTGGCTTCTGGATCGCCGCTCCTCCCGGCCTTCCCGCCCGAGGGCAGTGGCCAAGCATGGAAGTCGCTCCCCAGTCACAGTGGCGGGACCGCGCCGGATTCGCACCGGTTTCCTCGTCCGCCATCGCTCGGGCGGCGCCATCCTGCCAGGGCGAGAACGCGCCAAACAGGGGGATTGGGTGTGAGGCTGTCTCGTAGACGTCACCGTCCGTAGTGCCGCACACGGTGGCTGGGGCGGAGCCGTGTTCAGGGGCTGCTGTGCAAGAGATCGACGGACGTCGGAACCAGCGACTCGTCACGGTCGGCAGCCCCCCTGCGACCATACGGCTTGGCGCCACGATCGCGGCGCCCTGATGTGGGCCTGGCGCGGCGTCACGCGTCAGATTTTCTCGGCAGTCACGCGTGGGTGGTCGGTGGTGAGCATGGTGATGTCCTCGACGTCGGACGTCAGGATGGTGACGCGGCCGGGCTGGGCGAGGGCGGTGGCGCAGAGCATGGCGTCGATAGCGTACTTATGGCCGTGCAGGCCGGCCGCGCGCAGCAGGGTGGCGGCGGACTGGGCGAGGGCCTGGGTGACAGGCTCAACGCGCAGACGGGACAGCGTCCACTTCAGCGCAGCGTCATTGATTCGGGGGTGGATCACTTCGACAAGGACCGCGGCCGAGGTGATCACCGGAAGGTCGGCGTCGCGGGCGGCGGTGAGCCACTCGTGGACCTCGCGGTCACGCTGTACGGCCTTGGCCAGGCCCTCGCTGTCCAGGATCAGGGCGCCGCTCACGCGGCCGCCCCGGCATCGGAAGCGGGGCTGCCGGTGAGCTTGGCCCGCTTGGCAGCGACAGCCTCCGGGTCGGCGGGGCCGTTGGCCTGGTCGAAGTCGGCGATCAGCTCGTCCAGGTTGTCGCGCTCGATCTGCCGCTGCGCGGCCTTCTCCAGATATGCAGAGACGCCCCGCTTACCGACCCGCTCACGGATCGCTTGCAGGGTGCCGGCGGTCAGGGAGACGGAGATGCCGCTGCTGGGGCCGTCGCCGGGAGGGAAGTCGGTGTCGTCGTCAGCCATGACACGAGTATGGCATTTCGAATGCTATACGGCGAGGCCCTCTCGGCGGCGGCCGCGGGGCCTTGAGTAGGAGCGCAGCGTGCGTCGAGAAGTCGCACGTAGCGCGCACGATGCACATCGATCTTGAGTCCGATATGCGTCGTGCACGCCCCTGGCCTGTGGTTTCCTTCGACATGTTTTCTGTGGACCTGTTTCGCGTGACGCATCACGTGGAGTGCGTCGCGATTCTGGAGCCTGCGGAGAAGGGCGCCTGACCTGCGGTTTTGTCGCCTGTGCGTTTCATGCGACTTCTGACCCATATCTGACGCACGCTCTGCGCACCTTCTGATGGGTCATCAACAGGGAGCCATCTTCCCGACCAGGCCGTTCGCCCGGTCGGGAAGCCGCCTCCGAGTGCTGGGCGGCCCAGCTACCGACGCCGTCGGAGAGCCGGGCGGGCCGCTCTCCATGATCCCGTGCCGGGAGGCGGCGGTCCTTCACCACCGGCCGGGGCCTCGCCGCCCCGTCATTCCGTCCTCGCCCGCGCGCTCCGCCCGAAGTGGCGCGCGGTCGGTACCAGCGCCGCCGCGGCCGGGACGAGGAAGCAGGCGGCGGCGCACACGGCGAGAACGGCCGTGACCCCGAACGCGGCGATCGCCGGGGCGATCAGGGCGAGGCCGACCGGCGCCAGGCCGTAGGACACCAGGAAGTCCAGCGAGGAGACGCGGGCCAGCTTGTCCGGGGCGACCTCGCGCTGAGTGGCCGTGAACCACGGCACGTTGAACAGCTCGATCCCGATACCGGCGACGGCGTACGCGGCGACGACCACGACCGGGTGTACGGGCAGCATCAGGCTCAGCGGCGCGACGCCGTACGCGGCCAGACCCGCGAAGGCGGCCCAGCCCTGGGAGCGCGGCCGCCAACGGCCGATGACCAGGGCCCCTCCGAGCGCGCCCACGGTGTACGCGGTCATGGCCGCGGCCAGCACCCACTCGGTGTCGTAGCGGTCCCGGCTGATCAGGGGCAGCGCGACGCTGGTGGCCGAGTATCCGAGGGCGATGACCGCGACCAGAGCGGCGAGTCCGGCCAGGAACCAGGGGTGGCGGCGCGCCTCGCGTATGCCCTCCAGGAACTCGGCGCGGAAGCCGGCGCGCGGCGCGGGCCCGGTCTCGGCGGCCGGTTCCGCGGCGGCCCCCTTGCCCGGGACGAGCGCGGCGACCAGCCAGAGCAGCCCGATGCCGAGCAGCAGCGTCCCGGTGTCGAGGAAGGCGGCGAGCAGGGCGGTCAGGGTGGGTCCGGCGAGTGTGGAGCCGCGTACGGCCATGGTCATGGCGGCGTTGGCCTGCTGACGGCGCCCGGGGTCGACGGTCTCGGCCGTGAGCGCCTGGAACGCCGGGCGGCAGGCGCCCTGTCCGGCGCCCGCGAGGGCGGCGGCCGCCGTCATCAGCACGAGTGAGCGGCCGAGACCGGCGGCGAGGAGAGGCGCGGCGACGGCCGCCGCGAGGCCCGACCAGAGCACGACCGCGCGGCGCGAGTGCCGGTCGGCCAGCACGCCGCCGACGGCGACGGCCGCGAGGAAGCCGCCGGTGCGTGCGGCGAGGACCAGCCCGAGACCGGCCGCGCCGAGGTCGCGGTGCAGTACGGCGAGCCCGAGGACGAAGGGCAGGGCCCACGTCGCAAGTCCGGAGGCGGTGGTGCCCGCCCACAGGCGGAGGAACACGGCGTCGCGGAGGACCGAACGCGGGGGCGGGGTAGCGGACTTGGCCGCTGTGGGCGCGGGTGTGGTGGCCACGGTGCGGGTGCTCCTTGGAGGCGGGGGTGGCGGCTCGGTGAACCGCCCCGAGGGTGTTAATGAAAATGAATACCATTACAGTACCCTTCGAGCGCGGCACTCCCGCCCGGTGCACGACAACACCCACGCCCTTCCCTCCCAGACCGGAGAACCCATGCGTCACCCCACCCACCTCGGCATCGCCCTGACCCTCGCCCTCGCCACGGCGGGCTGCTCCACGGCAGTCGGCGACGGCTCCAGGACGGAGGCCGAGCCGGCCGCGGCCTCCGTCACCAGCTGCGGCCGCCAGGTGTCCTTCGCCGAGCCGCCGGAGCGGACCATCGCCCTGGACCAGACCTCGACCGAGATCCTGCTCGAACTCGGACTCCAGGACCGGATGGCGGGAACCGCCAACCTCAAGACGAAGATCCCCGCCAGGTACGAGGCCGCCTACGCCGAGGTCCCGGTCGTCGCACCGAAGATCGCGACCGGTGAACAACTGCGTGCCGCCACCCCCGACTTCGTCGTCGCCGGTTCCACGGACCTGTTCACCAAGGACCGGGCCGGCACCCGCGAAGAGCTGGACGCCCTCGAAGTCCCCACCTTCGTCAGCGCCGTCGACTGCCCACAGCACAACCCGGCCGGCAAGACCTCCTTCGAGCTGCTCTTCTCCGACTACGAGAACCTGGGCAAGGTCTTCGGCGCCGAGAAGCGGGCCGGCAAGCTCGCGGCCGACCAGCGCGCGGCGGTCGCCAAGGCCGGGGAGAACGCCTCCGAGGTTCCCCGGGGCGCGGACCGGCCGACCGTGGTCTACCTCTACTCCGTCTTCAACGGCATGCCGTACGTGGCGGGCAGGACCGGTCTGCCCAGTGAGATGAGCCGGATCGTCGGCGCGAAGAACGCCTTCGACGACGTGAACGAGGACTGGCCGGAGGTCTCCTGGGAGGAAGTCGCCGAGCGCGACCCGGACTTCATCGTGATCGGCGATCTGTCGGAGCGCGGCCGGCCCGGCGACAGCGCCGCCGAGAAGCGCGCCACGATGACCCGGCACCCGGTGATCTCCAAGCTCGCCGCGGTCCGCGACAACAAGATCCTCGAAGTGCCGGGCATCGAGCTGGACCCCTCCGTGCGCTCCGTCCACGCCCTGGGGCTGCTGGCGAACGGCATGAAGGACCTCGGCCATGTCCGCTGACCCGGACACCCGGAGGGGGCCGGCGGATCTCCTGCTGCCGGCGGCCCGCGGGCGGGTGGTGACTCGGCCCATGACGGCCGGTCCGGCCGGGCAGCCCGGCCGAACCAGCCGAACCAGCCGAACCAGCCGAACCGGCCGGACCGCGGCGGCCCAGGCGGTCTTCTTCCTCCTCGCCGCCGGCACCCTGGCGGGGTCGGTGACGGCGGCCGTGCGCATCGGCACCGCCGACGTGGGCTGGAGCGGCCTCGCCCGCGTTCTCGGCGCCCATCTCGGGCTCGACGTGGAGCCGTTGCCCCCGCTGGTGGACTCCCTCGTCTGGGACCTGCGGCTGCCGCGCGTGCTGCTGGCCGCCCTCGTCGGCGCCGCGCTCGCCGTGTGCGGCGCGGTGCTCCAGGCGGTCACCCGCAACGCCCTCGCCGACCCCTACCTGCTCGGCGTCTCCTCGGGCGCGTCGACGGGAGCCGTCACCGTGGTCGTACTCGGGGTGGGCGCGAGCGCGCTCGGGGTCACCGGCGGCGCGCTCGTCGGCGCGCTGCTCTCCTTCGGATTGCTCCTGGTCCTGCTGCGGCGCACCGGTCTGGACTCTGCCCGCATCGTCCTCACCGGCGTCGTCGTCGGCCAGCTCTTCACCGCCGTGACCTCCCTCGTCCTCATGGCCTCGGCGGACGCGGACACCACGCGGGCCGTCACCCACTGGCTGCTGGGCTCGATGGCCCCGGCCCGCTGGGACACGGTCGTGGTCTGTGCGGTCGTCACCCCGCTGGGACTGCTGACCGCGTGGCTCTGCTCGAACGCCCTCGACGGGCTTGCCTTCGGCACCGACACCGCCGCGTCCCTCGGGATCGGCGTACGGCGCACCCGGATGCTGCTGCTCGTGGTCACGGCGGCCCTGACCGCCGTGGCGGTGGCCACCGTCGGCGCCATCGGTTTCGTCGGGCTCATCGTCCCCCACGGCGTGCGCTTCCTCGTCGGGCCGCCCCACCGGGTGCTCCTGCCGTACGCGGCGCTCGCGGGCGCGGTGTTCCTGGTGTGGACGGACGCCCTGGCGCGGATCGCCTTCGCGCCCCACGAGGTTCCCGTGGGCGTGATCACCGCCCTGCTCGGCGTCCCGTTGTTCCTCCTGGTCCTGCGCAAGAGGGGGGAACTGTGAGGATCACCGCCGAAGAACTGAGCTGGTCGGTGGCGGGCACGCCGGTCGTACGCGGCGTCAGCGCGGACATCGCCCCCGGGGAGACCGTCGGCCTGCTCGGCCCCAACGGCTCGGGAAAGTCCTCCCTGTTGCGCTGCCTGGGCGGCCTGCGGGCCCCCGACGCGGGCACGGTCCGGTACGACGGCGAGTCCGTGCGGGACTGGAGCGCGCGCCGGATCGCCCGTCATGTCGCCTTCGTCGAGCAGGACGCGGGCGCGGACAGCGATCTGCGGGTCGCCGACGTCGTGGGCCTGGGGCGGACCCCGTTCCGGGACCGCTGGCGGGGGCCGGACGCCACCGACCGGGCGGTGGTCGCCGCCGCGCTGGAGCGCGTCGGACTCACCGCGCTCGCCGGCCGCTCCTGGAGGGCCCTTTCGGGCGGCGAGCGGCAGCGCGCCCAGATCGCCCGCACGCTGGCCCAGCAGCCGTACGGGCTCCTGCTCGACGAACCCACCAACCACCTGGACGTCAAACACCAGTTGGAACTGATGGAGCTGCTGACCGGCACCGGCCAGACGGTCCTGGTCGCCCTGCACGACCTCACGCTCGCCGCCCGGTACTGCGACCGGCTGCTGCTCCTGCACCACGGCCACCTGATCGCCTCCGGCACCCCCGCCGACGTCCTGACCGCCGAGCGGCTCGCCGAGGTCTTCGAGGTCGACGCCGAACTCACCACTGACCCCCTGGGACACCCCGCGGTCACCTACCGCGGGACCCTCGGCGCCCCGACCCGGACCCCGGCCGTGGCGCCGGCACCCCAACCCGCCCTTTGAGAAGGAATCCCATGACCCGTACAATCTCCGTCCCCGCCGCCGGTACCGCCACCGAGGCCCCGACCGTCGACGCGCTCATCGAGGCCGTCCTCGCGGGTGAGCACGGACCGCTCCCCGCCGAACTCGTCGTGACCAGCGTGTTCTGGATCCACCACGGCACCCGGCTGGCCGGCGGCGACACCACCTACCTCAACCAGTACGTCCTGGTCCGCCTCGGCGGCTCCTTCGGCAGCTGTGCCTTCGAAGCCGGCGAAATCGCGCCGGCGGTCTGCCGCGACTCCTCCGGCACCCCGCTCGACGTCCTGCTGCGCGAGGCCCCGCGCCCGTTGCGGATCGCCGCCCTCGACGCCTACCTCTCCGAGACCCGCCCGCACCGCGTGGCCGCCGAGGCGGGCGACGCCGAGCCCGTCACCCTCCCCACCGGTACCCCGGAGGTCCGCGCGAGGGCCCGGGACGCGGCCATCGCCGGCCTGTTGGACATCGAGGAGGGTGCCGGGGTCGGCCTCATCGGCGTCGTCAACCCGCTGGTCGCGGCGATCCGCGAGCGCGGCGGGGAACCGCTGCCCTGCGACTTCAACCTCAAGGCCACCCAGTGGGGCGACCCCGTCACCGACGACATGCACGAGGTGCTGGAGAGCGCCGAGGCCGTCGTCGCCACCGGAATGACCCTGAGCAACGGCTCGTTCGACACCATCCTCGAGCGCTGCCGGTCCCGTGGCATCCCGCTGATCGTCTACGCGCAGACCGGCAGCGCCGTCGCCCGCGCCTTCCTCGGCTCGGGTGTGACCGCCCTGTCCGCGGAACCGTTCCCCTTCTCCCAGTTCAGCGCCGAGGAGACGGCTCTGTACCGCTACCGGACGGCGGGCGGCGCATGATCCCCGCCGCCCGCCCGGCCGCACCCGGTGCCCATGGCCTGCGCACCGGCACCGGGCACGCCCCCTGCCACCACGGCGAGATCCTCCAGGGCGTCTTCCTCGACGCCGACGGACGCCGTTGCGCGGGCCTGGTCACCCTGCCCATGGCCGGCCCCGGCAGCCGGGCCGATTTCGTCCGCAGGCCCGGTACCCCGCCGCAGGCGCTCACCGTCGTACCTGCCGACCGCAGGAAAGCCGCGCAGGCCGCGGCCCTCGCGGTCGCCGAGTGCGCGGCGCGGACCGGAGAGCGGCCCTGCGGCGGGGAGTTGCACCTCACCGGTGACATCCCGGTGGGCCTGGGCATGGGCAGCTCGACCAGCGACGTGATCGCCGCCGTGCGCGCGGTCGCCGACTCCTACGGTCTGCTGCCGGCCCCCGCCACGGTCGCCAGGCTGGCCGTGCGCGCGGAGCTGGCATGCGATCCGCTGATGCTCGACGGCCGCCCGGTGCTGTTCGCCCAACGGGAGGGCCGGGTCCTCGAAGTCCTCGGCCCGGCCCTGCCGCCGCTGGTCGTGGTGGGCTGCACCCTCGGCGGGGGCGCGCCCGTGGACACGCTGTCGCTGCCCGTGCAGGAGCCTGCCGACGGAGACGTACGGGCCTACGAGCGACTGCGCAGGCAGCTGCGCCGGGCCGTGGCCACTGGTGACGTGCAACTGCTCGGCGACGTGGCCACCGCGAGCTCGTGGCGGGGTCAGCAGGTGCTCGGCCACCCGGAGTTCGAAGCGTTGACGGTCGTTGCCCGGCGGGTCGGGGCGGCGGGTGTGCAGATCGCGCACAGCGGCGCGGTGGCGGGCGTGCTGTTCGACCCGGCCGCGCCTGGCCTGCGGCACCGCGTGCGCACCTGCCTGCGCGCGCTGGACGCCCACGGCATCGCCGCCACCCGGACCTTCACGACGTTCACCACCACCAAGGAGCTGCTGAATGGACCAGCACATCGCGGAGTCGATCGGCCGACCGGACCTGATACGGCTCGACGACCGGCTCGTCTGCCTGCGCTTTGAGACGATGAAGGTGGTCTCCGCCCTCGCCGCGGTACGCCACCTGCTCGACACCGGTGCGGTGCGCCGCGGGGACACCCTGCTGGACAGCTCCAGCGGCATCTACGCGTACGCCCTCGCCCTGGCCTGTCATCGCCACGGCATGCGCTGTCACATCGTCGGCTCGACAACCGTGGACCACGCGCTGCGCACCCAGCTCGCCGTACTCGGCGCGACGCTGGAGCAGATGGAACCGTGCAGCGACCTGAAACTCGACCAGAAGCGGCGCGTCGAGCGGATCCACGAGATCCTCGCCGAACACCCCGAATACCACTGGATGCGGCAGTACCACGACGACATCCACTACCTCGGCTACCGCGCGATCGCCGACCGGATCCGGGAGGCGACGGGCGCGGACGCACTCACCGTCGTCGGCGGGGTCGGGTCGGGGGCCTCCACCGGAGCCCTCGCCCGCTACCTGCGCGACGGCTCCCAGAGCCCTTCGGGATCGGCCGACGTCGAGCTCGTCGGCGTCCAGCCGTACGGCAGCGTCACGTTCGGCGCCGAACACGTCTCCGACCCGGAGATCATCATCGCCGGGATCGGCAGCTCCATCCCGTTCGGGAACGTCTCGCACGAGCTGTACGAGACCCTGCACTGGATCTCCTTCGACACGGCGCTGGCCGGCAGCGTCGACCTGCTGCGCCGCCACGCGGTCTTCGCGGGCCTGTCGACCGGAGCCGGCTACCTCGCCGCCCGCCACGAACGCCGGCGCGCCCCCGAGCGGACGGTCCTCTTCATCGCCGCCGACACCGGCCACCGCTACGTGGACACGGTCTACGCCCGGCACCGCGAGGCCGCGCGGATCGCGGACCTCGCGCCGCAGGAGGTGTCCGACCCGGGCCAACTGGCCCTGCCGTGGTCGCGGATGCGCTGGAACCGCGCGCCGGCGGCGGCCCCGGCCTCGTGACGGGCCGGCACCGGACGTGGGGCCGCCCTCCACACGGGTGGGCCGGCTCCTCATCCGCGGTGCCGCAACCCCCTTCGGGTCGGCGGTCCGGGCCGACAGTCGAGGACGGGAACGCAGCGTGTCCCAGGCGGCGGCGGTGCGGGCGAAGTCGCGGGTGCGCCTCGCGCAGTCGATTCCGGTGCGGCGATGGTGATTGTCGGGGAATCGGTGTGGCGCCCGGTCGTCCTGGTCGCCACGACGGAAGTCTTCGGAGCCCTCGACCCCCGGTTCATCCACGCGCTTCCTCCATTCGCATCTAGTTGCACTTTTGGAAACTAGATGCCAATCCTGTTGGGGCAACGGAATGGATGGAGGGTCACCCATGGGGCAGGAACCGGACTCCGCAGAACAACTGCGGGTCATCGAAGAGGCGCCGACGCTGACGAGGGCGGCTGCACCGGGTGAGCGTGCACTCGGGGTGCTGTCGGTGGTCGTGCTCTTCTCGGTGCTCGCGGCGGCGAGCGCGAAGGGGATTCCCGTACTGCTCGGCGTCGGCGTTCTCGTGGCGTCGCTCGCGCTCGTCCTCGGCTGGCGGTGGTTCCACCTCCGGGCGCCCGGCCGGAGGCCGCACACCAAGGTCGAGGAAGGTGTCTTCCTCTTTGCTCCGGCGACCCTGGCGATCCCCGGACTCAAGCTGCTGTGGGACAACCCCGCCGACTCGGTGGCCTCGCTCATGTCCGCAGCCGTGCCGACGGCCGTGCTGGCGGCATACCTCGTCCTGCGCTGGAGGCGCTGACGTGTCGCCGCAGCCGCGTACCCGTCTGTCGACGGTCATGCATTCGCCCAACCGGCTGGCCATCCTGGGCGCACTCCGCCACGTCCAGCAGGTCAACTTCTCCGAGCTGCAGGAGGCTTTGGAGCTGTCTACCTCTGAACTGTCCCGGCAGCTGGGGATTCTGGAGAAGGACGGCCTGGTGGACATCGCGAAGTTCCGCGAGCGCAGGCACGCCGTCACGCGGGTCCGCCTCTCCCCCTCCGGCCGCGAGCGCTTCCAGGAGTACCTCGAAGAGCTGCGCAAGGTCGTGCAGTCGGACGTCGAGTAGCGACGCCGCCGGCGAACGGCCGGGTGGGGAGCAGGACATGCGAATGGGCGGGCCGGCACCAGCTCGGCCCACCCACTCACCGTCTCACCGTCGACGCTGCGCCGGTTTGCGGTCCGGAGCGGCTGATCCGACGGGTGTCACACCCGTCCGACGGGGTCTCACGCCCAGGGAGTGGCGCACCAGATGGCACTCGCGGCGAGCGTGGCGGCCAGTCCGACGACCCCGCCCTTCACCGCGATCTTGACACCACGCTTGGCCGCCTCCTTGGTGATCAGGCGCGCCGCGTCCGACCAGCGCTTCTCGGAGAGCTTGTTCATGATGGCGGACGTCGCCCCGCCCAGGCCGCCGAGTCCGACGGCCTCGAGCAGGCACTTGCCGTAGCTGTCCTTGCCCTTGGCGGCCGCGGCCATGGTCATGGAGGACGCCTTCGTGGTGGGCGAGGCCGTGCGCTGGCTGTTGAGCTCGGCCTCGACGGCGTCCGCGAACTCGACACCGAACGTTGCCACGGCGGCGCCGCGGTCGAACTTCCCGTCAGCGGTGCGCAGTTCTCCCTCGTGTATCGCCTCGAGGTACTTCGCCAGCTCGTCGATCTGCTGCTGGGAGACCTCCTCTGCGGCGACCGACGCGGTAGTGGGGGCGTACCGTCCCCTCGCCCGACGCCGCCCTCGGGCGAGGCAGGTGCTCGGCCACGCGCTCGACGTGCCAAGTGCGCCGTATCCGTGCTCCCGTGCCCGTCCCGAGTGCGCTCATGGACACCTTGAGTCCTCTGTCACCGGCTTCCGGACGTACCGATAGTGGTCGGGGCGGCAGGTGAGAGCGGCCTCGGACGTCGGACCGCGCCACCTTGCCCGCGGCTGGGCTCGGTAAGTCTCGCGTCGTGGCAGCCGTCGGCGCAGAACGTCGACTTGGGGGAGGCGCCGTGGGATGGACCGACGAGGTCGAAGCGCTCGGGACGGCCATCGGCGGCGCCGCTGCCCTACTCGGGCTCGCCGCACTGATCGTGCAACTGCGGCACCTTGCCGAGGGACTGCGCTCGGCAGCTCGGGGAGCGACGTACGACATCGGAGTCCAGATCAAGCTGGTCCTCATCGAGCACCCGCACCTGCGGCCGTTCTTCTTCGAGAACGTACCGAATCCGCCTGATCACCCCGAGGCGGCCCGGATCGCGTCACTGGCCGAGCTGTACTGCATCTACTTCCAGGAGCTGGTCGAACAGTCCCGCAACGTGAGCCGTCAGAACCGGGCGGCCTGGGAGTCGCTCGTGAAGTCCCTGTACGAGACGAGCCCGCCCATCCGGCACCAGCTCGAGCGGCGGCTGGCCTGGTACTCGACGGAGCTGCGCGAGATCGTCGAACTGCTGCAACGAGACGAACACGGCAGCGGCCCACCCGCTCCGTGAGGCTGATGCGTCCAGCCCGCACGGAGTTCGTCGTCCGTGCCACCAACCCATGACGCGTACCTG
Source organism: Streptomyces sp. NPDC043812 (assembly GCF_056436245.1). Classification (NCBI taxonomy): domain Bacteria; kingdom Bacillati; phylum Actinomycetota; class Actinomycetes; order Kitasatosporales; family Streptomycetaceae; genus Streptomyces; species Streptomyces sp. NPDC043812. Next base: position 222,308 of record NZ_JBWKCY010000004.1, read on the forward strand.
CACGTCACAGGGTCACGGTCGTCACTTCGGTCGCCTTGACGCTCGTCCACACGCTCGCGCCGTCGGCAAGGCCGAGCTCGGCCGCCGCCTGCGGGGTGATCTCCGCGACGAGGTCGGGGGCCCGGCCGGACGTGATCAGCACACGGAGCCTGCTGCCCGAAGCGGTGATCTCGCGTACGGTTCCGGGCCAGACGTTGCGGGGGCTCCCGCCGGGCTTGTCGCGGTGCACGGACACGGCTTCGGGGGCGATGATCGCCAGCACGGCGGAGCCCAGTGGCAGCGGATCAGCGATCACCAGCCGCCCGCCGCCCGGCAGTTCGATCCCCTCGGCGGTGGCCGTGCCGGGCCAGGCGTTGCGCCCGAGCATGCGGGCCACCCACGGGGAGCGGGGGTGGTGGGTGACCTCGGTGGGCGGCGCGTCCTGGAGGGCACGTCCCTCGTCGAGGACGAGGACCCGGTCGGCGAGTGCGACGGCCTCGACCGGGTCGTGGGTGACGATCAGGCAGACGCCGCCGAAGTCGTCGAGGTGGCGCCGCAGAGTGTGCCGGACGTGGGCACGGGTGGTCTGGTCGAGAGCGGCGAGAGGTTCGTCGAGCAGCAGCAGGCGGGGCCGAGCCGCCAGCGCGCGGGCGAGCGCGACCCGTTGGGCCTGGCCTCCGGACAGCTGGGCCGGTCTGCGGTGGGCGAGGTGGCCGACGCCGAGGCGGTCGAGCCACTGCTGTGCCTCGCGACGGGCCTCGGCGCGGGGCACGCCGTGGGCGCGTAGCCCGTAGGCGGTGTTGGTGACGGCGGTCAGATGGGGGAACAGCGCGCCGTCCTGAGGGACCCAGGCGACGCCTCGGCGATGCGGCGGCAGAGCGGTGACGTCGGTGTCGCCGAGGCGGAGAGCGGCGTGGGCGCGGGGGGTGAGGCCGAGCAGGGCGCGCAGCAGGGTGGTCTTGCCGGCGCCGTTGGGGCCGACGACGGCGATGGTCGTGCCGGGCTCGGCGTCCAGGGCGAGCTGGTTGAAGCCGGTGACCTCGGCGTGCAGCGCCCAGCGTTCGCCGTCCCCGCCTTCCGGTGCGGCGGGCTCGGTGACCGTGGTGGCCGGCGGATCGACTTCGGCCGGCGTCGGCGGCTCCGACGCGTCCGGGCGGTCGGCGGGCGTGCCGGTCCAGCGGCCGCGCAGGGCGATCAGCACGAGCATGGCGATGGCGAGGAGCAGCAGGGAGACGGATGTCGCGGCTTCCGGATCGTCCTGCAGCAGCAGGTACACCTGGAGGGGCAGAGTTTGTGTGGTTCCGGGGAGGTTGCCGGCGAACGTGATCGTGGCGCCGAACTCGCCGAGCGCGCGCGCCCAGGTGAGGGCGGCTCCCGCGAGCAGCCCGGGCGCGACCATCGGCAGGGTGACGGTGAAGAAGACCCGCAGCGGTGAGGCGCCGAGGGAGGCCGCGGTCTCCTCGTAGCGCGGCCGCAGCCCGCCGAGGGCGCCTTCGAGGCTGATGACGAGGAACGGCATGGCGACGAACGTGGCTGCCACCACCGCGCCCGAGGTGTGGAACGGCAGCGTGATGCCGAACGTGTTCTCCAGCCACGGGCCGAGCAGCCCGCGCCTGCCGAACGCAAGCAGAAGAGCGACACCGCCGACGGTCGGCGGCAGCACCATCGGCAGCAGGACGAGGGACCGTACGAATGCCTTGCCGGGGAAGGGCACCCGGGCCAGCAGCCATGCCAGTGGCACCCCGAGGAGCAGCGACAGACCCAGCGCCCAGAACGAGACCACGAGGGAGAGCCGCAACGCCTCGACCGTGCCCTCAGTGGTGAGGTGGTCCGCGAGTTCGTCCCACCGCGTGCGGGCCAGGATGCCGATGAGCGGCAGCAGCAGGAACGCGACGGCCAGCAGCGCCGGAACTGTCAGGGCGAGAGGCGCGCGGGTGCCCGGCGCGTGACCGCGGAGACGATTCATCGGCGTGATCCTGGGGCGAGTGGGCGAGTGGGCGGGCGGGGGACAAGGGGAGGGCTGCCCGTACCCCCGGAAACGGGCAGCCCCACGGCCTGCCGACAGGCTCAGGGCTTCTGGAAACCGGCGTCCTGCAGGATCTTCTGGGCCTCGGGCGTGGACAGCCACGCCACGAACGCGGCCGCGGCCTCGGCGTTCTTCGAGGTCTTCAGGGTGGCGGCGGGATAGTCGGCGACGGCGTTCTGCGCGTCGGGGATGTCGACGGCGTCGACCTTGTCGGGAGCGGTGGCGGCGTCGGTCCTGTAGACGAAGCCGGCGTCGGCCTCGCCCAGCTCGACCTTGCTGAGCACCGCGCGCACGTTCGGCTCCTGGGAGACCGGCTTCACGGTGATCTTCTGGGCGTCGAGGATCTTCTTGCTGTACCGGCCGACGGGGACCTCGGGCGCGGCGAGCACGACCTTGAGGTCGGTGTCGGAGAGGTCCTTCAACTCGTCGATCTTCTCGGGGTTGCCCTCGCCCGTGGCGATGACCAGCCGGTTCTTGGCGATGATCACCGGTGCGCCGGTGTCGGACCCCAGCCCGTCCATGGTCTTGGTGTCCGCGGTGACCAGCGCGTCGGCGGGCGCACCCTGCTTCACCTGTGCAGCGAGCTCCTGGGAGCCGGCGAAGGAGAAGGTGATCTTCGTTCCGGGGTGGGACTTCTCGTAGGCGGCGCCGGCGGTCTTGAACACGTCGGTCAGGGAGGAGGCGGCCAGCACGGTGAGGTCGGCCTCGGGTGCGCCGGTGGCGGATCCGGTGGCCTTTGCGCCGGCGTCCTTGGTGTCGTCGTTGCCGCATGCGGAGAGCGGCAGAAGGAGGGCGGCCGTCAGGGCTGCTGCGGCGGCGCGGCGTCTGGTGAAGGTGAAGGACATGAGGGTCGGGCTCCTGGAGGACGTGATCGGCTCGTTGCCGTGTCTACGGGTGGTGATGAGCCGCGCCGGTGACGGGCGACGCCGTTGGGTTGCCTGGGGTCAGGTGCGGTCGATGTGCACGCTGGTCGACTTCACGCGGGCGGTGGCCCGTATGCCGACCTCGAGCCCCAGCTCTTCGACGGCCTCCCTGGTCAGCAGCGAGACGAGCCGGTGCGGACCGGCCTGGATCTCCACCTGTGCGGCGACGTCGCCGAGCTTGACGGCGGTGACGATGCCGGGGAAGGCGTTGCGGGCCGAGGTGTAGGAGGCGTCGTCCTCGCCGGTGCCGCCCTGGGCGACCTCGATGGAGAACGCGGCCAGATCCCGGCCGTCGATCAGACGGCGCCCGCCCTCGTCGCGATGGGTCGCGACCCGGCCGGCGTCCGCCCAGCGGCGCGCGGTGTCGGGGCTGACGCCGAGCAGACGTGCCGCCTGCCCAATGGTGTAGGACTGCATGTGCGTCACCGTAGGGCGCCATTCCTCTCATTTGCAATTTATTCGTGGGATCGTCACGGCAGATGCGAGAGCGCTTGGAGGAACGGCCGATCGGCAGTCCGTGCCGCATCGGTCTCCCTGATGCGGCCCGTGCCGCGGCGGCCGCTGATGCCGTCTGCCACCCGGCGGGTACTCCTGCCCTGGTGCTTGCGGCGCGTGGCGGGAAGAGGGCACCCCGTGTGGCTAGAGTCCGGAGCAGGGCGCGAACAAACCGTCTTTCCTAGGCAATCGAGGCGTTTCGGTATGAGTCTGAGCATCCGCAACCAGATCCCCGGCACCGTCACATCGGTCACCACCGGCGAAGCGATGGCGACCGTCGGGGTCCGCCTCGACGGCGGTCAGGACATCACCGCCGCCATCACCGCCGAAGCCGTCGAGGAACTCGGTCTGGGCAAGGGCACGGCGGTGCGCGCGCTGGTGAAGTCGACCGAAGTCGCCCTGGCCACCGGACCCGTGGACGGGCTCAGCATCCGCAACCAGCTCCCCGGCACGGTCACCGACGTGGCGACCGGCGGTGCCATGGCGAGTGTCAAGGTGGATGTCGAGGGCGGCAGTCTCACCGCGGCCATCACCAAGGACGCCGTCTCGGACCTCGGCATCGCAGCCGGCGCTTCGGTCGTGGCGCTGGTCAAGTCCACCGAGATCTCCCTGTCCACGGTCTGACGGCTCAGGGCCTTTCCGAGTGCCCCGCAGCTCTCCCGTGCGGGGCACTGCGCCGTTCTATCGCGGGGGAGGGTCCTGCGACCGGACCACGAGCTCGATCTGCGCGAGGCTCCGTTCGCCGGTGACGCGGCACGCCGGGCTCACGGGAGGTCGACGTGGACGTTCGTCGACTTGACCCGTGCCGTCACCGTCACACCCACGTCGATCCCGAGCTCCTCCACGGACTCCCTCGTCACGACGGACACGACACGATGCGGCCCGGACCGGATCTGCACCTGCGCCACCACGTCGTCCATGGACACCGCGGGCACGATGCCGACGAGCGAGTTCCGCACCGAGGTCGACACGGTGTCGGGGACAGGTGAGCGTCGGCCGACGCGCAGGGGGCTCCGCCCCCGCCTGCCGAGCCGGCGTCACAGACCGCGCAGATGGCCGACGAGGATCTGGATCTGCTCCAGGCTCTCCAGAACGTGATGAGCTCCGGCCGCCTTGAGGTCGGCGGTGCTGTACGTACCCGTGGCGACTCCCACGGCTGTCGCACCTCGCGCGAGCGCGGCTTCGACGTCCAGGGGCGTGTCGCCGATGACGACGGTGGCATCGAGGGAGGGGGCCGGCCCGTACTTGGCTTCCGCCAACTTCCTTGACACATCCACCAGTTCGGCGCGTTCGAGGTGGTAGTCCCCGAATGACGCGAGATCCAGGTCCAGGTGCGTCGTCAAGCCGGTCGCGGCGAGCTTGGCGAGTCCGATGCGCCGCAGATTCCCGGTCAGCACCGACTGGATCACCCCAGGGATCTCTGCCAGTGCCGCCAGTGCGGCCTCGGCCCCCGCCAGGACATGAGGTCCGGAGGCGGCGAATGCGGTCTGACGTGATTCCGCATATTCGGCGGCCCGTCGTTGGAGCTCACCAAGTTGTTCGTCGTCCTTTCCGGACAGGCGGAGGAAATCCCGCAGGATCGCCCGGTCGGTCCTGCCGTGGCTCGAGAATTGTGCAGTCATGGGGGCTGCGAAGAGCTCCTCGAAGGCCGAGAGCATTGCCTGCCGCCCGAATCCGGCCGGGTTGATCAGAGTGAAGTCGACATCCCAGAGAATCAGCCGGTTGTAATTCATTTGATGAGCCATGGCCGGGGATGCTACAGGATCGCCGAAGCCGCTCCGGCCCCGGTTCGATGTTGAATCGTCAAAGATTGTCGATGGTTGTCGAAGGCGAAAGTGGGTCGGGCCTGTGGATCCCTGAGGCGAATAACCGCCGATCGGTGATCATTTCGGACTTGTCGCAGTTCTGTACGCCATCTCGCATGGTGGATACGGGGTTTGAGGTGGATGCAAGATGATCATAAGGTGGCGCTCAGGTAGACACCCCGGGTGTATTCCGCGGTGTGCACAGTAGGGGGAACTCACCATCTCTGTCAGTACAACTCAACACGCATCTGCGCGCCCATTTTCCGGAAGTGTCGCAGGTCGATATGGCGTGGCATTCTGCGGCGGCGGCCCCGCGGCCATCGGTCCGATCATTGCGGCTGCCCAGCGGGGGCAATTGCCGGAACTCCTCGACCGGGGTGTCCTTCTGGTCGAGGCGTCCGAAGTGGGATCCGGCGGAATGGCGCATTACCGCATTCCTGCCAACTCGCTCGGCGGCGCCTTCCTCGAATGCCTCGACGGCCTGAAGGACGAAGCCTTCGCCTCCTTGCGTGATGCCGAGGAGACGCTGGAGCTGCGACGTCATGCCGACGAATATCCGCCACTCTCTCTCGTGGCCGGATTCTTGCGCAGGCTCGGCGAATGCGTCGCCGCCCTGCTCGCCCGGCACCCCGCCTGCCGGGTGGTGACGGGCGCCGACGTGACGCAGGTCCAGCTCGGTGACGGCGATCGCGGAGTCACCGTCACCGTCACCGTCACCGGTGACGGTGACGTCCCGCTGGTCCTCCACGCCGACCGGGCCGTGATGGCCATGGGTGGAGTCCCGCTGCCCGACGGCGAGACCACGCGGCTGGCACCGGGGCTCTCGCTCCAGCCCTACCGGGACAAGCTCTGCCACAGCGAGGCGCTGATCGACCGCCGCAATGCCCTGCCGGAGCAACTGGCCACCGCTGTCCGAGAGACCGGCCGCATCGTCCTCGTCGGCGGGGCACACAGCGCCTGGTCGGTGGCCGGTCTCCTGCTGACCGACCCGGCCGTCGTCGGCCGTACCGAGCCGGTGGATATCACCGTCCTGCACCGCGCTCCCATCCGGCTCTTCTATCTGTCGGCCGCCGAAGCGGCCGCCGACGGCTACCGGTTCGACCCGGTGGCCGACGTCTGCGCCGCCAGCGGCCGCGTCAACCGGTTCGGCGGACTGCGCGGTCCTGCCCGCACCCTCGCCAAAGCGGCCCTCGGATTCGGCGAGGAACGCGTTCCGGTCCGGTTGATCCGTGTCGGGGACGGCGCGCAGGCCCAGCCGGCCGATGCCGAAGCCGCCCTGCGGGAAGCAGGGGCGATCGTCCTCGCAACGGGCTACCGCACCCGCCTGCCCCGGCTGCTGGCGGCCGACGGCACCGAACTGCATGCCCGCCTCTCCCCGACAGGCACCGTCGTCACCGAGCGGACGGTGCTCGTCACGGACGACGGCTCGGCAGACGCCCGGCTGCTGGCCTACGGCCTCGGTGCAGGTCTGCCCGCCTCGGCCGACATCGGCGGCGAGCCGGGTTACGAACGCCGCGTGGACGGGGTGTGGCTGTACCAGAACGACATCGGCCACATCGTTCTCGACGAACTCCTCGCGGGCCCGTGCCCGCCCGCCAATCGCCCGTCCCAGCGCACGATTCCCGAGGTGGCACCGGCATGACCAGCACCGTTCGCAAGGCCGTCATCCTCGCGGCCGGCACCGGAAGTCGGCTCGGCGCCGAAGGCCCCAAGACGCTCACACCCGTTCACGGCACATCGATCCTGCACCGCTCGCTCGACAACCTCGCGGAAGCCGGCGTCACCGAGGTGATCCTCGTCGTCGGACACCTGGCCGACGAAGTGCGGGCAGCGGTGGGCGACACGTACGCGGGCATGGCGATCGGCTATGTCGTCTCCGACCGCTTCCGCACCACCAACAACGCCTACTCGCTCTGGCTGGCCCGGGAGCACCTCACCGAGGACCTGTACCTGTTGGAGGGCGATGTCGTCTTCGGCCCCGGACTCCTCGGCGAGCTGAACCGGATAGCGACGCCGGCGGTGTGCGCGGTCGCCCCGTGGCGGCGTGGGATGAACGGCACCGTCGTTGCCAAGAACGACGAGGGCGTGGTCGAGCGCTTCCATGTCGGTGCTCGGCGCGACAGCGGCGCGGACGCGTCCGCGAGCCTGTTCAAGACGGTCAACATCCACTTGCTGCGTGGCGGCTTCCTCACGGACCACTTCGTCCCCGCACTCGACCGGTTGATCGAGGAGGGCGGGACCTCGTCGTACTACGAAGTCGTGCTCGCCTCCCTGGCCGAGGAACGGCCGGGCGCCGTGGGTGCGGCGGACTGCGGCCATCTGGCCTGGTACGAGGTGGACGACCTGACCGATCTCACCGCGGCGGTCTACGAGTTCGGCACGGACGCCGAGCGGCTGGACCTGCTCTGCAAGCTGTACGGCGGCTACTGGCGCCACGATGTCGTCGATCACCGGCTGTTGTACAACCTCTACTTCCCGCCGCCCGAGCTCGTGGACGATCTGCTCACGGACTTCCGGGAGGCACTGGTGCACTACCCGGTCGGCCATAGGGTGCTGCAGAGTCTGCTCGGCGCGGTGCTCCGCCAGCCCGCCGACCGCCTCGTGATCGCCAACGGAGCCTCCGAGCTCATCAAGATCCTCGGGCACTCCTTCGAGTCGGTCGCGCTCGCCGTTCCCGGGTTCAACGAGTACGAGGCGGTGTTCGAGGAATCCGCCATCCACCGCATCGAGTTGCCGGGTCCTGCCTTCCAGCTCGATGTCGACGACTTCACCGACCAGGTGCGGGCGTCCGGTGCCGGATCCGTCATCATCACCTCGCCGAACAACCCCACGTCCCTCGCGGTGCCCCGGCAGGACCTGGTGCTGCTGTGCAAGCGGCTCGCCGCGATCGACGTGACGCTGGTGGTCGACGAATCCTTCGTGGACTTCTGCGACGAAGGCCAGAGCCTGGAGACCGATCTCGAGGACCACCCCAACCTCGTGATCGTGAAGAGCATGAGCAAGGTCTACGGTGTGGGCGGGCTCCGGCTCGGCTACCTGCTGTCGGCCGATGTGGACCTCGTGGCCCGCTTCCGCGCCAAGCTGCCCATCTGGAACATCAACGGTCAGGCAGAAACCTTCCTGCGCCTGTTGCCGCGCTACCAGCAGGCGTTCAGGCGCAGCTGCGAACTCGTACGCAGGGACCGTGACGAGTTCTACGAGATGCTGTGCGCCGTCGACGGCCTCACGGTGTGGCGTCCCGACGCGAACTACATCATGGCCCGGCTGCCGGGCCATGTGACGGGACCCGAGGTGGTGCACGCGCTCTTCGCCGAACACAAGATCCTCACCAAGGACTGCGGGGGCAAGTCCATGCCCGAGGGCGAGCAGTACCTGCGCATCGCCTGCCGCACCCCTGCCGAGAACCGCGCCTTCAGCGACGCGCTGGCCGCCCTGCTGGCGGACGCGTCAAAGGCGCCGAAGCCCTCGGCGGCCCTCGCGGCCGCCGGCGCCTGAGGGGCGGCGGACATGTCGACACCGACCGACGAGGCCACCGGTACGACGGCTGCGGGCGAGACCGAGACCGAGACAGACGGCCTGCGGCACCGGACCGCTTTCACCTGCCCGGCCACGCAGGACGCGGCAGCGGCCACCGTCGCCGTCGCCGCCCTGCTGCACCGCTTCTCCGGCGAGGACCTCCACGTCACCGGCGCGGACGGACAAGGAGAGCCTGCCTTCCCCCACCCGCTGCGGGCGGACGCCCGGATGCTGGATGCCGGCCTGGACGCGGTGCTCGCCGCACCGGACGCGTACGCCCCCCGGCACGGCGTCGCGCACCGGCCGGCGGACCTGGTCGTACGCGCCGGGCGGCAACGGGACGGCAGCCTGCGCGTCACCCTCGACGCCGCCGCCCACCTGCTCACCGCCGGGACCCTGCAAGCCCTGACGGAGTACGGTCCCCGTTTCACCGCGCACGCCGTCGGCGAGCCGGGGCTCCCGCTGAAGCAACTGCCGGCTGCCGACGAGCCACCGCCGAGCGGACCGGACGAGCAGCGGCCAGCCCAGGATGTCCCGGTCCACGTACTCGTGGAACGGGCGACCCGGCTGCACGGCGATGCCGTCGCCGTCGGCGCGGGCGACATGACCCTGACGTACGCGCAGCTGTGGCAGCGCGCCTGTCGCGTCGCTGCCGGGCTGCGGGCCGGAGGCAGCGCCCCCGGCACGTTCGTCGGGCTGATGGCCGAACGCGGCCCCGACGCGGTCGTCGCCCTGCTCGCCCTGTCGCTCGCCGGGGCCTGCTCCGTACCCCTCGACCCGTCGTACCCGGACCAGCGGCTGGCCCTGATGCTGGACGACCCCAGGGTCACCGCGGTCGTGGCCACCGGGGACCTGGCACACCGGGTGCCCGCATCGGTGCCCACCCTGCTCCTCGACGACCTCGCCGCGGCCGGCGAGGCCGCAGGGCCGATCCCGGACCACGAGGACGCCGGCCCGGCGACTCTGATGTACACCTCGGGATCCACCGGAGCCCCCAAGGGTGTGGAGATCACCCACCGGGGCATCACCCGTCTCGTCACCGACGACCACACCATCGGGTTCCGCCCGGGCGACGTGGTGCTCCACTACGCCCCGCTGCCCTTCGACGCCTCGCTCCTCGAAATCTGGGGCGCGCTCGCCAACGGGGCACGCCTGGAACTCGCACCGCCGGGACCGTTGTCCCTGTCCGAACTCGCCGAGGTCATCAGGGACCGGGGCGTCACCACCCTGTGGCTGACGGCCGGCCTCTTCCACCAGCTCGCCGAGTACGAACCCGGCTGCCTGGAACGGGTGCGCCGACTGTTCACCGGCGGCGACGTGGTCTCCCCGCACCACGTACGGGCCGTCCTCACCCGGTGGCCCGGACTCGAGGTGGTCAACGGATACGGCCCCACGGAGAACACCACCTTCACCTGCTGCCATCACATCCGCCATGCCGACGAAGCAGCCGGGCCTTCCGTACCCATCGGCACCCCCGTCGCGGGCACCCGCGTCCATCTGCTGGACCCGTACGGCAACCCGGTGCCAGCGGGCGTGCCCGGTGAACTGTGGACATCGGGGGAGGGCCTGGCCCGCGGCTACGCGCGCCGCCCCGATCTGACGGCCGAACGGTTCGTGACCCCCGCGGACGGGCCGCTGCGCGGCGTCAGGATGTACCGCACCGGGGACCTCGCCTATCAACGCGAGGACGGCACCCTGGAGTTCCTGGGCCGCCGGGACCTCCAGGTGAAGGTCAACGGATTCCGCATCGAACTCGCCGAGATCGAGTCGGCGGTGCTCGAACATGCCGGGGTGGGGCAGGTCTGCGTCACCGTCGAGGCCGACGCACTGGGCGGCAAGTGCCTCAGCGCGTACGTGGTCGCCACCACCGGCGCCGAGATCCGGCCCCGGCTCGTCCGCGAGCTCCGGGCCGAACTGCGCGCCCGCATACCCCAGTTCATGATCCCCACCCGCTGGACCCTCGTCGACGCCCTGCCGCTGACCGGCAACGGAAAGGTCGACCGCGCACGCCTCGCGTCGGCCGCGGCACCTCAGAAAGGCTGAACCACCGATGACCCGACTCTCCGCTGTCCACACCTCCGTCAAGGCCATCTGGGCCGACGTGCTCGGCGTCGACGCGCAGGAACTCGACGGCGACGCCGACTTCTTCCTCCTCGGCGGACACTCGTTGCTCGCCACCCAGATGATCGCCCGCGTCGAACGCGCCCACGGGGTCCGGCTGCGACTGCGGGACGTGCTGGACCACCCCTTCCTCGACGAGTTCGCCGAACTGGTGGAGAACACCGCCCAGTCCACCACCGTTTCCTGAACGCCCAGACGAGGATCACCACGCACGATGTCAGCCCCTGTTGCCCTCCCCACTCTGAGCTATCAGGAAGGACGGCTGCGGATGGACGAGATCTCGCGACGCGAGGCTCTTCCGTCCCTGCGCACCATCACCCAGGCGTACCGGGTGAAGGGCCCCTTCGATCCCGCGGCACTGCACGCCGCCCTGTCCGAAGTGGTGCGGCGCCACGCGGCGCTGCGCACGACCTTCGCCGCCGGGCCCGGTGAGCAGACCGTCCTCGCCGCCTCCGCCGTCGCCGTCACCGTCGGCGAGGTCTCCGTCGCCGACGCGCCCGACCCCGAGGCCGCCGCCGTCGACGCGGCCCGCGACGCGGCACTCGCACCGTTCGCGGCGGACGAGGCACCGAGACTGCGCGCCACACTCATTACGCTCGGCGGCGCGGACCGGGTCCTCGTCCTCGCCTTCGACCACCTCGTGGTCGACGCCTGGTCCCGGGGCATCGTCCTGGACGAACTCGCCCACTGCTACCGGTCGTTCCTCGGCGGCACCCTTCCCGGCCTGCCCGAGGTGGAGTACGCGTACGAGGACCACGTCCGCGACCAGCGGACGCTGCTCACCGGACCCGAGTACGAGCGGCTGCTCACCTACTGGTCACGGACGCTCGACGGCCTCGGAGCCATCCCGCCCCTGCGGGCGACCAGGCCCGGCGGCGACCCGCCGGTGGGCTGCGGCACCGCGTCCGTACGACTGGCGCCCGCCCTGGCGGGCGAGATCCGCGATCTGGCGCGCCGGGAGCGCGCCACCCTGTTCCTGGTCGTCCTCGCCGCCCTGCAGACGGCCCTCGGCCTCAAGGACGGCTCCACCGACCAGGCGACCGCCGTCAACCTCTACAACCGCGACACCATCGGCACCGAGCGGCTCGTCGCCCCCCTCGCCGAACTCATGGTCGTCCGTACGGACCTGAGCGGAGCGAGGACGTTCCGTGACGCACTGCGCCGGGTGCGCTCCAGCACTCTCGACGCCCAGGAACATGCCCAACTGCCGTACCCCGAACTGGTCAAGGCGCTCAACCCGCAGGAGTACGCGCGGCCCGACGCCCCCGTCGGCGTGGTCCTCAACATGCTCTACGCCGAACTGCTCGGCGGAGTCTTCGACACCCCGGACGCCGAGTGCGTCCCGTTCGACATCCCGCAGACCGCCGCGCGGCCCCGCAGCGAACTGATGGTCGTGGGCAACTCCGGGCCGGACGGCCTGACCCTGTCGGCCCGCTACCAGAGCGACCGGGTCGACGCCGGATTCGTACAGGACCTGCTGGAGACCGTCAGCGGGATCCTGCAGGCCGTGGTCTCCCGGCCCGAAGCCAGCCTGGACGACCTCGGGGATGTCGCGGTGGCCGGGTGAAGGGGGGCACGAGAACCGCGGCGGAAACGGGGGAAGGGTCCGGGCGCCGGGACGAGTACGCCTTGAGGGCGGCCTTCGCCGTCTCCTCCACCGGCGACTGGATCTTCAGGTTCGCGCTGCCGCTGCTCGTGCTGCAGCAGACCGGCTCGGCGATGCTCACGGCAGTCACCTACGCCGTCGAGTACGTGCCGTACCTGCTCTTCGGTCTGATCAGCGGGGTCGTGGCCGACCGGTACGACCGCCGGCGTCTGATCCTGCTCTGCGACGTGTTCTCCGCCGCGGTCACGGGCTCGCTTGCCCTCGTGTGCCTGGCCGGCGAGGTGCCGCTGCCTGCGGTCCTGGTGCTGGCCTTCGTCCTCTCGGCGGTGCGCCCCTTCCACTTCCCGGCGTTCCAGGCGTTGCTGAGCGAGCGGGTACCGGTGGCGCGCCGGCCGTTGATGAACGCCTGGCTGCAGGGCACCGACAGCCTGCTCAGCCTGCTGGGGCCGGTCTTCGGAGTGGCCACCGTCGCGCTGCTCGGCCCTGCGGCCGCCTGCGCACTCAACGCGGTCTCGTTCGCGTTCTCCGCAGTGCTCGTGAGCCTCACCCGCGGCCGCACCGCACGGGCCGGCCGCCGCCCACCGCCCGGCGGCGGGCTGCGCACCGCGCTCGGCACCATCCGCCCCGACTTCGTCCAGGGGCTGCGGGCGCTTGCCGCCGACCCCGCCGTCCTGTGGGGCACCGTCCTGCTGACCGTCACCAACTTCGCGATGCTGACCGTCCAGTCGAACGTGGCCTTCCTGACCGCGGGTCCCTCCGGCTCGGGCACCTCCCAGCTTGCCCTGGCCATGGTGGCCCAGGGCGCGGGAGCGGTGATCGGCGCGGCCGCGGCGCCCTCGGTGCTGCGCGCGCTGCCTCCCGGACCGGTGGTGGCCGCGGGGATGGGCGTCCTCGCCGTCGCCCTGCTCCTTCCCGCGCTCTCCCCGTCGGCGCTCCTGCTGGCGGCGGCGCTCTTCCTGACCGGCCTGGCCACCTCCGCGATCGTGGTTCCCTGGCGCACCTACCGGCAGGACGTGGTCGCCGAGGAGTACATGGGCCGCGTCGTCTCCGTCCAGCGCGCGGTCGGCTTCGCCTTGAACCCCGTGGGCGCCGTCACCGGCGGCCTGATCCTCTCGGGTCTCGGTCCCGCCGCGCTGTTCCTCACCGCCGGCGGCGTCCAGGCCCTCGTCTGGCTCTGCGCCTGGCGCGGACCGGTCGGCCGGGCGGGCAAGCCCCCCGCCGCACCGGCACCTGTCGATCCGCAGGCCGCGCACGACGCGGCCGCCGACATCCCGCCCCTTCAGAACTCCGCACCAGAAAGCTCCCCTTCACGATGACGCAGGACCTCTACTTCGTTCCGCTCGGCACCGCACTCGGCGCCCCCCTCGACGTGGAGCACGTGCCCGGCGTGGACGCCGAACAGGCCGCCCGCTACCGGTCGTACGGCTACGAGCGTGTGCGGGTCACCGATCGCGACGCCTTCTCGCTGTGCCACGAAGCCGTCGGCACCCACCCGGCCTTCACCGAGGCCCGTGACAGCATCGACCTCTTCAGCTACGCCATCGAGCCCAACATCCAGAGCAGCAACAACTGGATGCTCAACGAGGAGGAGTGGAAGAAGCCCGACATCCGCTGGCTGGTGCAGCAGCTGGGCATCCGGCCCACCCGCATGGTGGGCCTGTCGATGTACAACTGCGCCACGTTCCTCAGCGGTGTCGACCTCGCGGCCATGGCGATCCGGTCCGGCCACGCGAAGGTAGCCCTGACCGTCGTGGCGGGCGTCGCCAACGAGTACAGCCCGCGGGCGCCGCACGCCTTCCATGTGCAGAGCGACGGTGCCACCGGCTTCCTGGTCACCGCGCAGCAGGACCGGCCGGACGCGTATCGCATCGTCACCCACGGCGTGGAGTACGTGAACCCCAGCGACTTCAGGGACCTGGACGGGACGATCGACGAGACCCGTTACTTCACCCTCAAGGCCCTGAAGATCCGCGAGACCGTCGAGCGGCTCCTCGCCGAATCCGGCACCCGCCCCGAAGACCTCGCCCAGGTTTTCGTGCAGAACCTCGGACGCACCTCCATGGTCAAGTACGGCCGGCTGTGCGGGGTGCCGGAAGAGCGGGTGTGGCTGGCGAGCCTCGCCGACAACGCCCACGTCATCGGGATCGACAGCCTGGTGAACCTGCACGCCTACCACCAGAACCGGCCGCGCGGCCGGGCCGGGCGTGTGCTGGTGCTCGGCACATCCGGCATGAGCTGGGGCGGAATGGTGCTGGAGCACACCGGCTGAACCGTCGCCCCGCGGCCCGGCTGAACCGTTGCCGCCCCGTGGCCCACCCACCGCATCCTTGCGATCCGAAGGAACGAACACCCATGACCCCACTCGACGCCGCGCAGTCCCTGACCGACGTGTACCGGGACATCACCCACCTGTCGCCGGACGCCGAGGTCGACCTCGACGCCCCGCTGAGCGACAGCCCGCACTGGGACTCGGTGAGCCAGATCGAACTGATCGTCACGGCGGAGCAGCTGTACACGATCCGGCTCGCCGAGGAGGACCTGCGCAACTGCCGCACACTGCGCCAGTTCATCGAAGCTGTCGAGAGGCGGGCCCATGCCGGCTGAACCGCCCGCCCACGGCCCCCTCTACACGGCCCTGCGGCGGCACGCCGCCGACCGCCCCGACAGCACAGCCCTGGCCGACGGCCACGACTGCCTCAGCTACGCCGAGGTCCTTCACGAGGTCGACCGCAGGGCGGCGGCGGGACCGGCCGGAGCGGACGGCGAGTGGGCAGTCCTCCACGAGCACGGCAAGGTGGAGTTCGCCCTCGACTACCTGGCCGCGGTCCGGGATTCCACCCCTTTGATCGTTGCCGACGGCACCGCGCTCCCCAAGGGTTTCAGCGATGTGCTGAGCCCACGGAGCGAGGACATTCGCGCGCTGGACCTGGACGCGCCCGAGGTCATGTTCACCTCCGGATCCACCGCGGGAGCCAAGGCGGTCGTCCTCGACGGGCACCGGATGTACGCCAAGGCCCTGCGCATCAATGAGTTCGTCGGCAACACGCCGGCGCACACCGAGGTGCTGACGCTGCCGTTGCGGCACTCGTTCGGCCTCGGCCGTCTGCGCTGCGCGATCGCAGCGGGCCAGAGCGTGCGCCTGGTGGACCGCCTGGAGGCCCCCGACGCGGTGTTCGACATCGCCGCGGGCTACCCGTCGGCGGGGCTCGCCTTCATCGCCTCGCAGATCAAACTGCTCCTCGGCCGGTACGAGGGCGCCCTGCGCGACGTCGCCGACCGGATCGCCTATCTGGAGATCGGCAGCGAGCCGCTGGAGGCCGACCACCGGCGCCACCTCGCCCAGGCTCTGCCCACGACCCGGCTGAGCATGCACTACGGGATGACGGAGCTCTCCCGCGCCGCCATGGTCGACCTGCACGCGCCGGGCCAGGCGGCGGCCGGCGCCGGACGTCCGCTGCCCGACGTGGAGTTGTCCTTCGACGGCGAGAGCGCCTCCTCGGGGGAGATCCTGCTGCGGGGGGCGGCGATGCTGCGGGCGTACGTCGACCAGGGCACCGTCCGCCCCGTCACACCGGGGACATGGCTGCGTACCGGCGACCACGGACGCCTCGCCGAGGACGGCACCCTCACTGTCGAGGGCAGGCTGACCAACGTGGTCAAGATCCTCGGCAAGAAGGTCGCGCTGGAGGACACGGAGCGTGCCCTGCGGCAGCTGCTGCCCCAGGGCGACTGCGTCTGTGTCGCCACCGAACTCGTCCCCGGCGTGACGACCATGGCAGCCGTCGTCGAATCGGACGGCGAGGGCGGGCCCGACCGCGCCGAACTGCACCGCGAGCTGAGCGAGATCCTGCCGCGCCATCAGATTCCGCGCCACTTCGTGATCACCGACCGGATCCCCCGGCTGCCCGGTGGCAAGGCCGACCGGCGTGCCGCGGCCGAACTGGCCGGGCGCCGCGCGTCCGCACGGAAGTGAACCGGCCATGAGCACCGCACAACGGCCCCGAGTCAGCATCGTCATACCCGTCTACAATCGCCGGGAACAGCTGGCACGCGCGCTGGCCAGCGCGCGCGAGCAGACGTTCACCGACCTCGAGATCGTCGTGCTGGACAACGCCAGTACGGACGGCAGCGCGGAGGTGGCCCAGCGGCACGCGGCGCAGGACGGGCGCATCCGGTTGGAGAGCAACCCGACCACCCTCGACAAGTCCGACAACTGGCGCAGAGCGCTCTCCCTGGCCCGGGGGCGCTATGTGAAGCTGCTGTTCTCCGACGACTGGATCGCCCCCCAGGCAGTGGCCCGCGCGGTCGACGTCCTCGAACGATCCCCTGGCACAGGATTCGTCTACTCGGCGATGACCTGGCACACCGGCGGCGCGGCCAACGCCTGCTACACGACGGGCGCCGACCGGGACGAGTCCTCGCGCGACTTCCTGTACCGCTCGGCGTCCATCGCCGACCTGGTTCCGGTGACCACCTCGTGTGTCCTCATGAGGACGGACGACGCGCGCGCCGCGTTCGAGGAGCGCATCCCCTCGCGGCTCGCGGACGACACCCACCGCCTCGGCATCGGATACTCCGGCATGCTGCTGTGGCGCATCGCCGCGCGCTACCCCCGCGTCCACCACATCGGTGACACCCTCGCCTTCTCCGCCGACTCCACGACGGGGGAGCAGGGTTCACGACAGCGCTACGCGCACCGCGCCGAGATGCTGTGGTGGGGGCACCGCAACGCCTTCGCCCACTTCGTCCGCCACAGCCCGCTGCCGCCGGCGGTCGCCCGCGGACTGGTCACCGTGCTCTTCCTGCACACCGTTCCCCTGCGACTCCCCGCCGCGAAGGAGCGGCTCGCCGGCTTCCGTCGCCTCTTCCCGGGCTTCCGTCTGCGACAGCTGCGGCCGTGGCAGACGCCCGTACTGCCGCATCTGCGACGCCTGCTGTCGCCGCCGGACCCGGTGGACATCCTCGGCCCGAACGCAAGACCGCCCCGACGGGCGCCCCACCGCCCACCCGCTCCTGGAGACTTGGCATGAACCATCTCGTTCTCAATCGCGCGGCGATGCTCAACCGGCCGTACCGGCAGTGGCTGGGCACCGCGCACAGCGTTGTCCTGGTGACCGACGCACGGTCGGTCAGTGTCGAACCCGAGCTGCGCGAGGCACAGTTGTCGGGCTACGACGACGTCCTGGTCGTCGACGGATTCCATGACAACGCGGCCGTCGAACTCGATGTCATCGCCCTCCACGAGAAGCACCGCTTCGACCGGATCGTGGCACTGGGGGAGTTCGACCTGCTCCGGGCAGCCAGGCTGCGTGAACTGCTCGGCATCCCGGGGCAGTCGGTCAAGAGCGCCGAGGCGTTCCGCGACAAGCTCGCCATGAAGGAGACGCTGAGGAGCGCGGGCGTGCCACTGGCTCCCTTCTCCGCAGTGCCCGACACGACCTCCCTCGTCTCGTTCGTACGCGAGAACGGCTACCCGATCGTGGTGAAGCCGAGGCGAGGCGGCGGATCGATGGGCGTCACCGTGCTGCGCGACGACGAGGACCTGCGGCGTCATCTCGCTGCCACGCCCGCGCTGGGGACGGACGACGAGGCACAACTCCTGGCAGAGGCGTATGTGGAGCACGAGCTGTTCCACGTGGACGGGATCGTCATCGACTCCGTGCCACGGCTGGTGTGGCCTTCCTCCCAGGGCGACACCACCTGCTTGGACGCCCTCTCCGGTACACCGCTGCGCAGCTGCATGCTGGACGGCGACGACCCGCTGCTCGAGCCGCTGCGCCGGCTGACGCTGCAGGCGCTGGCCGCGCTGCCCGCACCCGGGACCACCCTGTTCCACGCGGAGATCTTCCGTACCGCGGACGGCACTCTGCTGTTCAACGAGATCGGCTGCAGGATGGGCGGCGGACGCATCGAGGAGTCGCTCGCCCTCGGCTTCGGCATCAGCCTGCCCGAGGTGTTCGTGAAATCCCTCGCCGGCGTCGCACACCCTCCGGTACCGGATCGGCCGGAACGGATCGCCGGCCTGCTCCGGTTTCCCCCGCGTCAGGGCCGTGTCACGGCGCTGCCCGGCCCGTGCACACTGCCGGGCGTCACGGACTTTCGCGTCCGGCCCCAGGTCGGATCGGTGCTCACGCCGGCGACGATGAGCGCGGAGAGCTTCGCATCCGGGCTGGCGGTGGGATCCCGGCACGCCGAGGTGCTCGGGACGTTGGAGCGACTGCAGGCATGGGTGCAATCGGAGACGGTGATCGAACCGTACGAGGAGCGCCGGTGATCCGCGTGCGCGGGCGAACTCCTGCCGCACCCGGGAAGTCGACGACGCCTGAACCCGACCCTGCGCGGACGTCTCCACCGCTGTGCCGGGAGGAATTGCCCTCCCGGCGCAGCGGGGTGCTGCTCAGGACGAGTGGAGTTCCTCGCGGACCGTGCGGCGTTCGCTCCTGAGCGACCCCGGTAGCACCCTCCTCCGGACGGCGGACCGGCCTTCCCGCGCAACGGCGTCGCCGTGCCCGTTCCTGCCGCCTCACACCGACCGGCGCCGACGGCGTGGCACACTCGGCTTCGTTCCACGATCTCGCCCGGGCGGTACGCACATGGTGACCAGCGACGCACTCGCACTCGTCTCCGCCATCGGTCCCTACTTCGCGGTCTCCAGCGGGCCCCGGCCGGACGCCGCACGGTTTCGGCCACTCACGGACCTCTACGAGAACCGGAAGTCACTGGCGGAGTACGTGGCTGCCGTGGGGCAGCGGCTCGGCACCGAACAGCAACGAGTGGCCGCCTCCACCCTGCACATGGGGGTCGCCGCGCGCCTGTGGTCGATCGCCCTGGCCACGGCGACGCTGACCGGGCAGGTCCCCGACCTCGCGCCTGAACGCCTGTGGTGGCACGCGCCCGAGTCGGGCCCGGTCGATCTGTGGCTGCCCGAGCCGGCCGGGGTCCTCGGCGGCGAGGTGCATGACGCCGTCCACGAGACGGTCGTCGTACGGAACCTGCTGCCCCTGGGCGCCGCCCTCGGGCAGCAATTCGGCCTGTCCCCGCACGTCGTGCGAGGCAACGCCGCCTCCGCACTCGTCGGGGCCGTCCGGGTGCTGATCGCCTGTGCCCCGCACGCGCCGCACTCTCCGCTGCCCCTCGCCACGGCGCTGCTGGAACGCGAACCACTGGCGAGCGCAGGGGCGTTCACCGCCGACCCCCTGACCTACCACCGCCGCAGCTGCTGCCTCTACTACCGCGTCCCGGGCGGCGGGCTCTGCGGCGACTGCGTCCTCAACCGCGCGTAGACCCGCGCATGACCGTACGTGGGCCCGCGCGTGGCCGCACGTAGACCCGCGCATGACCGCGCATGACCGCCCCGAGCCCGTCGTCGTCACCACGGAAAGCGGCGGCACCCAGCACGGGCAGGAGATCCGCGGCACCCCCGACCGCGGAGGACGACCGGCCTTGCGCGCGACAGCCCGGTGGGAGAGAAGGACATCGAGATATTTGCACGCTGGTGTGCAATAAACTAACCTGCACATCGGTGGGCAATTAGCTCGTCCCCTAGGAGTCTCCGATGTCCTTCCTTGCAAACACCCCTGTCGAGAAGATGGCCCGGCCGTACGCGCGGCGCTGGTGGGCCCTGCTGGTGCTGTGTCTGAGTCTGCTGATCGTCGTCATGGCGAACACGTCGCTGATCGTGGCCGCGCCGGACATGACGAAGGACCTGGGGCTGAGCAGCAGCGACCTGCAGTGGGTCATCGACGGCTACACCGTCCCCTACGCGGCGCTGATGCTGGTGCTGGGCGCGATCGGCGACAAGTACAGCCGCCGCGGCGCGCTCGTCACGGGTCTGGTGATCTTCGCGGGCGGCTCGGTGATGGGCAGCCTGGTCGACCGGACCGAATGGGTCGTGGCGGCCCGGGCCGTCATGGGTGTCGGCGCCGCCGTCGTCATGCCGGCCACGCTGTCCCTGCTGGTCGCGACGTTCCCGCGGTCCGAGCGCGCCAAGGCCATCACGGCCTGGACCGCCACCTCCGGTCTCGCCATAGCCGTCGGTCCGCTGGTCGCCGGTTGGCTGCTGGAGGCCCATGCCTGGGGCTCCACCTTCCTGATCAACGTCCCCATCGCTGTCGTCGCCGTCATCGGCGCGCTGGTCCTCGTGCCGCCGTCCAGGGCGCAGGGCATGGGCCGCATCGACTACGTGGGCGGTCTGCTCTCCATCGTCTCCGTCGGCAGCCTGGTCTACGCGACCATCGAGGGCCCGCACTTCGGCTGGGGCGCCGGTCCGGTCGCCGCCGCCGTGGTCGCGGGCGTGGGACTGCTCGCCTTCGTGGCCTGGGAGCTGCGCCACCCGCGTCCCATGCTCGATGTACGCAGGTTCAGGTCGCGGCCCTTCAGCGGCTCGATGATCGCGGTGCTGTTCTTCTTCTTCGGCACCTTCGGCGCGATCTACTACTCCACCCAGTTCCTGCAGTTCGTGCTCGGCCACGGTGCGCTGGAGACCGGTGTGCGGCTGCTGCCGCTGGCCGGGGCCGTCTTCGCCGGCGCGGTGGTGACCGGGCGCCTGACCCCGAAGCTGGGTGTGAAGGCGCTGGTGTCGGCCGGAATGGTGATCGGGACCGTGGGCGTCCTCCTGCTCGTGCCGGTCGACAAGGGCTCCACGTACGCCGACTTCCTGGCGCCGATGCTGCTGCTCGGCTTCGCGATCGGACTGAGCGTGTCCCCGGCCACCGACACCATCATGGATTCCTTCCCCGAGTCCGAGCTCGGCGTCGGCGGCGGTGCCAACGACACCGCGCTGGAACTCGGCGGCTCCCTCGGCATCGCGGTGCTGGGCTCGCTGCTGGGCACCGCCTACCGGGACGAGTTGACCGACCTGGTGGGTGGCAGGCTGCCGGCCGCCGCGCTGGACACCGCCAAGGACTCGGTGGGCGGCGGCCTGGCGGTCGCCGAGGCGATCGCGAAGGATCCTGCCGGCGGTCCTCAGCAGGCCCAGGCCGTCGTGGACGCCGTGCACGAAGCCTTCGCCCACGGTGTCGCCACGACCAGCATCGTCGGCGGGGTCATCATGGCCGCCGGCACGATGATCGTCCTCGCCGTCCTGCCCGGCCGCCGGGCCGCCGACAAGCTCCGTTCGCAGCCGCAGCCGCAGCCGCAGCCGCAGCCGCAGCCGCAGACGGCAGCGGAGCGCGACGACTCCCTCCGCGCCGACTCCCTCTAGGAATCCTGCCCGGCCTCGTCAGTCGAGGTCGGGCAGTGGGCGTCCGGCGACCTCGCGGGCGTCGTCCGGCGGAGCGCCCAGCCTGCGCAGGACCATCTCGGCCAGGTTCGCCGCGGCCTCGTCCCCGCAGCTCGCACTCCGGGCGCAGGGCGAGGGCGTCGCGCAGTTCCGTCCGGCCGTCGGACAACCCCTACGCCGCTTGAGGCAGTTCGTTGTAGCAGTCGACCGGCTCCTGGCCGGAGAGTGCCTGGATGGCACTCATGATCTCGTCGGTGGCCGCCCGCCGTGCCTGCGCGGCGCGGACCGACCCGTCGGGGTGTGAGAACTGCAAGGGTTTGCCGAAGCGCACCGTGATGCGGCGGATGCGGGGCAGTCGAGCGCCGACGGGCTGGATCCGGTCGGTGCCGAGGACCGCGACAGGGACGACCGGGGCACCCGAGTTGAGTGCGAGCCAGGCCACTCCGGTACGGCCCCGGTAGAGCCGCCCGTCGCGCGACCGGCTCCCCTCCGGATAGATCCCGAACGCCCGGCCTTCGGCCAGGACCCCACGCGCCGCCTCCAGGGACCCGTGGGCCGCGCGATGGGTTCCGCGCTCGACCGGGATGGCGCCGAGCGACATGAACGCGGCGCGCAGCACGCGTCCTTTCAGCCCGCGCTCCTGGAAGTACTCTGCCTTGGCCAGGAATGCGACAGAGCGTGGCGCCACCAGGGGGATGACGACGCTGTCGATGAACGAGAGGTGGTTGGAGGCCAGGATCACCTGTCCACGCAGGGGGACGTTCTCCCGGCCCTCGATCACCGGCCGGTAGATCAGCCGGGCCAGCGGGGCGGCCACGAGCCGTACAGCGGCGTGCAACAGCACGATGTTCCTCTCGGTCCAGGAGCGTCAGCACAGCGGCCGCGCGAAGAAGGGTAGGCAGTGTCTACCACGGAGTTGACGCTGTCTACAAGATCGGGGAGAGGGTCCCTCGAGTGAAGGGGGATCTGCCGAAAAGCAGGAGCGCCCCGGAGCCGGACGTGATCCGGCACGGGGCGCTCGCGTGTGGGGCGTCAGGCCTGGGCGGCGTACGAGACGAAGCTCGTCCACGACGAGGGGGAGAGGGCGAGCTGCGGGCTCTGCTCGACCTTGGAGTCCCGGACGTGGATCGTTCCGGGGGTCGTTGCAACCTCGACGCAGCTGTCACCGGAGCTGCCGCTGTAGCTGCTCTTGAACCAGGCCAGTTCTGTGGTGCTGCTCATGTCGCTCCTCGCATCCGCCGCAACAGGCTCAGGGATTCCTCCAGAGAGAGGGCCTGTGACCGCATCCTGGCATACCGCATCTGGAGCATGCTGACCACTTTGCGGTCGGAGATGAACTGACCGCTCTCCTGCCCTTCGCAGTAGCCCAACCATCGGTTGTCGGGCGTTTCGAGGAGCTGCATGGGCCCGTCGATGCCGGCGTGGATCGTGCGCACCTGGGGCATGATCTGCACCTCGATGTTCCTCATGATCGCAAGCCCCAGGACGTGATCCAGGAGCTCCATCGTGGCGGCCGAGCCGCCGGCGTCCCGCCGGAACACATGTTCCTCGACGATGAAGCTGTACGCCGTGTTGGGGCGTTCCCGTAGTAACCGCTGCCGGTCCGTCCTGGCTGCGAGCCGTGTATCGATCTGCTCGTCACCGAGCGGGGGCAGTCGTTCGGAGAACAACGTCCGGGCGTACGCCTCCGTCTGCAACAACCCCGGAACCAGCCTGCATTCGTACGTGTAGAGGCTGATCGCCTCCGCCTCCAACTGCGCCCACTGCCGGAACCAACTCGCCAGCCCCGGCCGCCGCGACAGATGCCGTGCCGCACCCCGCAGTGTGCCGAACGCGTCCAGCACCTCCTCGGCCCGGTCGACGAAATCCGCCGGCGGGAAGCGGCGTCCCTGCTCGATCGAGGCGACTGTCGGCACCGAATAGCGCACGCGGGGTGCGAACTGTTCCTGCGTGAGCCGGGCTCGTTTGCGGAACGCCTTCACGACCTCCCCGAACGCCTTCAGGCTGTCCGAGCCGTCCGGCTCCCCGCCGTTCGCCTGACCGGCACACATCGCCGTCCCGCCCGCACCGTCCGCGTCACTGTTCCCGTCCGCCGCCATGCCTGGCCCACCTCCACGCCCGCCGTCCAGCAACTGGCCCATGGTCACGCGCGGTTACTCCGGCGTCCACTGTCCGTACCCGTACGCCGACTCGGCGTACGGGTCGGCCCGGCCGGGGGTGTGGATCGGGCGCCAGAAGGCCGCATCAGGCCGTCCCTTGTCAGTCGCTCCTTCCGTAGTCGGGCCGGGGCATGGCGAGATACTCGGCCACCAACTCGAGCCAGCGATCGGCTGCGAAGGGCGCCGACGGCTCCACCTCCATACCGAGTTCGGCCAGGCCGGTCGTGTACTCGTGGTCCTCGAGCTCCAGAGCCAGAAGCTCATGGATCTCGCCCACCAGTCGGGCTACCACCTGGCGATGCGTCGTCGAGCCGTAGTCCCGGACCGCCGCGTCATGGTCGACGAATTCGTCCGGCATGTCCTGCGAGAACCAGCCGCCGAGGAATTGGCCCAGTTCCGGGAAGCGGGCATGCCACTCCCAGTGAGTCTGGGGATCGGCCGGCGGGGGCACGTCGCCTGACTCGATGCTCTGCTTGATGTGGTCGGCCAGCTCGAAGAGCCAATCCTGGACCCGAGCTTCGGGCATGCCCACATCCGGTACCGGACAGAACTCCCCGAGCCGCAGCCGGAGTCGGCCAGGGGGCAGATCGGGTACGCACGGATCAAACTTTCAGTCGGTGAGGAAGGACCAGAAGACGCCGATCCCTGATTCGAAGACCGCGATTACGCCACAGTCCATGGTGTAGTCGGTGAAGCCTTCGTAGGCACCCTCGCGGCTGAACATATCTGCCTCCGGGTCATCTTGTGCCGCCGTCGTGTTGGTGAAATACAGCGCTCCTTCCCCGTACCGTCCAAGGATTGTTCTGGCGTGGCCGAGCAGCTCTTCCTGCTTGGATTCGAAATCCGGAATGTCGGCCGTGGTGAACCACTCCCCCTGATTCGCCTCCTCGTCGACCTCCAGAGCAAATCCCTCGGCGAATCCTTTCCCGCCGCGCTGCGGCGTGGCAGGTCAGGGCGTCGCAGTTGCAACTGCGCCAATTCGTTTTCGGCCACGGTCGGTTGCCTGCGCGAGCGAGCCCGCCCCGGCCCCGGACCGGGTCGGTCCAGGGCCGGGGCAGGCTCGTGGGCACGCAGGCACGCACGGCACGCACGGCACGCACGGCACGCCGCGCGCGTCAGACGTGCGACGCGGCCTTCGCCGCCGGTGTCTTCCTCGCCGGTTCCGTCTCCAACGGGGGGAGTTGCGGCCGCAGGAAGCGGCTGAGCGCCGGGGACGTGGCCGCCGTCGTGATCAGGGCCATCAGGACCAGCATCGTGAACAACTCCGGCCCGATCACGCCCAGTTCCAGGCCGATGTTCAGTACCACCAGCTCCGTCAGGCCCCGGCAGTTCATCAGGGCGCCCACCGACAGGGCCTCACGCCAGGAGCGGCCGCAGGCGCGGGCCGCTCCCGCCGCTCCGCCCCATTTGCCGAGCACCGCGATCGCGAGCACCGCCCCGGCCCACAGCCACTGGACGGGGTCGGCCGCCAGGGCCCCGATCTCCGTGCGCAGACCGGTGAGCACGAAGAACAGCGGCAGCAGGACGGGGACCGCCACAGCGCGGAGCCGGGCCGCAGACGCCTCGATGCGGCGATGGCCGCGCGGAGTGATCACGCCGAACAGGAAGGCGCCGAACAGCGTGTGCACCCCGACGAGGTCCGTCGCCAGCGCGGACAGGCTCAGTCCGCTGAACAACAGGACCAGGATCACCCCGTCGTTCGTCCGCTCCGCCCGCGCCGCCGCCCACCGCGCCAGCAGGGGCCGGACCACCAGCAACATGGCGGCGGCGAATCCCACGGCCAGCCCGGCGGTCGTCAATGCGTCGAGCGGGGAGCCCGCCGAGACGAGTGCCACCACCAGCGCCAGCAGGCACCAGGCGGCCACGTCGTCGACCGCCGCGCAGGCCATCGCGAGCGCGCCGAGCGGTGTCCCGTACAGACCCCGGTCCACCAGGATCCGCGCCAGCACCGGGAAAGCCGTCACACTCATCGCCACGGCGACGAACAGGGTGAACGGCAGCAGCCCCACCCCGTCCGGGGCCAGTTGGCCGTACATCGCGACGCCCAGCAGAGCGCCGAGGCCCAGCGGGAGCAGCATGCCCGCCTGGCTGACGGCCACCGCGATCCGCGAGTGGCCGCGCAGCGTGCCCAGGTCCAGTTCCAGGCCGACGAGGAACATGAACGCCAGCAGGCCGAGCTGCCCCAGCACCGAGATGTACGGCAGGACCGCTTCCGGGAACAGCCAGTGCTGCGCCTCGGGCCACAGCCAGCCGACCAGTGAGGGGCCGAGCACGATCCCCATGGCGATCTCGCCGATCACCGGTGGCTGGCCGATGCGTCTCATGAGAGTCGCGCCCGCCTGACAGGCGAGGATCACCACGGGCACGGCGACGAGCAGCGCGGGCAGCGGGTCAGTGGCGGACACCGGTGGCTCCTTCGGACGGCAGGACCCGCGGCGCGGACGCCGCCGGCTGGGTTACGGATGTGGCGTCGGACCATCCCGCGTAGCGGCGCAGCCCGTACAGCAGGGGCTTGGCCGCCGGGCGCACCGTCACCCGGCCCGCTTGTGCGAAGACGGCCGTGTGGTCGCCGAACTCGACGGTCTTCACGACGGTGCAGTCGGCGATGGCGTGGGCTGCCGCGGTCAGGTGCGGGCCGCTCGCGCCCAGCGGCAGCCGCCACTCGGTGCGCTCGAAGCGGTCGGGTGCCCCGGAGGCGAACAGGTCCGATGTCGCCCTGGCCCTCTCGTGCAGCAGATTGAGGGCGAACTGCCCCTGGCCGAGGAGGGACTGGAGGGTGGGGCTCTCCGTCCGTATGCAGACCACGAGCGTCGGCGGGGACAGCGCGACGCTCGCCAGCGAGCTGCACGTCAGGCCGCGTGGCAGGCCGTCGGCGTCGAGGGTGGTGACCACCGACACCCCGGAGGGGAAGGCGGCCATGAAGGGGCGGAGGTCGGCCTGCCGGAGGACGCCGGAGCCCTCGGCCCAGGGCATCGGGTCGTTGTCGTCGCTGCCTGGTACGTCCTGGTGGGTCGTGGAGTTGGGCATGTCTGACTCCCTTGGGTGACGAAGCAGTGCGGCCCGGCGCCGGCGGATTGCGCCGGTGCCGGGCCGTGGTGCCGGAACCGGGCGGGCCGCGTACGGGGGAGGGGGACGCGCGGTCCGGTCCCGGCCGGTCAGGGGGCCTACGCGTGCAGTTGCTTCAGGTACTCGTAGGCGCTGGGCAGCGTCTCCAGCAGGTTCTGCTGCTGGCGCTTGACCGTCTCGAACAGCGGCTCCGCACCCGCCACGGACTCGGGCTTGTGCGCGAGCGCCGGCAGCGGGGCGTCCGGCTCCAGACCCATGCCGGCGAAGATGCAGTAGTAGCTGCCGTTGGTCCAGAAGTTGCGGAACTCGGCCTCGAAGTTGCCGTAGTACGTCGACTCGTCGGTGATCGGCGAGTTGATCGGCAGGCCGGCCTTGTACGCGTTGATCTTCTGCTGGATGTTGTCGGGCAGCGTGATCTTCTTGTTCGCCTGCCAGAACGGTGTGTCGTTGCGCGGCGCGTAGAAGAAGTGCGCCTGGATGAAGTCGCGGGTGTCGTCGAACATCACCTCGATCTCGTTGTTGAAGCTGTCGATCAGGCCCTCGTTGAAGGTCTTGTCGGGGAAGTGCTTGGCCAACTGGTAGATCGCGGCGGTGATGAAATAGATCCCGGTCGACTCCAGCGGCTCCAGGAAGCAGGACGACAGACCGATGCTGACCACGTTCTTCACCCAGGCACGGCGGTTGCGCCCGACCCGGAAGCGGATGTGGTTGAACTTGGTCTTCTCCGGGTCGAGGCCCCACATCGCCGCGAACTCGGCCGTGGCCTCGTCCTGTTCGGTGAACTTGCTGGAGTAGACGTAGCCGGTGCCGAAGCGGCCCAGCATCGGGATCTTCCAGGCCCAGCCCGACGACATCGCGATCGCCGAGGTGTACGGCTCGACGCCGCCCTCCTCGTCGTCGTGGGGTACGGCGGTGGCGACCGCGCTGTCGCACAGCAGATGGTCGCTCATGTCGATGAAAGGCTCCGCCATCGCCTGGTTGATGAGCAGACCCCGCATGCCGGAGCAGTCCACGAACAGGTCGGCGTCCAGCACCTTGCCGCCCTTGGTGTGCAGCGCCGTGACGTAGCCGCGCTCGTCCTGCAGGACCTCCGTCATCTCGTCCTGGACGTGGTTGACGCTCTGCTTCTCGATGGCGAAGCGGCGCAGGAAGTCCGCCACGAGATGGGCGTCGAAGTGCCAGGCGTAGCGGGTGGCGGACCGGCCGTCGAGCCAGCGCGGCGCCTTCATCGCGTCCATCACTGGGGGCTCGCGGAAACATGCGTAGTCGAACGGCTCGGTGGTGCGGCCCTCGTACTTGCGCTTGAACCAGTAGTGCGACAGCGGCGTCTGGTCGTAGTCGGGCAGCAGTCCGAACGGGTGGTAGAAGTGGTCGGGCGAGCCGTCGGGCAGGTCCCGGGCCGTCGACTCCCCCTGGCCCTCCGTGCGCCAGTTCACGAACCGCACCGCCATCTTGAAGCTGGCGTTGCACTCGCGCATCCACTCGTCCTCGGCGATCCCGAGGTAGTCGAAGAACGCACGCTGCAGGTTGGGCACGGTCGCCTCGCCGACGCCGATCCGCGGAATCGTCGGCGCCTCCAGGACCGTGATGTCGACCGTGCCCTGGAGGGCCTTGCCCAGATACGCGGCAGTCATCCAGCCGGCGGTGCCGCCGCCCAGGATCACGACCTTCTTCAGTCGGGTGTCGGTGCTGGTCATGGAGCAGCCCTCATTTCGGAGTCGGGATTCGCGGCCGGATGCCGAGGAGCTGGAGGAGGCGGACGCCGGGTGCCGGACCGGGCCCGGCCGCGTCCGGCGGGGATCAGGGCCGGCTGGTGCGTCCAGCGACGCCGGGCCCCGGGACCATCGAGCCTCAGTCTGGAAAACCGCCCTATGACGGACCTACAGGCGCAAGATCCGGCCGGTATAGGGCGTTTGTAGAGGCCGGGAACACACTCGCCGCAGGCAGAAGGGCAATACGACGGACCCCGGGAGGAAGCGATGACCACCGCGGTGACCGAAATTGCGCGGCAGGCGGTGCGCATCCGCTTCCTGGGCGACTTCGAACTGACCGTGAACGGCAGCCCGGTGCAGCGCTGGCGGGCCGGCAAGGCCCGCGGGCTCTTCCAGTACCTCGTGATCCACCGGGGCCAGACGCTCACCCGCGACCGGCTGTACGAGGCCCTGTGGCCCGGCACCGACCGGTCCGCCGGCGGCAGCTCCCTCAAGGTCGCCGCGCATGCGTTGCGCCGGGTCCTCGACGCCCACCCCGAGGGCCCGTGCGAGTCGGGAATCCGGCTGCGCTACCGCGACTTCGGCTACGTCCTGGACATCGCCGAACTCTGGTCCGACGTGGACCGCTTCCAGGAGCTGGTGCACACCGGGCTGCGGGCGGCCACCGCGGGCGACCGCGGCCTCGCCCGCGAACGGCTGCGGTCCGCCGTCGCGCTGTACGCCGGCGAGTTCCTGCGCGGCGAGAACGCCGACTGGGTCGTCGAACAGCGCGAATACCTCCGGTCCCTGGCGCTGCGCGCCCTGGACGTGCTGCGTGCCGACGCCGCCGAGCGCGAGGACTTCCCGGACCTCATCGAGCTCTGCCGGCGCACACTCGGCATCGACCGTCACCACGAGGAGACCTACCGGGCGCTGATGGCGGCGCACGGCAGGCGCGGCGAACACGCCTGTGTGCGCAACTGGTACGAGCTGTGCGCCCGCCGGCTGCGCGACGACCTCGGGGTGTCCCCGTCCCGGGAGACCGACCGGCTGCTGCACGCCCTGCTCCCCGCCCCGGCCGCTCCCGCCGGGCAACTGCCGCGTACGTCCCTCCGACCGCGTCCGGCCCGCCGTGCCAGGCCCGACGCACGGGCGGCTGCCCGGTCCGGGGTCCGACCGGACGCCTGGCCCGCCGCCCGGCCCGATGCCTGGCCTGCCGCCAGGGCCGGAGCCTGGCCGGCCGCCGCCGAAGGCAGGCCCGCCGCCCGGGCCGAGAATCTCGCCGGCGGCCGCGCCGTCGGCGTCCGCCCCGGATCCGCTTCGGGACTTGTCCCGCCCGCACGCATTCAGTGACCGAGCGATTCAGTGAGGAACCCACCGTGACCGTGCTGACCGTGCCGCAGGACTCCGCCGCACCGACGGCCGAACCGTCCGCGGCCCCCTTGCCGCCCCGCTACGACGATCAGTGGATAGGCGGCCGCTGGACGGCGTCCGACGCCGACAGCCGACTTGTCGTCACCGACCCCAGCACCGAGGCGCCGCTCGCCACCGTGCCCGCCGGCACCGCGCGCGACGCCGACCTCGCCGTACGCGCCGCCGCCGACGCCTTCCCGGGCTGGGCCGCCACGCCCGTCCGGGAGCGGGCCGCTCTGCTGCGCCGCGTGGTCGAGGGCCTGGAACGCAACGCAGAGCGATTCGCCGACATCATCACCGCCGAGGTCGGCGCCCCCTCCCGCGTGTCCCTGCAGACCCACGTCGGGCTGTCCATCGGCATGGCGGCACACTGCGTGGAGACCGCCGCCTCCTACGGGTACGAGGAGCGCGTCGGCCACTCCCTGGTGGTGCGCGAGGCCGCCGGTGTCGCCGCCTGCATCACCCCCTGGAACACGCCGTTGCTGCTCACGGTGCAGAAGCTGCTGCCCGCGCTGGCCGCCGGCTGCACCGTCGTCCACAAGCCGAGCGAGCTCACACCGCTGCACGCACGCCTGCTGGCGGAGGTGTTCGCCGAGGCCGATCTGCCACCCGGCGTCGTCAACATGACCGTCGGCACCGGCGACACGCTCGGCACCGCCCTCGTCACCCACCCCCTCACCGACGTGGTGTCCCTCACCGGCTCCACCCGCGCCGGCCGCCAGGTGTCGGCACTGGGCGCCGACGGCATCAAGCGGATCCACCTGGAGCTCGGCGGCAAGAACGCCAGCCTCGTCCTGGACGACGCCGACTTCGGGGCCGCGATCGGCGCCACCGTCGACCAGGTGCTCTTCAACACCGGCCAGACGTGCCTGCAGTGGAGCCGCCTGCTGGTGCCCCGCGACCGTCAGGACGAGGCGCTCGAACTGGCCGGAGCGGCCATGGACGGCTACGTCACCGGCGACCCCCGCGACCCCGCTACCGACCTCGGCCCACTGGTGTCGGCCGCCGCCCACGCCCGGGTGAGCGACTACATCCGGCGGGGCGTGTCGGAGGGCGGCGCGCGCCTGGTGCGCGGCGGGCCCGGCCGTCCCGTGGGGCTGTCCACCGGGTACTACGTCCGGCCCACGATCTTCGCCGACGTCGATCCCCTGTCCACGCTCGGCCAGGAGGAGATCTTCGGGCCGGTGCTCTGTGTGATCCCGTACGACGACGAGGAGCAGGCGATCCGGATCGTCAACGGCACCCGCTACGGGCTGCACGGCGCGGTCTGGTCCGGCGACGACGCCCGCGCCGAGCGCGTGGCACGGCGGTTCCGCACCGGCCTCGTCGACGTCAACGGCGGAGCATTCAACCCCGCCGCGCCCTTCGGCGGTTTCAAGCAGTCCGGGATCGGCCGCGAGTGCGGCAGCGCCGGCGTCGAGGCGTTCCTGGAGACCAAGTCGATGCAGCTGCCCCAGGGGCCCGAGGGCCAGGTGGTCGGACCGCGCCTGCGAGCCACCGCGCCGGCCGGCGCCCACACCCCGGAGAGGAACGACGGATGACCGCCCAGCATGCCGGTCCCGCACCGGCGACCCCGCCCGCCGACGGGCAGCCGGGGGACACCGTGCTCCCGCCGCTGTTCGCCGCGTTGGAGCGCTGGACCCGTGAGCGGCCCGACGACCGAGCGGTCGTCGCCGAGGACGGCACCCTGACCTACGCCGCGCTCACCGCCCGTACCGCCCGGGCCGCGGCTGCGCTCGCCGCCGCCGGTGTCGGACCCGAGACCGCCGTGGGGCTCCTCCTCGGCCGCTCCCGGGAGAGCGTGCCCGCACTGCTCGCCGTGTGGAGCCTCGGCGCCACCGCCGTACCACTGGACGCCGGCCATCCCGTCGAACGTCTCGGGTCCGTCCTGCGGGACGCCCAGGTCTCCGTCCTGGTCGCCGCGGACGTCCCCGAGGGACTCGACGTCGCCGGTGTCCACAGCATCGACCCGGCATCCCTCCACGGCGGACCGGCCGGCACCCTCGCCGTCGCCGAACCGAACCCCGGTACGTGCGCCTACGTCATCTACACGTCCGGAACCACGGGCCGCCCCAAGGGCGTCGACGTCACCTACCGCGGACTCGACACGTTCGTCGCCGCGCTCGCCACGCTCGGCCTCCCGCCCGGCGGACTCGGCCTCAACGCCGTCTCGCCCGCCTTCGACGGCTGGCTCTGGTGCACACTGCTCTACCTCGTCCACGGCCAGGGCGTGGCCCTGGTGGACCTGTCCCTCGACGGCCTGCGACACGCCGCGGCCGACGGCCGGGAACCGCTTCCCGCCGGACTGCGCACCGCCTCCCTCACCCCGTCCCTGCTGGCCGCCCACGGCGACGGGCTGGACGAGCCCGAGGTCGTCGTCGTCGCCGGCGAGGCGTGCCCGGCCGCGCTCGCCGAACGCTTCGCCCGCGGCCGCCGACTGCTGAACGTGTACGGACCCACCGAGGTGACCATCGCGGCCACCTGGGCCGACAGCGAGCGAGGTGACGACGTGAGCGCCATCGGACGAACGCTGCCCGGCTACCGGGCCTATGTGCTGGACGACGACCTGATCCCCCTCCCCGCGGGCACCGAGGGCGAGCTGTACCTCGGCGGTCCCGCCGTGGCCCGCGGCTACCGCAACCGGCCCGGCCTCACCGCCGCGCGGTTCCTGCCCGATCCGTTCCAGGGCGGCGGCGCCCGGATGTACCGCACCGGCGACCTGGTCGTCCGCCGCGCCGACGGCGAACTGGAGTACCGCGGCCGCCGCGACGACCAGGTGAAGATCCGCGGCCACCGCATCGAACTGGGCGAGGTGGAGCGGATCGCCGCCGAACTCCCGGAGGTCGTGGCCGCCGCGTGCTGCACCCTCGCCGCCGGTCAGCTGCTGGGACTCGCGGTCGTCGCCGCCCCCGGCACCGGCGCTCCCGAGGACCTGGCCGCCGCGGTCACCGCACACTGCGCCAAGCTCCTGCCCGAGGCCGCCGTGCCCGCCACCGTCCGTGTGGTGGACCGCATCCCCACCCTCACCACGGGAAAGGCGGACCGCGACGCGCTCGCCCGCGAACTCGGCGAAGTCGCCGGGGAAACGGAGCCGGCGGCCGCCGCCACGGCGCGCGAACGCGAGGTGATGGCCGTCTGGGCCGAGGTCCTGGAACGCGAAGTCCCGGGACCGGGCGCCGACTTCTTCGAGCTCGGCGGGCACTCGCTGGCCGCCGCCCGGGTCGTGGCGGAACTGCGCCGCACCACCGGACTGCGGATCACTCTCGGGAAGCTGCTCACCCGGCCCACCGTCGCGGACGTCGCCGAGGAACTCGACCGTCTCGCGGCCGAGTCCGGAGCCGCTTCCGTACCCGTCCTCGCCGCCGAGGGGGCCTGAAGCCCATGGGTACCTGGATCTCCACCTGGCCCTCCGGGCCCGGTGACGCGGACCTTCCGGCACTGCTGTGCCTGCCGCCGGCCGGCGCGGGCTGCCAGCAGTTCCGTGCCTGGACTCCTGCCCTGGCCGGCGTCGCACAGGTCCACGGCGTACAGCTGCCCGGACGCGAGAACCGCTGGCGCGACCCCATGCCGGAGACGTTCGGCGAAGCCGTCGACGCGATCGCCGACGAGCTGCGGCCGATCGTCGCGGGCCGTCGGCTGGTCGTCTTCGGCCACAGTTTCGGCGGGCTCCTCGGCTACGAGGTGTCCCGGCGCGTCGTCCCCGACGCCCTGGTGGTCAGCGCCTGCCGGGCGCCCGGCCACTGGGACGGGGCCGGCCGGGGCATCGTCGACGACGACGAGGAACTGGACAAGCTCTTCGACACCGCCGGGCTCGACCCCGCCTTCCTGGACGCGGACACGCGTGCGCTGATGGTCGCGATGCTCCGCAAGGACGCCCAGCTGTCGCTGAGTTACACGCACACCCACCGCGACCGGATCTCCGTCCCGGTGCACGCGTGGGGAGCGGACGCCGACGAGACCGTCACCGCGCAGGACCTGGCCGGTTGGGCCGCGGTCACGACGGCCGGTTTCCACGTCCACCGCGTGCAGGGCGGCCACCACGCCGTACTGCGCCGCCCCGAGCCCCTGCTGGAGAACCTGGCCGGGCTGCTGCGGGGTGACGCGGACGGACCGGACCGCACGTCACCCCGGCCGGCGGCCACCGCCGGACCGCCCCGCAGCACCTGACAAGCCCCCCGCGGCCCGGCCGCGGCCGGGCCGCCCCGACCGAGCAACTCCCACCACCCGCAGCCCGCCCACCCGCCCGATCCCGGAGGACGTCGTGCCCACCAACTACCAGGTCCTCGTCAACCACGAGGAGCAGTACGCGCTGTACCCCGCGGCGCGCGAGCTGCCCGACGGCTGGACGCCGACCGGGTTCAGCGGCACCGAGGACGAGTGCACCGCCCATGTGGACGTGCACTGGACCGACACGCGGCCCCTCAGCGTGCGCACGGCGGCGGGCGGCCCCGGCCGCACGGCGGCAACCACCGGAGCAGTCATGGGCGAAGGAGTCTGAGATGCATATCGACCTGCTCGACCCGGCCCCCTTCGGCCGCAACGACTTCTGGCCCGCGTTCACCTGGCTGCGTGCCAACTCACCCGTCCACTGGCACCCCGAACCCGGCGGCGACGACGGTTTCTGGGTGCTCAGCAAGCACCGCGACATCATGAGCGTGTACGCCGACAGCGACACCTTCAGATCCGCGCAGGGCATGCGGCTCGGCAGCGACCCCGCCGCCGTCGCCGCCGTCACCCAGCGGATGCTGATCGTCTCCGACGCACCCCACCACACCCGTCTGAAGCGGGCGCTCTACCAGGCGTTCGGCCCGCAGCAGATGCCCCGGCTGGAGGCCCTCGTCGAGACGGTCGTCGGCGAACTGGTGGCAGAGGCCGCCGAGCAGGACGAGCTGGACTTCATCGACCTGGCCAAGCAGCTCCCCAACCGCGTGGTCTGCGCCATGATGGGCATCCCGCGGGCCGACTGGTCCTGGATCGGGGCACTCACCACCGACGCCTTCGACTCCCCGGACGAGTCCGTGCGCAGCAACGCGCACTCCGAGATCTTCCTCTACTTCATCGAACTCCTCGGCGAGCGGCGGGCCCGCCCCGGCGACGACCTCGTCAGCCAGATCGCCCACGACACCCTCGTCGACGAGGGCGACGGCACCGAACGGCCGCTCACCGAAGAGGAGATCGTCTTCAACTGCAACGGCGTGCTGTCCGGCGCCAACGAGACCACCCGCTACTCGGCAGCGGGCGCCGTGCACATGTTCGCCCAGCTCCCCGAGCAGTGGGAGCTGCTGCGGCGCCTCGGCCCCGACGGCATCGCCCCGGCCGTCGAGGAGATCCTGCGCTGGACCACACCCGGAGTGCACGCCCTGCGCACCGCGGTCCGCGACACCGAGATCAACGGGACGCGTATCGCCGCCGGCGACCGGGTCACGCTGTGGAACGTCTCCGCCAACCGAGACGAGGACGTCTTCACCGACCCGCACAGCTTCCGCGTCGACCGGCGCCCCAACCGCCATGTCGCCTTCGGCCACGGGCGCCATCTCTGCCTCGGCGCCCGGCTGGCCCGCTTCGAACTGGGCGCGCTGCTCACCGAGATGCTCGCCCTGCTCGACGGTTTCGAACTGACGGGTCCCGCCCTGTTCAACTCATCCAACTTCACGTGGGGGATCAAGAGTCTCCCGGTGCGGCTGCTGCGCAGCCGAGCCTTCGCACAGGCAGAAAGGGCCGCGCTGTGACCACCGCACTGATCGACTTCAACCGCACCGACGCCGAGTTCCCCGCCACCGGGTACCCGGAGCTCCTCGCCGAGCAGGCCGCCCGCACCCCGGGCGCCCCCGCCCTCGTACAGGGCGACCGCTCCTGGACGTATGCGGAACTGGAGGCCGCCACCAACCGGCTGGCCCACGCGCTGATCGCGCACGGCGCGGCTCCCGGCGAGCGGATAGGGCTGTGCTACCCGCGCAGCGCCGACTACGTCATCGGCTCCCTCGCCATCCTCAAGACGGGCGCCGCGATCGTCGCGCTCGACCCGGTCAACCCTGACGACCGGCTCGCCGCGATGATCGCGGACGCCGCCCCGCTGCTCGTCCTCACCCCCGCCGAGATCGGCCCGCGCATGCCCGAGGGCGTGGCCCTGGCCGAGGTCGCCACCGCGGGTCGTGGGCTGCCCGAGACGCCGACCGGCGTCCCCACGGGCCCCGACACGGTCAGCCACCTCATCTACACCTCGGGTTCCACCGGCACGCCCAAGGCCGTCCTGGAACGACACGGGGCCCTGACCAACCTGGTGCACTGGACGGCCCGCGCCTACGGGGTGCGTGCCGGCGACCGTGCGTCGTGGATGTCCACACCCGGCTTCGCCGTGCAGATCATGGAGTGGCTGCCGTATCTGCCGACGGGCGCGGCGATCCACATCCCCGAGGCCGGCCAGGCGCAGACCCCGGAGCAGATCCGGGACTGGCTCGCCGCAGAGCGGATCACCCACACCATGCTGGTCGCCGCGCTCGCCGAGCCCGTCTGGGGCCTCGAATGGCCCGCGGACACCGCGCTGCGCATCCTGGTGACCACGGCCGAGCGGGTGCACAGCTGGCCGCCCGTCGACACACCGTTCCGCGTCGTCATGACGTACGGCACGACCGAGACCACCAACGTCCTCACCTGCCTCGACCTCGGTGCGGACATCGACTTCACCAGCCAGGCCACGCCGGAGGAGATCCGCGCCACCCGGCAGGTGCCCGTCGGTGTCCCCATCGCGAACATGCGGGTGCACCTGCTGGACGAGGAGGACCGCCCGGTCGCCGACGGCGAGGTCGGCCGGCTCCATGTCTCGGGCGCCGGCGTGGCCGCCGGATACCACGGCCGACCGGAGCTGACCGGGGCCAAGTTCCGTCCCGGGATCGTCCCCGGCGACCCCCACCCGGTGCTCTACGACACCGGAGACCTCGCCCGCCGTCGCGAGGACGGGGCGGTCGAACTCCTCGGCCGCTCCGACGCCCAGGTCAAGATCCGCGGCTTCCGCGTCGAACTCGGCGAGGTCGAGACCCATGTCGCCCGCCTCGACGGCGTTGCCGAGGCCGTCGTCGTCACCCAGGAGCGCGGCGCCAACGACAAACGGCTCATCGCCTACGTCTCCGCGGACGGCGACGCGGCGCCGGACCCGGCCGCGATCCGCGCCGCAGTGGCCCGCACCCTGCCCTACTACATGGTCCCCGCGACCGTCGTCGTCCTGCCCGCCCTGCCCCGCCTCGCCAACGGCAAGGTCGACCGGCGCAGTCTGCCCGAACCGCCGGCGACCCGCGAGGCCGTCAGCGCCGGGTACGAGCCCCCGCGCAACGAGATCGAGGACGGGCTGGTGCGTCTGTGGGCCGAGGCGTTCCGCACCGAGGGCGTCGGCATCCACGACAACTTCTTCGAACTGGGCGGTCACTCGCTGCTCGCGTTCCAGCTGATCGACGAGATCCGCCGCCGCTACGGTGTCGAGCTCAGCCTCTCCGACCTGTCCTCCTGCCCGACCGTCGCCGAACTGGGCACCCTGATCGTCACCGAACGTGCGGACGGGCGTGGCGAGTTCGGCGGTCTGGCCGCGATCGTCCCCGACCCGGACGCCCGCTTCGCCCCCTTCCCGCTGACCGAGAGCCAGCAGGCCCTGTGGATCGGCCGCGGCGGACTGGTCGAGCTAGGCAACGTCGGCTGCCACGGCTACTTCGAGTGGGAGAGCGAGAAGCTGGACGTCGCACGCTTCGAGGGCGCCTGGCGACGGCTCGTCGAGCGGCACGACGCGCTGCGCACCCGCATCCTGCCGAACGGCACCCAGCAGGTGTACGAGGAGGTCCCCGCGTACGACATCCCCGTCACCGACCTGGGCGGCCTGGACCCGGCCGACCGGGAGACGGAACTGGCCGCTCTGCGCGAGAAGCTGTCCCACCAGGTGCTCGACGCCGACGGATGGCCCCTGTTCGACGTGCGGATCAGCCTCCTCGGCGGCGGCCGCGCCCGTATCCACCTCTGCCTCGACTTCCTCGTCGCCGACGCCTGGAGCTACTTCCAGGTCCTGATCCCGGACCTGGTCACCTACTACACCGAGCCCGGCGCCGAACTGCCGCCACTGGAGCTGACGTTCCGCGACTACGTCCTGGCCGTCGGGAACTCGCTGCGCGACAGCGAGCTCTACCGCCGCTCCGAGTGGTACTGGCGCGACCGGCTCGCCACCCTGCCGCCGGCGCCGCAGCTTCCGGAACGTCCCGCGGACGCCCCCGAACTCCCCGTCCGCTTCGAACGGCTCAGCCATGTCGTCCCGGCCGAGCTGTGGAACCGGATCCAGGAGCGGGCCGGCGACCGCAAGGTCACCCCTTCCGGCGTGCTCGCCGCCGCCTACGCCGAAGTCCTCGGCAACGCCAGCGGGCAGGCCCGGTTCACCATCAACTTCCCGCTCTTCAACCGTCTTCCGCTGCACCCTCAGGTCAACTCGCTGCTCGCGGACACGACGACCACGCTGCTGCTCGCCGTCGAACAGCAGGAGACCACGTTCGCCGGACGCGCCCAGGCCGTGCAGCGACGCCTGTGGGCCGACCTGGAGCACCGCTACTTCAGCGGCGTCCAGGTCCTTCGCGAGCTCACCAAGATGCGCGGCTCCCTCGCGCCCGCCATGCCCGTGGTGATGACGAGCCTCGCGGGACACCCCCCGCAGTACGAGGAGACGGAGCTGGGCGTGCCGGTGTACGGCATCTCCCAGACCCCGCAGGTCTCGCTGGACTTCCAGGTCTTCGAGAAGGCCGGCGGCCTCACCTTCAACTGGGACCACCTGCCCGCCGTCTACCCCGACGGCCTGATCGAGTCCATGTTCGAGGAGTTTCTCGCCCTGCTCGAAGCGCTCGGCGAGGAGGAGGTCTGGGAACGCTTCTCGGCGCCGCCCGGCGAGGCGGGCACAGCTGGCGAGCCCACCGAGGAACGGGACACCGGCGACGCCTGGGAACGCTACTGGGCCGGTATCGAGCACACCGGCCGCGGCGGCGACGTCATCTGGGACGCCGACAGCGGTGAGGAGTTCCAGTGGCTGCTCGGCCAGGCACGCAAGCACTTCGCCGACGACGTGCCGGTCATCGACCTCGGCTGCGGCAACGGCCGCTACAGTCGCGAACTCGCCCCGCACTATCCGCGGGTGGTGGGCGTGGACGTCTCCACGAGCGCCATCGACCACGCGGTCCGCGAGGCGCGGACGGCGGGTGTGACGAACGTGGAGTACCTGGCCGCCGACATGACCGACGCCGAACAGGCAGCCGCGTTGGGGGAGGGGCCGTACAACATCTTCGTCCGCGGTGTCTTCCATGTCCTCGACAGCGCCGCGCGGGCCCGGCTCGCGACGGTCGCCGGCCGGCTGCTGGGCCCCGACGGGGTGCTGATCGTCCACGAGCCCGACTACTCCAGCAACTCCTTCGGCTACCTCGGCTTCGTCGGCGGCAAGCGCGGCCGGGCCGAGGACCTCGTCGGGCCGCTGGAGGCGGCCGGTGTCCGGCACTCCCACCGCTTCACCCGCCCCGAACTGACCGCCGCCTTCCCGGCGGACGACTGGGAGATCCTGGACGACGAGGCGATCCAGCTGCACGCCATCGACCCGCAGTCGGACTCCGACGCGCTGTTGCTGCCGGGCTACTACGCGGTGCTGCGCCGCAGGCCCTGATGGCGACGGTCGCGCTGGCCGGGCGGACCGGAGAGGTGCTGGCCGGTGCCGGTGACGCACGGGAGCTGCTGACCCGT
Organism: Streptomyces sp. NPDC043812; assembly: GCF_056436245.1. Classification (NCBI taxonomy): domain Bacteria; kingdom Bacillati; phylum Actinomycetota; class Actinomycetes; order Kitasatosporales; family Streptomycetaceae; genus Streptomyces; species Streptomyces sp. NPDC043812. Next base: position 262,075 of record NZ_JBWKCY010000004.1, read on the forward strand.
ACGGAACTGGACCGGGCGGACGCCCTGCGGTCCGCCGCCGACCGGGACGACTTCGTCGCCGCGCACGCCCTGGTCAGGCTCTGTGCCGCGCGTCTGCTCCGGCGCCCGGCGCGGAGCCTGACCCTCGTGCAGAGCTGCGACCGGTGCCAGCGGCCCCACGGCCGGCCGAGCCTGGCCGGCATTCCCGGCCTCGGGGTGAGCCTTGCCCACACCCGGGGATGGGTCGCGGCCGCCGCGTCCCACGGGCCGGTGGGCGTCGACCTGGAGGCCCACGACGGGCGGCTTCCGATGGACTGGAACGTGGCGGCACGCGCCTCGGGCCCGGCCGAACTGGCCGAGTTGCGGGCACAACCGGACCCGCGGCGGGCTTTCCTCCGCCAGTGGGTGCGCAAGGAGTCCCTGGTCAAGGTCGGGGCGGCCTCGCTCGACGAGCTGGGCCGTCTCGACCTTCCCGTCGTGCACGGGCACGGGCCCGCGCGCTGGCGGGACTGGCGGCTCACGGACTGGTCGGCGCACGGCGTCGTCGGCTGTGTCGCCGCCCACGAAGAGGTGCGGCTGCGGACCATGTCCGGAGCCCTCACACAAACGATCTCGGTGAAAGACTGGGGACTGTGGAACGACGAACTGCCGACCGGCTGCTGAGAGCACGCGCACAGGGGATCGGAGGGCAGGCCCGGGAGGAAACGGTCGCCGCCGCCCTGGAGCGGGTGTTGGCCGTCCAGGCGCAGGACCTCGCGGCGGCCGGCCTCGGCCTGCGCGCCCGCGTGCGCGGCCTGACCGCCGACGACGTCCGGCACGCCACCGACACGGAACGCACCGCCGTGCGCGGCTGGTTCATGCGCGGCACGCTGCAACTCGTCCCGGCCGCGGACGCCCGCTGGCTGCTCAACCTCTTCGGACCGGTCTATCTGTCGCTCGCCGCCCGCCGGCTGCGGGAACTCGGCCTGGACGAGGCCCTGTGCGCACGCGCGGAGAAGCTGATCGTGACGGCCGTCGACGGCGAGGGCCCTCTGACCCGCGCCGAACTCACCGAGCGGCTCGGCACCCTGGGAGTGGAGTCCAAGGGCCAGTCCGCCATCCATCTGATCCGCAGGACCGTGCTGTCCGGGCTGATCTGCCACGGGCCCCAGCGCGCGGGCGAGGCCACATTCGTCCTCCTCGACGACTGGCTGCCCGCTTCCGGCCCGCTCCCCTTCACCGGAGCGGCCGCCGAAACGGAACTCGCCCGCCGCTACCGCGCCGCCCACGGTCCCACCGACGTGGAGGATTTCGCGAGTTGGTCGGGGCTGCGGACAACCGTGTGCAGGAAAGCATGGGCCGCCGCCGGAGAACCGCCGCGGGGACAGGCCGAGGAAATCCTTGAAGGGGATGTGCGGTTGCTCCCGGCGTACGACAACTACCTTGTCGGGTACCGCCGCAGAGAACTGTCGGTGCCCGCCGAGCACGAGCGCCGCGTGTGGCCCGGCGGCGGGGTGATCCGCCCCACGGTCGTCGTCGACGGCTGGGCGGTGGGCACCTGGTCGGGGGGCCGCGGCGGCGCGGAGCCGGCAGTCGAGCTCTTCCCCGGCAACGAGCATCCCGGCGCCGCGGTGACGGAGGGGATCGCGGGCGAGAGCGCCGACATTGCACGCTTCTACAGCGCTTCTCATACCTAGTCCATACCGGGCCTTCAATCGCCCGGATCCGTAACCGGCCGCTAACCCGCCCTCCATACGTTCGGTGCCGTCCGACAATTCCGTCCCCAACCAGAAAAGGGCGTCGACATGGCACTCGGTCGGCATTCCGATTTCAATCGCCTGTGGTTCGGGCAGACCGTCAGCAACTTCGGCGACAAGATCTCTCTGCTCGCGCTACCGACCCTCGCGGTCGTCTTTCTCGACGGGGGAGCCTTCGAGGTCGGCGTGCTCGGCGCGCTGCGGTTCCTCCCCTTCCTGCTCCTGGCCCCGATCGCCGGCCTGGTCGCGGACAGAGTCTCGCGCCGCACGGTCATGATCGTGGCCGACCTGGGCCGCTTCGCGGCCCTGGGTTCGATCCCGGTGGCCTTCGCGTTCGACTCGGTCACCATGGCGCACATCTACATCGCGGCCGCCCTCACCGGTGTCCTCACCACCTTCTTCGAGGTCTCGTACCAGTCGTGGCTGCCGCAGCTGATCGGCACCGAGAACCTCGTCGAGGGCAACACCAAGCTCCAGATCAGCCGCAGCGTCGCCGAGGCCGTCGGCGCCGGCGCCGGTGGCGCGCTGATCCAGCTGCTCGGCGCGGCCCGTGCGATCACGGCGGATGCGTTCACCTTCCTCGTCTCGCTGGTGGCCCTGCTGCTCATCAGGCACCGTGACACCCGTGCCCGGGTGGAGGAGACCAAGGCGTCCGCCAAGGCGGAGATGAAGGAGGGTCTGAAGACCCTCTTCGGCAACCCCGTCCTGCGCGGGCTGTTCACCGCCAACGTCGTGGTCAACCTCGGTGCCGCGATGGGCGACGCGCTGCTGATCGTGTACGCGTACAAGGTTCTCGACCTCAGCCCCGGCCAGGTCGGCGCGGCGTTCGCCGTGATGTCGGTCTTCGTCATCGTCGGTGCGGTGCTGTCCGAGCAGGTCACCAAGATGCTCACGGTCGGCCGCACGCTGGTCCTGACCGCGGTCGTGCTCGGTGCCGGCTACATCCTGGTGCCGACGGGCGGCGCGGTCGCCGGATTCGTCGGGCTGATCGTGGTCCAGGCCGTCATCGGCTTCGTGTCCCCGATGTTCGACATCCACGTGCTGAGCCTGGTCCAGGGTGTCACCCCGAACGAGCAGATGGGCCGCGTCAGCGGTGCCGCCCTGTCGGCGGTCTACGGCGCCCTGTCCCTCGGCTACTTCGCCGGTGGCGCACTGGGCGAGGCCTTCGGCCTCACCGCGGCCCTGGCGGTCGCCGGAGCGATCACCATCGTCGGCGGTCTGACGCTGCTCGGCGGCCCTGTCGCCGCCATCAAGGAGATGCCGGGCGGCGACGCACCGGCGGAGGGCGCCGACGACGCCGAGCCGGCCGAACCCGTGGCCCAGTCCACGGCGGACGCCAAGGTCGGCGCCTAGGCCCTGTCCGGGCGCGAGCCGTACGCGTCGGAGCGGGTGCCGCCGCCGTTCGGCACCCGCCCCGCACGCAGGGGCCACTTCCTCACCGCCGGTCGGCCGCCGCGGGTTCGGCCCGATCCACCGATGGCCGGCTCCCGCCCGCGGGTGCCGGCCCGTACGACCGGGGGCACAGCCCCCGCCCGCGGGTCCCGGTCCGGATGACCGGGGCGCCCCGCCCCCCACCCGCAACCCCCGACCTCAGACGCACGGAGGCACAAGGTGAGCGAGTCCCTCGCCGAACGCATAGCCGCACTGCCGAAGCACCGCAGGGCGCTGTTCCAGGCTCTCGCGGGCCGGGGCGGAGGGCGCGCCGCCGTACGGGAGGACCCCGAACCGGCACCACGGGATCCCTCCGAGGCGCCCGTGCTCTCCTTCGCCCAGCGCCGCCTGTGGTTCATCGACCAGCTCCAGCCCGGCAGTCCCGCCTACAACGTCCCGGTCGCCACCCGCATCCGCGGCCCCCTCGACGTGGCGGCCCTGCACGGCGCACTGCAGGAGGTCGTGGACCGCCACGAGGTCCTGCGCACCGTCTACCGCGACGTCCCCGGCGCCGCCGAGGCCGAGCCCCGTGTGATCGACGGCTTCCGGCTGCCGCTGCCGGTGACCGAACTGCCGGACGAGGCCGCCGTCCGGGCGTTCTACGACGCTGACGCCTCCGCGCCCTTCGACCTCGCGGGCGCCGTACCCCTGCGCGCCTCGCTCGCCCGCATCGCCGCCGACGACCACGTCCTGGTCCTCAACCTGCACCACATCGTCACCGACGGCTGGTCCATGAGGCTGCTCTACACCGAGCTCGAGCGCGCGTACGCGGCGCGTGTCGGAGCTGCCGCCGAGCCGCTGACGGACCTCGCCCTCCAGTACGCCGACTTCGCCGCCTGGCAGCGGCGTCGCATCAGCGGCGAACGCCTGGAGAAGCTCACCGCCTTCTGGCGCGAGGAGCTGGACGGCTCCGGCCCGGTGGATCTGCCCACCGACCGCCCGCGACCGCCCGTCTTCGGCCACGCAGGAGCCTCCCGCTACATCGACCTGCCGCCGCGACTCATCGCGCGGCTGCGGGAGTTCGGCAAGTCGGAGGGCGCCACGCTCTACATGACGATGCTGGCCGGCTTCGCCGCCACCCTGCGCCGCTGGACCGGCCAGGAGGACATCGTCGTCGGTACCTCGGTCTCCGGCCGTGACCACCCCGCCTTCGGCGACCTGGTCGGCTTCTTCGTCAACACCCTGCCGCTGCGCATCAGAACGGGCGGCGACCCGGGCTTCGCCGAACTCGTCCGCGGCACCCGCCACACCACCCTCCAGGCGTACGCGCACCAGGAGCTCCCCTTCGACCTGATCGTCGACGCGCTCGGGCTGCCACGGGACCCCAGCCGCCCGCCGCTGACCTCGGTCATGTTCCTGCTGGACGAGACGCCGGACACCGCGCCCGGCCTCGCCGGACTCGACACCGAACCCGTCGACTTCTCCTCCCGCGCCACCAAGTACGACCTCATGATCAGCGTCCACGACACCGGCAGCGCCGTCCGCGCCCTCGTGGAATACCCGACGGACCTCTTCGACGCGTCGACCGTCGACCGGCTGCTCGGCCACTTCCTCACCACCCTGGAAGCCGCCGTCGCCGTGCCCGACGCCCCGATCTCCGCCCTGCCGCTGCTCACCGGCGCCGAGCGCCGCGCGGCCCTGGACGACTGGAACGCGACCCGCGCCCCCTTCCCCCAGGACGCCTGCCTCCACCACCTGTTCGAGGAGCACGCCGACCGGCGCCCCGACGCCCCGGCCGTCGTCTGCGGCGGACTCGGCGGCTGGACGGTCACCTACCGCGAACTGGAGCAGCGGGCCAACCGCCTCGCCCACCACCTGGTCGAGGCGGGCGCGGGACCCGACCGGACCGTCGCGCTGTGCCTGCGCCGCGGACCGGGCCTCGTCACCGCGATCCTCGCCGTCCTCAAGGCCGGAGCCGCCTATGTCCCCCTCGACCCCGAGTACCCCGCGGAACGCCTGGGGATGCTGCTGCGCGACGCGGCCCCGCCGATCGTCGTCTCCGACTCGGAGCTGATCGGCCGGCTGCCCCTGGGCCCCGACACCACCCGGGTCCTGCTCGACACCGACCGGCCGCTGCTGGACACCCTGCCCGCGACCCGCCCGACGGTGCCCGTCACCGCCCGCGACCTCGCGTACATCATCTTCACCTCGGGCTCCACAGGCACGCCCAAGGGCATTGCGCTGGAGCACCGCGGTGTGGTCAACAACCTGCTCGACCTCAACCGTTCCTACGGCATCGGTCCCGGCGACGCGGTCCTCGCGCTGTCCTCCCCGAGCTTCGACATGAGCGTGTACGAGACGCTCGGCATGCTGGCCGCCGGCGGCACGCTCGTCCTGCCCGACCCGGCCGCCGCCAAGGACCCCGCCCACTGGGCCGACCTGATCGAACGTCACGGCGTGACGGTGTGGAACTCCGCCCCCGCCCTGCTCGGCCTCCTCCTGGACCAGCTGGAGCACGCGGGCGGACCCGAGCTGCCCCGGCTGCGCACCGCGTTCCTCGGCGGCGACTGGATCCCCGTCACCCAGCCGGACCGGCTGCGCGCCTTCGCGCCCGGACTGTCCTTCGCCGCGCTCGGCGGCGCGACCGAGGCGTCCATCCACTCCGTGGAGTTCCGGGTCGGCCGGGTGGAACCCGGCTGGACGAAACTCCCGTACGGCCGGCCCATGGCCAACCAGCGCGCCTACATCCTCGATCCGGCCGACCGGCTCGTTCCCGTGGGCGTACCCGGCGAACTGCACCTCGGCGGGGTCGGACTGGCCCGCGGCTACCTCAACAGGCCGGAGCTGACCGCCGAGAAGTTCGTCCACGTGGAGCTCGAACCGGGCCGGACCGAACGGCTCTACCGCACCGGCGATCTGGCCCGCTACCGGCCGGACGGCACCGTCGAACTCCTCGGCCGTACCGACTTCCGCATCAAGCTCAACGGTCTGCGCATCGAGCCCGGCGAGGTCGAGAGCGCCCTGCGCGAGCAGCCCGAGGTCCGCGAGGCCGTCGTCGTCGCCCGCCAGGCCGCGGGCTCGGCCCGGCTGATCGGCTACGTCGTCCCCGAGGACGGCACCGCCCCGGACACGGCCGAGCTGCGCGTCGCGCTCGCGGCCGTGCTCCCGCCGCACTGCGTGCCGGCCGAACTCGTGATCCTGGACCGGCTTCCGCTCAGCCCCAACGGCAAGGTCGACCGCAGGGCGCTGCCGGAGCCGCGGACCGGACGGACCGCTCCCGCCGCCCCCACGACCGTCGCTCCCACGGACGGCGACCCCGCAGCCCTGCGCGTCGCAGCGGTCTGGGCCGAGGTCCTGGACCTTCAGGCCGTCGGCCCCGACGACGACTTCTTCGCCCTCGGCGGCGACTCCTTCGCCGCCGTCCGCGCGGTGCGGGCCGTCGCCGAGGCCATCCCGGCGGCGAGCGGTCTGCGCGTGGTCGACCTGTTCAGCAACCCGACCCCGGCCGGCCTCGCCGCGCGCGTGGCCGAACTCGGCGGGCAGACCGTCGACGGTGCCGCCCCGCACCGGCTGCTGCACCGGCTGTCCGCGCAGCCCGCCGCCGGCCCCGCCGCGCTCACCCTCGTGTGCTTCCCGCACGGCGGCGGCGACGCCATCGCCTACCAGCCGCTGGCCGCCCAGCTTCCGCCGCACATCGAACTGCTGGCGGTGTCCCCGCCGGGACACGACCCGCTCAGCCCCGGGCCGATGCTCCCCGTCGCGGAGTTCGCCGAACTCGCCGCCCGCGAGATCGCCCGCACCGTGCAGGGACCGTTCGCCGTCTACGGCCACTGCGCCGGGGTCGTCACCGCCCTGGAGACCACCCGCGTCCTGGAACGCGACGGACTGCGGCCGGTCGCCCTCCACCTCGCCGCCGCCCTCCCCGAGGACGACCCCGAGTACGCGCTGGAGATGGAACGGGTGTCCACCGACGACGACCTCGTCTCCTACCTCACCACCATGGACGGTTTCGACGGCGTCCTCGACGACAGCGACCTGACGGCCGTGCTCCGGATGGTCCGGCACGACATGACCGAGGCCGCCCGCTTCTTCGCCCGCACACCCGACGGCTACGAACGACCGCTCGACACCCCGCTCACCTGCATCATCGGCGACGCCGACGACGCGACCGAGGGCTACGAGCAGGGCCACCGCGCCTGGGGCCGGTACGCCCGCGATCTGCGGCTCGCCGTGATCCCCGGTGGCCGTCACTACTTCGCCAAGCATCTGCCCGACCGGCTCGCCGCACTGCTGGCCGACCTGCACCGCAACGGAGGAACCCATGTCTGACCTCGCCGAACGGCTCGGCCGGCTGCCCCAGGGACAGCGCTCCCGGTTGCTGGGCCGGATGCGCAACCAGATGACCGCAGGTGTCGGTCACCGCAACGAACTCAAGCGCGGCGACCACGGACCGCGTTCCCGCGCGTCCTTCCAGCAGGAACAGATGTGGTTCATCGACCGGCTCGGAGCGGGCAAGGCCCGTAACAACATCGCCCTGGCGATACGCCTCGACGGCCCCCTCGACCGGTCCGCCCTCCACGAGGCGCTCAACGCGGTCGTCGCGCGCCACCAGGTGCTGCACAGCAAGCTCGTCGAGGTCGACGGCGTGCCCTGGCAGGAGCCCGTCCCCGGCTTCGTCCTCGGTGTGCAGACGACCGACCTCAGCGGCAGCGACGACCCCGACGGCGAACTCGCCGAGCTCACCGCCTCCTGTGCGGCGGCGCCGTTCGACCTGGCCGCCGCCCCGCCCGTACGGGCCCACCTGGTGCGCCTCGCCGGCGACCGTCACCTGCTGCTCTGGGTGGTCCACCACGTCGTCTGGGACCCCGGCTCCACCCGCATCTTCACCGAGGAACTCACCTCCTGCTACACCGCCGCCGCCCAGGGCAGGCGGCCCGAGGCCGGTGAACTGCCGGTCGAGTACGCGGACTTCGCCGTGTGGCAGCGCGCCAAGCTGGACAACGCCGAGCACCGCCGGGCGCTGGCCGACAAGTGGCGTCAGCTGCTCGCGGGTGCCGAGGCCACCGAGGTCATGCCCGACCACCCGCGCAGCCCCGAGACGCGCGGTGACGGCCGCGGGCTGTCGCTCACCCTGGAGCAGGAGCTGCTGGACCGGCTGAACGCGGTCGCCGAAGGCTCGGACACCACCGTCTTCACCACGCTCCTGGCGGCCTTCAACGCGCTGCTGCGGCACTGGACGCACACCGAGGACGTCGTCGTCGGCACGGCGAGCGCCTCCCGGCCGCACCCGGACCTGGAACGGGTCATCGGCTGCTTCGTCCAGATGATCACTCTGCGCACGGAGGTCGGCGACGATCTCACCTTCCGTGAGCTGGTCTCCCGCACGGCGGGCACCGTGATGGACGCCTTCACCAACAGCGAGCTGCCGTTCGAGCAGGTCGTCGACGCCGTCCGCCCCGTCCGCGACCCGCTGCGGCACCCGCTGTTCCAGATCGAGTTCACCTCGCTCGGCCGCTGGGGCACGCAGACCGCCGAGGCCGCCGGAGTCGGGCTCGCCGTCGAGCAACTGCACGACGGGGCGGCCAAGTTCGACATGAGCTTCCTCGTCGGAGAGAACGACGGCCTGGAGCTGTCGCTGGAGTACAACACCTCCCTCTACCGCCACGGCACCGCCTCCGCACTGCTGACCGCCTTCCGCCGCGTCATCGAGCAGGTCGCCGCCGACCCCGACCTGCGGATCGGCGAGCTCAGCCTGGTCGAGGAGCCGGCCGCCTCCCGGCACGCCCGCGAACTCTCCCGCGGCGGCCCCGTCGACGAGTCCGCCTGGACCACCACCCTCGACCGCGCGTTCCGCGAGCGCGCCACCATCCACCCCGACGCCGTCGCCGTCCGCCACGGCACCACCACGCTGGACTACGCGGCCCTGGACCGCTGGTCGGAGGCCATCGCCCACCGCCTGCGCGACCGGGGCGTACGGCGCGGCGACCCCGTCGCCATCTGCCTCGGGCGCGGCCCCGCGGCCGTCGCGGGCCTGCTCGGCATCCTCAAGGCCGGCGCGCACTACGTGCCCGTGGACCCGGCCGCACCCGCCGAGCGCACCCGGACCGTGCTCGCCGACGCCAAGGTCCGGCACGCCCTGGTCGACGACGATGCCGCCGAACTGCCCGTACCGCTGGAACTCGTCACGGCGGGCACCACCGCGCCCGTGCGGGAAGTGCCGTCCCTGGGACCGGAGTCGGTGCCCGCCGACCTCGCCTACGTGCTCTACACCTCGGGCAGCAGCGGCACCCCCAAGGGGGTGATGATCGAGCACCGCTCGGTCACCCACTTCTCCCGCACCATCGCCAAGGCGTACGAGATCGGCACCGGCGACCGCGTGCTCCAGTTCGCGCCGCTCACGTTCGACGTCTCGGTCTTCGAGGTCTTCACGACCCTGCTCGCGGGCGGCGAACTCGTCGTCGCCACCGACGACGAGCGCCGCGACCCGGCCCTCCTCCAGGCCCGGATGCGCCAGGACGGGGTGACCGTGGCGGAGCTGCCGCCCGCGCTGCTGCCGCTGCTCGACCAGGCCCAACTGCCCGCGCTGCGACTGGTGTCCGTCGGCGGTGAGGCGTTCCCCGGCAAGCTCGTCGCCGAATGGACCGCGGGGGAGCGGCGGTTCGTCAACGGCTACGGCCCCACCGAGGCCACCGTCGCCGTCACCCTCATGGACTGCACCGGCAGCTACGACCGCAACCCGCCCATCGGCCGCCCCATGCCCGGCCACCAGGCGTTCGTCCTCGACGACCGGATGCGCCCGGTGCCGCCCGGTGTGCCCGCCGAACTGTGCGTCGCCGGCCCGGGCATCGCCCGCGGCTACCTCGGCAGGCCCGAACTGACCGCCGAACGCTTCGTCACCAACCCCTACGCGGACGGACCGGAGACCGAACGCCTCTACCGCACCGGCGACCTGGTGCGCTGGCTGCCCGGCGGCAACCTGGAGTTCCTCGGCCGCACCGACCGCCAGCTGAAGCTGCGCGGCCACCGCATCGAGCCGGGCGAGGTCGAGGCCGTCCTCATCGGCCATCCCGCCGTCCAGCAGGCCGTCGCCCTCGCCCAGCCCGCCGCCGGCGGCGAGAAGATGCTCGCCGCGTACGTCACCGTCGAGCAGGTCGGCGCGTACGCCTCCGAGGTGGCCGACTCCGAAGTGCTGCGCGCGTACGCCGCGGCCCGGCTCCCCGGCTACATGGTCCCGGTCGTCGTCGTCCTGGACGAACTGCCCCTCACCCCGCACGGCAAGATCGACACCTCGGCCCTTCCGCTGCCCGCCGAGCAGGCCGCCGCGGGAGGGACCGCGCCGCGCGACGCGATCGAGGAGCAGATCTGCCGGGACATCCTCACCCCGCTGCTGGAGTGGTCGAACCCCGACGTCGAAGGCGACTTCTTCGCACTCGGCGGCAGCTCCCTTCAGGCCACCATCGTGGTGTCCCGGGTCCGCGCCGTGTTCGGCATCGACATCGCTCTCGCCGACTTCTTCGGCCGGCCGACCGTCGCCGGGCTCGCCGACCTCGTCCGCTCGGCGCAGGCCGAGGCGGCCGGCGAACAGGACCGGCTGCTGGCGGTCTTCGACCAGATCGAGAACATGAGCGACGACGAGGCGGCCGCGCTGCTCAGCTCCCTGCAGAACCCGGACGGTCCGTGATGACCGCTCCCGAGGCAGGGGTCGACCGGGCGCTCGCCGCGCTCCCGGAATCCAAACGCGAACTGGCCCGGATGCTCCTCGCCGCCCGTCGCCCCGTCCCCGCCCGACCGGCCCCGCGCTCCGGCGCGGGGCCGGTCCCGGCCACCGGCCTGCAGGCCAGGCTGCGGCGGCGCGAACACATCCGCCCGGGCACCGGCACCGGGTCGCACGCCGTGCGGCTCACCGGACGCCTCGACCCCGGCCGGCTGCGGGACGCACTCACCGGCGTCCTCGCCCGGCACGAGGCGCTCCGCGCAAGGATCGCCGACTCTCCGGACGGTGGCCGGCCCCAGCTGACCGTGGACGACGAGCCGTGCCTGCGGCTCACCCGGACGGACCTCACGGGCCACGCACCCGGGGCGCGGGAGGAGGCCGTACGGCGCCAGATCGTGGAGAGTGCCGAGACGGTGCTGTCGCTGGAGAGCGGCCGCACGAGCGGGTTCCGGCTGCTGACCCTCGGCCCCGACGAGCACGTGCTCATCCTCGCCTCGCACCTGGCGGTCTTCGACGGCTGGTCGTCCGGGGTGTTCCTCACCGATCTGGCGGCCGGATACCGGGACGGCGCGGAGAGCCTCACCCCTCCGGAGCTGCAGTTCGCCGACTACGCGGACTGGCAGCGGCGCTGGCTCGCGTCACCGGACGGCATCGCCGAACTGGACCGCCGGCGGGCCGCGTTCGCCGGCATCGCACCGGCGCCCCGCGCCCCCGGCGGGTTCGAGCGGGCGCATCTGCCGGTGCGGCTGGACCGGGGACCCGGCAGCCCGGTCGAAGCCGGGACGGCCCTCGGCGCCGCCGAGGGAGCGACCCCCTTCATGACGCTGCTCGCGGCGCTCGCGGTGGTACTGGCCCGCCGCGACGGGAGCACCGACGTCGTCGTCGGCACCCCGGCGGCGGGCCGCTTCGCCACACAACTGGAAGGCGCGGTCGGACAGTTCACGACCGTCGTCCCGATCAGGATCGACCTGGCCGGGAATCCGTCCTTCGCCCAGCTGCTGCACCGCACCCGCGCCTCGGTCGCCGACGCGCTGAGCCACCAGCGGCTCCCGGTCGACGAACTCTTCACCGGCGGGACCCAGCCGTACAGCGTCCTGTTCGCCCTCCACAACTACCCGGCCGTGCCCTTCGGCCTCCCCGGAATCGAGGTGAGCCAGCTGCCCGGCCCCCCCGCGCGCCATCTGGAGCTCTACAGCCCCGACCCGGCCGCCACGCTCGCCTGCATCGGCCTCGTCGAACGCGACGGCGAGATCGGCGGCACAGCCGAGTTCAACCGTCGCGCCGCCACACCCGAGGACGTGACCGCGCTGCTCACCGGTATCGAGGACGTCCTGAGGCAGGCCGTCGCATCGCCCGCGGCCCCCGGCATCACCACCGCCCCTGGGTTCACCACCCGTTAGCCCCTGGGAGTATCCGTTGCTCACCACCGAGTTCTACCGGGCACCCGCCGACTGCGGCCTCGTCCGTTCCGGCAACGGCGTGCCCCGTACGCCGATGCGCGCCCTCCGCGAGGAGATCCATGACGTCCTCGTGTCCGCACCGGTCGCCGCCGCGCGGCGCACCCGTGATCCCCGTCCCGTCCACCGTGCACTCGGCGAAGCAGGTCTGCTCGCACCGCAGTGGCCCGAGGAGTACGGCGGCCGGGGTGTCAGCCAGGTCGCCGCCGCCGTGCTCGTCGAGGAACTGGCCATGCACGACGTGCCCGACTTGCTGCACACCCTCACCGTGCAGATCGTCGGCTCCACCCTGCTCAATGTCGCGAGCCCGGAGATGAAGGCCCGGCACCTGCCGGGATTCGCCGACGGGACCGCCTTCGGCTGCGTGCTCTTCAGTGAGCCGCAGGCCGGCTCCGACCTCAACATCCTGTCCACCCGCGCCGTTTCCGACGGGAACGGTGGCTACAAGCTGTACGGCACCAAGGTGCACTCGCTGTTCGCGGGACTGGCCGACTACGGACTGTGCCTGGCGCGAGGCGAGAACGACGCGTTCAGCCTGTTCCTCGTCCCGCTCGCCCAGCAGGGCGTCACGATCAGAGCCATCCCCGGCATCGGCGACGACGCCTTCCACGAGGTCACCCTCGACGGCGTCGCCGTCACCGCCGACGACGTGGTCGGCGGGATCGGACAGGGCTGGGCCATCGTCGTCAAGACCCTCGCCTTCGAACGCACCGGACTCGACTACTACGTCAAGGCCCTGCGCTGGTACCGCGCCGCCGTCGAACGGCTCGAAGCCCACACCGACCGGCTGGACGCCGGCCAGCACGACCAGATCGGCCTGGCCAAGCTCAACGCCCGGCTGCTCGCCGCGGGCACACTCGTACGCCGCGTGCTGACCCGGCTGGACCGGGGCGAGCTCAACGAGGACGAGGCCGCCGCGGCCAAGTGGTACACCACCGAGCTTGCCGCGGAGGTCGCGTGGTGGGCCGCCCAGCTCGACGGCGACCACAGCATGACCCTCGACGACCCCGAGGTCGACGGGGTGCCACACCCATTGGACTCGGCGATGCGTGAAGCCCCCGGGATGCGGATATCCGGCGGCACCGCCGAAATGATGCTGGAGACGCTGGCCCGGCTGCGTCTCGACTCAGGGGCGGAGGTACGGCCGTGACAGGCACGACAGTGACGGACCAGGAGACGGGCGGCAGGGCACCAGTGGACAAATGGCGGGAGCGGCAGGAGGAGGAACCCCTCTTCCGACAGCTCCGCCTGACCGTCCGCCAGGCCCTGGAGGTCGACTCCACGAGCTCCGAATGCGCCTGGGTGGCACTGACCCAGATCGGCGCCTGGGAGTTCGCCCTGCCCATCGACAAGGACGGACTGGACCTCGGCCAGGCCGTCATCGCGATGGTCTGCGAGGAGGGCGGCAACGCGATGGAGTCGGTCCCGCTGGTCGACACCATGCTCGCCCTCGACCTGCTGGCCGGCCTCGGCCCGCTCGCCCCGGAGCGGATGGACGGAATCCTGGACCGGGTGCGGGCAGGTGAACACCCCCTGGCCGTACCGGGAAGGCTGCCCGACCCGAGCGGCACGGTCCCGCCCGGCGTCACCTGGAAGCCCGACGGAGACAGCGGCGGCATCGTCCTGACCGGCACCGGAGGGCCGTTCACGGCAGGCGTCGGGGCCGGCTCGCTGCTGGTCCTGGCCTCCGGGCCCGACGGACCGTGCGTCGCCCTCGTGGAACTGCCCACGGACGGGGTCGAGGTGCGACCGCTGCGCGACCACGGCGGCGGATCGGTCGCCAGGGCGGCCTTCGACGAGGTCCGGGTCCGTGCCGATGACGTGCTGCTGCGCGGGGTCGCCGCCGAACAGGCACTGGCCCGGGTGGGGCTGCGGGCGGCCGTGCACCAGGCATCGCTGCTCGCCGGTATCACCGCGGCGGCGCTGACCGCCGTGGTGTCCCGGATCAGGGGGCGGCAGCAGTTCGGTCAGGCGCTGGTCAAGCACCAGGGGCCGCGGCTGCGGGTCGCCGGGCTGCTGGCCCGGCTCGACGCGGTCCGCTGGGCGGTCGGGGACGCGGCGAAGGACCTCGACCAGGACCGGCTCACTCCGGGGGAGGCCGCCGGGCTCATCGCGCTGACCGCCGAGACCGCCCTGGACGTGACGCGCGAGGCGGTCCATCTGCACGGAGCGTCGGGGCTGGTGCGGGACGGGCTGGTCGCCGGGTGCTACCGGCGGGCGGCCTGGGAGGCGCTGCGCTGCGGCCGGCCCACGCACCTGTGGGACCTCGCGGCGCACATGCCCTGACCGGGCCGGCTGCCGGACGCGGCGAAGGGGCTTCCGCCGGGCGGAAGCCCCTTCACCGTTCCGCCGTGCGCAGACCGGTCAGTCCAGGTCGCGGCGCATCACCCAGCGGTACCGCTTGTCGCTCTTGGCCTCGGTCCTGCGCACCCGGCGGAAGCCGGACCGCTCGAACATCTCCATCGTGCCGACGTACGCGAGCGTGGGGTTCACCCGGCCCCCCTCGGGGTCCACCGGATAACCCTCCACCGCCGGAGCCCCGTTGGCCCTGGCGTGCTCCACCGCACCCTCCAGCAGACCCGACGCGACACCCTTGCCGCGGAAGTCCTTGCGGACGACGAAGCAGGTCACCGACCACACCGGGGCATCGTCGACGGCGGGGATCGTCTTCGACGAGGTGAGCCGGTCCAGGTGCTTGCGCGGTGCGACGTTGCACCAGCCGGCCACCTCGCCGTCGAGGTAACCCAGCACCCCGGGCGGCGGATCGGCCGCCTCGACGAGGGAGCGCATGTGCTCGCCCCGCTGGTCGGCGGTCATCCGCCCGTAGTCGCCGGTGGTCAGCCGCCAGGCCATGCACCAGCATGTGTGCGCACTCTTCTTGGGCTGCAGCACCGCCTGCAGATCGGCCCATCGCTCGGCGGTCGCCGGCAGAACTTCCAAACTCATACCGCTACTTCGCTCTCTTTCCGTTCCTGCATGTGTCGCCCTGCCGTGGTCCCCGTCCCGGGGCGGCCGTCACTCATCACCGCCACCAGCACCTCCACGGCACGACGACACGCCTGTCGTCCGACGTCCAGATGGGTGACCAGCCGGACCACTCCCGGCCCCGGCGCGGTCACCAGTACTCCTTCCCGCGCCGCCCGTGCCACGACATCCTCGGCGCCGGGCGTCTCGACGAGAACGATGTTGGTCTCCTGGGGCCGCACCGCGAACCCCGCCTCCCGCAGCCCCGCCGCGAGCAGCGCCGCATTGGCGTGGTCCTCGGCAACCCGCTCCAGATGGTTGTCCAGGGCGTGCAGTCCGGCGGCCGCGAGAATCCCCGACTGCCGCATGCCACCCCCCAGACCATGCCGCAACGACCGTGCCAGCGCGAGGAGTTCGGCCGACGTCAGCAGAACGGACCCCACCGGCGCGCCCAGCCCCTTCGACAGGCACACGGCGAGCGTGTCCGCGACGGGTGCGCCGTACTCGGCCAGGGGCGTGCCCGTCGCCGCGTGCGCGTTCCAGATCCGCGCGCCGTCGATGTGCACGGCGATCCCGGACCTCGCGGTCAGCCTGCGTACCGCGCGCAGGGTTTCGAGCGGGTACACGGTCCCGCCCGCCCTGGTGTGGGTCTGTTCGAGCGCCACCGCTCTGGTGCCGATGGTGTACGCGTTGCCCGGACGCACGATCCCGGCCAGCAACCCCGGGTCGACCAGGCCCCGTTCACCGGACACGGTCCGCGTCTGGATCCCGCCGTACCGTGCGGGTGAGCCCTCCTCGTGGGCCAGGATGTGCGCTTCGGCGTCGCAGACGACCTCCTGTCCCGGTGCGACGAGCAGCCGCAGCGCAATCTGGTTGGCCATCACACCCGACGGGACGAACAGGGCGCCGGTGAAGCCGAACAGGCCGGCCACCCGCTCCTCCAGCTCACGCACGGTCGGGTCCTCCCCGAACAGGTCGTCGCCGACCTCCGCGGTCGCCATCGCCCTGCGCATGCCGGGCGTCGGCCGGGTGACGGTGTCGCTGCGCAGATCAATGGTCTCGATGGTCATGACGTGACGTCAGCTCCCTCGGTCGCGGGGTTCCTGGGCTTCGGCGTGAGCCCTCGGGCAGCGGCCCAGTCCAGCAGCGGCCGCGCCAGCTGCCAGGTCTCCCGGACGAACTCCGCGGCGCGGGCGGAACGCAGCTCCGGGCCCGGGCCGAGTCGGCGTCCGGCGTCGATCTTGCGGTGCCGCAGCAGGTCGAGCCGCGGATGGTCCGCCGGCACACCGCGCGGGCGGGACTTGAGCCGGTCGCCGCCGATCGTGAAGCCCGCCGACTCCAACCCGGCGGCGATCGCGGCCAGTTCCGCTCCGCCGTCCTCGTCCTGGACGGCGGCGCGGTAACGGGCGACCTCGTCGCCCCCGTACGGGTAGTAGCGCCCGGAGGCGTACAGCCCGTCGCGGTCCAGATGGACCCAGAAGCCCAGACAGGGCAGCACGTCGAGATAGCCGCCCTGGTAGGTCTTGTACGGGGACTTGTCGTGGGACATCCGGGTGTCCCGGACGGGGCCGAGCACATGCACCCCGTCCGGACCGGCGACCTCGGCGAAGTGCACGGACAGTTCGGCGGCCAGCTCGTCCATCGGCGCCCGCACGTCACGCTCGTACACCTCGCGATGGCGCAGTCGCCACGCCTCCTTGGTGTTGTCGTCCGCGAGGTCCTCGTACAGGCGCAGCGCCGAGGGCGGAAAGCCGCTGAAGGTCACGACAGATACCCCGGCAGGGGGTGGCGGGTGCACAGCTCGGTGACCCGGGCGCGCGCCGCGGAGCGCACCGCTTCGGGGAGCACCCCGGAGCCTGCCCGCAGCGCGTCGAGCACATCGGCGACGAGGTCCGCGCAGGCGGTGGTCGCGGCCCGGTCCATCCCGCGGGCGGCCAGCGTGTTGCTGCCCAGCCGCAGGCCGCCGGTGGTGCGCACGGGTGTGGTGTCGCCGGGGACCCGGTTGCGGTTGACGACGATGCCGCAGGACTCCAGGGCCTCTTCGGCGACGTCGCCCGTCAGTCCGGTGCCGCGCAGGTCGATGAGCACCATGTGGGTGTCGGTGCCGCCGGTGACCAGGCGCATGCCGCGCTCCGAGAGCCGTTCGGCGATGGCCTGGGCGCCGTCGGCGAGCCGTTTGGCCAGCTCGGCGAAGTCGGGGCCCGCCACGAAGTCCAGTGCTCGCGCCTTCGCCGCTATCGACGCCAGGTCCGGAGTGCCCTGGGTGAAGGGGAACACGGCCCGGCGCATGGTCGCGGCGAGCGTGCCGCGCTCCGGACCGGCCTTGCGGGCGTCGCGGCCGAGCAGGATGAGCCCGCCGCGCGGGCCGTACAACTGCTTGTAGGTGCTCGTGGTGGTGATGTGCGCGTGGTCGATGGGGCTGGGGTGCAGCCCTGCCGCCACCAGTCCCGCGATGTGCGAGATGTCGGCGAGAAGGTAGGCGTTGGCCTCGTCCGCGATCTCCCGGAAGCGGGCGAAGTCGATGCTGCGCGGATAGGCGCTCGCACCGCACACGATCAGCTTGGGCCGGTGTTCGAGGGCCAGTTCACGGATCTGGTCGTAGTCCAGCAGCCCTTCCGGTGTGACCCGGTAGCCCTTCGCCCTGTAGTAGCGGCCGCTGACCGAGGCGGGGGAGCCATGGGTGAGATGACCGCCGCAGTCGAGGTCCAGGCCGAGCAGCGTGTCACCAGGGCTGAGCAGCGCGGTGAGCACCGCGAGGTTGGCGGACGACCCGGAGTGCGGCTGGACGATCGCGTCCTGGGCGCCGAACGCCGCGCAGGCCCGCTCGATCGCCAGCTGCTCGATCTCGTCGGCCACCCCGCAGCCCGCGTGGTACCTGCCGCCCGGATAGCCCTCGGCGGTGAGGTTCCCGAGCGCGCTGCCGCCGCAGGCGAGCACCGACGGGTCGGCGACGCTGGAGGCGGCGACCATCATCAGGGTGTTGTTCTGGCGTGCCGACTCCCGGTTCAGCAGGTCGTACAGCGCGGCGTCGGTCTGCCGGAGCCTGGCGGCCGCCCGGCCGGCGAAGGTGACGAGGTCGGGGCCGTCCGGCCGGTGGCCGGCGGGGACCCGGGTGCGGTCCTCGGCCGGCGCGTCGAGCGGCGCGGGCAGGGTGAACGTCATGACTGTCCCCTCCTGGAGTTGCTGGAGCTGTCCGTCAGGTCCGGGCCGGCGGCCGTGGCGTCCCCGCCGTCGATGTCGTCCGGGGACATGTCGCTCAGGGCCTCCGCGGCCGCCACCGCCCCGGCGCCGTACTCCTCGTCGGCGGCGATCTTCCCCGCGAGATCGGCGATGCCCGGCGTCTGGAAGACGGTCTTGACCGGTACGGGCACCCCCAGCAGCTCCTGGAGCAGCCCGGCCAGCCGGGTGCCGCTGAGCGAATCCCCGCCCAGCTTGAAGAAGTTGTCGCCGGGACCCACCTGGTCGAGGCCGAGGATGTCGCCGATCGCCGCGCAGAGCACCAGCTCCAGCGCGTCGCGCGGCTCGGTGCCGCCGTTCGCCGCGGCCGGGTCCTCGGCGGGCTGCTGCGCCCCCGCGGTCCGTGCCAGCTGCAGCCGGTCCACCTTGCCGTTACGGGTGAGCGGCAGCTCGTCCAGCAGAGTGATCGCCGACGGCACCATGTACGTCGGGAGCTGCTCGGTAAGCCGCGCCAGGATCTGCTCGCCAGAGCCGCCCTGCCCGGCGACGACGTAGGCGTGCAGGCGCCGCACTCCGTGGGAGCTGGCCGGGGCGACCACCACGGCCGCGTCGACGTGGTCGTCCTGACGCAGCGCGGCCTCGATCTCGCCCAGCTCGATGCGGTGGCCCTGGACCTTCACCTGGAAGTCGTCCCGGCCCAGGATCTCGATGCTGCCGTCGGGGAGGTAGCGGCCCAGGTCCCCGGTCAGATAGGCCCGTTCGCCGGTCTCGGGCAGGTGGACGAACCGGCTGCGGGTGCGCTCCTCGTCCCCCCAGTAGCCGAGTGCCAGGCCCACGTCGCTGGCCACGGCCATCTCGCCGACCACGCCGAGCGGACGCTCGTGGGCGCTGCCGTCGACGATGTAGTAGCGCTGGTTGGTGATGGGCGTGCCGTACGGGATGCTCGTCCACGACGGGTCGATCTCGCCGATCGGCTGGAAGAGCGACCAGCAGATCGTCTCCGTCGGGCCGCCCGAGCCCACGACCTGGATCCGCGGGCTCTGCGCGCGCAGCCGGTCCGGCAGCGTTAGCGGGATCCAGTCGCCGGACAGGACCGACAGCCGCAGGGACTCCAGTGGCCGCCCGCCGCCCCGCCGTTCGCGTACCTCCGCCTCGCCGACGAGGAGCTCCATCAGCACGGGGACGGAG
The DNA here is from genome assembly GCF_056436245.1 of Streptomyces sp. NPDC043812. Classification (NCBI taxonomy): domain Bacteria; kingdom Bacillati; phylum Actinomycetota; class Actinomycetes; order Kitasatosporales; family Streptomycetaceae; genus Streptomyces; species Streptomyces sp. NPDC043812. The sequence goes on from NZ_JBWKCY010000004.1 coordinate 281,661, forward strand.
TTCCAGAGCGTGACCCGCTCCGCCGCCACCAGCTCGGCCCAGACGTCCGGCTGCGCATGCTCGAAGGGCGGCGGGATCACGACCGTGCCGCCCTGTGTCAGCACCCCGAACACGTCGTAGATCGAGGCGTCGAAGTGCAGTCCGGAGACGGCCAGCAACCGGTCGGCGGCGTCGACGGCGAACCGTTCGGCGACATCGCGGATCAGGTTGACCACACCGATGTGGTCGACCATGACGCCCTTGGGCTCACCGGTCGAACCCGAGGTGAAGATGGTGTACGCCAGGTCGGCGGGGGTCTGGGCGACGTCGGGCCGCGTGGCGTTGCCGACCTCGAAGTCCTCGTCCACCCGGTAGCGCTGGGCGTTCGGCGGCCACGCGATCCGGGTCTCCAGCGAGGACTGCGTCAGGATCTTGTCCACCCCGGCGTCGGCGAGCAGCCGGCGCAGCCTTTCCGGGGGCACGGACGCGTCGAGCGGGAGGTAGGCGGCTCCGGAGGCGAGGATGCCGTAGACCGCCGCGTACTGCTCCCATCCCTTCTCCATCACGACGGCGACCAGCTCGCCGGGCTTCGCGCCGTGCTGTCGCAGCCGGTGGCCGATCCGCCAGGCGTACGCGGCGAGTTCGGCGTACGTCAGCCGGCGCTTCGCGTCGACGACGGCCTCCGCGTCGGGGGTGCGCGCCACCTGCTCGGCGAACAGTTCGTGCAGGGTGGTGTAGGGGATCTGACCCGCCGTGTCGTTGATCCGGCGACGCAGCTCGCGCTCGGCCGGGGGGATCAGGTCGAACCGCTCGGTGCGCAGGGCGTCCGGTTCGTCGGTGAGCCGCCGCAGCAGGTCGACGTACACGCCGAACGCGGCCTCGGTGAAGCCGGGTGCGAACGCCCCGTCGACGTAGTCCCAGATGATCCGCAGTTCGCCGTCGAGTTCGCGCAGCTGGACGTCCAGGGAGACCTGCGGGGTCTGCGAGATCGAGTAGACCTCCCGTCCGAGGTCGGTGACCGGGCGACGGACGGGGTAGTCGAGCAGGCTGGTGACCACGACCGGCATGCCGGCCTGGGCACCCATGCCGTGCAGCCGGGTCAGCTCGCGAAGCACCCGCACGCCGTTGAACGAGCCGTGCTCCAGGTCCCGGTGCAACTGGTCGCGCAGGGCGTGCGCACGGTCCAGGAAGGTCGCGCCGGAGCTGTCCGCCTCGAGCATCACGGCGTTGGTGAAGTCGCCGAGTACGCCGCCGATGTCCTTGTGCACCCGGGGCCGTTGGAAGACCGGGTAGTTGAGGGTGAAGTCCGTCTCCTGGGCCCAGCAGCGCATCACCTCGGCGAACGCGGCGGTGAGCAGCACGGACGGGGTCAGTTCCGCCCCCTCGGCGACCTGCCGGAACCGCTGCCAGTCGGTGGGGGAGAGCCGGTGTTCGTGCCGTTCGAAGCGGACCTCGCCGTCGCGGGCGGCTCCGGTCGGCAGCGACGGCGCGGGCGGGAGCTTCGGCACTCGTTCCAGCCAGTAGTCCCGGGCCGCGCGGAAGGTCTCCGTGTGGGGCATGGCGTCGGCACGCCAGCGTGCGTACTCGGCGAACGTGATGCCCGGCTCCGGCAGTTCGCCGTCCGGGTTCTCGTACAGGTCGATCAGGTCGGGGAAGAGCACCTGGAAGGCGCTGGACGCATCCAGCACCTGGAGGTCGATGCCCAGATGGATGCGGCTGAGGTTCTGCTCACCGGGAAGGCGGATGATCCGCAGGTCGAACAGCGGCCAGCTGCCCACCGGGAACACCTGGTGGCTCATCTCGGCCCGCAGGGCGTCGAGCCGCCGGTCCGCGTCCGCCGCCTCCAGTCCGCGCAGGTCCACCACCGGTATGTCGTACGAAGGCGGTTCCTCGAACACCTGCTGGGTGCCGTCACTGCGGCCGACCGCGCGCAGCATGTCGTGGCGGGCGACCACCCGGCGCCAGGCGGTCGCGAACCGCTCCGGGTCCAGATCGGCTCGCTCCCACTCGAAGTATCCGTAGCAGCCGATGCTGCCCAGCTCGACACCCTCGCCCCGCCCGATCATCAGTGCCTGTTGTGTCTCGGTCATGGGGAAGGGGGCAGCGCTGTCGGCGCGGCCGTGCAAGAGCTCGGTCATGGTCCAACTCCACTCGCAGATAACGGAATTCAGTAGGCGGGACGGGCTGGGACGACGGGGGGCGGGGTCGTGCTGCCGGGCAGGGCGACGCTAGGGCCGACTGGTTAGCCACCGGTTACGCTCCGCGGGACCCGCCTTCCGCAGCGCGCTCTCGTGGCCGTCCGTCAGCGATGCGTCGGGCAGCGATGCCTGCGCGAGCGATGCCTGCGCGAGCGAGGCGTCCGGCAGCGATGCGTCCGGCAGTGAGAGGGCGAACAGCCGCACCAGGGGGTGGAACAGATAGCAGGGCCGGCCCCACTCGTCGGCTCCGCTGACCTCCAGCAGGACCGCGTCCGCCATGGCTTCCAGCACAAGCTCCGCGTCCTGCTCGGGCAGCCCGAGCAGCACCGCCGCCCGCACTGCGGCGAACGGCTCGGACCCCAGAGAGGCCAGTGCCGGGAACGCCCGGCGCGCCGCAGGATCCAGCGACCGCCAGGACGGCAACAGCGCGCTGTGCAGATCGAGGTCGCCGTAGTGCAGTTCGCGCAGCCGGGTGGTCGGATCGGCCAGTCGCCGGGCGAACCGGTCCGGCGCATAGTGCGGCCGGGCGGCGATCCGGGTGCCGGCGATCCGCAGGGCCAGCGGCAGCCCTGCGCAGTGCTCGACGATGACGGCCGCCGCACCGGGGGCCGCGGCGATCCGGTCGGGGCCTGCGGCGGCGGCCAGCAGCTCCAGCGCCGGCCCGTCCGCGAGGGGGTCCAGGGCCACGGTGTGCGCCCCGGCCACGGTGGGCAGCGCGGTGCGACCGGTGACGAGGACCGCCGGTTCGGGGGTGTTGGGCAGCAGGGGGCCGAGCTGGGCCGCGCTCTCGGCGTTGTCCAGCAGGATGAGCAGGCTCCTGCCCGCGGTCCGCTCCCTGTAGAGACGGACCAGTTCGTCCGGGTCGTCGGCGGCGTCCGCGTCCACGGGCCGGCCGAGGGCCCGCAGCAGATGCAGCAGCACCCGGCCCGCGGGCCGCGCGGTGCCGTCCGGTGCCCGCAGGTCGGCGTACAACTGCCCGTCGGGGAAGTGCTGCTTGCAGCGGTGCGCGGCGTGCACGGCCAGCGTGGTCTTGCCGACCCCGGCCATGCCGGTGACGAGCACACGTCGCGGACGGTCGGCCGTGGCTGCGTCCGGGGCGAGCGCCCGGTACAGCATGTCCAGTTCGCGCTGCCGGCCGGTGAAGTCCACCGTGTCCGGGGGCAGCGTCGCGGGAGCACCGTGGGTGTCGTGAGGGGTGGGCTCGGCCGGGTGCGGTACCGCGCGTGCCGTGGTCCGCGCCTGGGGAAGGTGCACGAGCGAGCCGTCGAGCAGGGACTGGTAGGTGGCCTGCAGTTCCTCGCCGGGGTCCACACCGAGCTCCTCGGCCAGTACCTCTCGGCCGTGGTGGTACAGGTGGATCGCGTCGGCCTGCCGCCCGCACCGGCACAGGGCGGTCATCAACTGGCTGCGGATGCGCTCGCGCAACGGGAACTCCGCCACCAGCCCGGTGAGTTCGACGGTGATCTGCTCATGCCGGCCGAGCGCGAGGTCAGCCGCGATCCGATGTTCGAGGGTTGCCGCACGGGCCTCGGCCAGGCAGGGCGCCTCGGCGTCGTAGAGATGGTCCGTGGTGTTGGCGAGCGGGGCACCCTTCCATCGCGCCAGTGCGTTCCTGAGAAGGTCGCGCGCATTTTCGAAGTCGCCCGCTGACAGAGCCTCCCGCCCTTTGCAATCAAATTCTTCGAATTCTGTCAGGTCGAGGGTGGAATTACCGATGGACATGACATATCCCGGGGGCCTGCGGTCGATGATCACGCCGTCACCGAGTATTTTCCGCAGCCGCGAAACATAGGTGTACAACTGGGCATTCGCGGTGGCCGGCGGGGCCCATCCCCAGAGCAGGCGGCTGAGCCGGTCGTCGGAGACGACCTCGCCGCGTGCCAGCAGGAGCGCTGCGAGCACGGTGTGCAGCTTGGTGCCGGAGAGCGGCGCTCTGCGTCCGTGGTCGCGCACCTCGACCGGTCCGAGTACTCGGAATTCCATTGGGCGCCCCCGTTCGTGATCCATGTGACGAATCTACGGACGAAGATAGTGGCTCTCGTTGTTCCCTCGTTATCGTCCTGATTTCATGAGCTCCGGCGAACGAAAGCGGAGGGACAAGGAATTAAAACGATGCGTGCCTACTGTCCGGTCGTGCCGCAGCAAGCGGCAATGACGTCCACCAATGAGGGGGAATCGAGATGTGCGGCACTCGAACGGGGAAGCGGGCGACGATGGCAGGGCTGATCGTACTGGCGGGACTGATCACGGGAGCCGGCATCGGGCCCGGCCACGGCACGCAGCCGGGCACGGTGACGAGCGCCGACGACATGCCCTGGGGTGTGGTCGCCCCCGGCGGTCCGCCCGCCGCCTCCGACGACGACATGCCGTGGGGCTGAACCGCCCGAGGCCCCGGCGGCTGGTCAGTCCGGCCGGTCGACCAGTAGGAGTTGCAGTGCCTGCGGCGTGAGGGATCGTTCCTTCCCGCTACCGGCGGCACCACCCGCGCCGCCGGAGTCGCCCCGCACCGTGGTGAGCAACCGCATCACCTTCGCCCGCCAGGGCTGGGCCCCCACCTCGCCCAGCGCGGCGTGCGCCCGCTCGAACCTCTCCGCCGCCGCCGCGCGGTGGCCGGCGATCGCCTCGACACAGCCGAGGTCGGTCTCCACGCGCGCGTAGAGAAAGCGGTCGGCCAGCTCCTCGGTTATCTCCAGCGCCTGCAGGAGTGTGCGCTCGGCCGTCGTGAGCAGGCCCCGGGTCCACTGTGCCTCGCCGAGTCCGCGCAGCGCATGGGCCTCCCCGACGCGGTCGCCCTCCTTGCGGGACAGTTGCAGCACCTCGTGGAAGGACTCGGCGGCCTGCTCCGCATCGCCCGCCCGCAGCCGCACCTCGGCCAGTCGATAGATGCTCTGCGTCTCCGCGCGCACCGAACCTGTCCGCCGACTCAGTGCCACGGCGTCGGCGGCCAGCGGCAGCGCCCGCTCCACCTCACCGCGGTCCAGCTCGATCTGGGCCAGGTAGCCGAGCAGATGGGCCTCGTTGCCGGTGTCCCCGACCTCGTGGAATCCCTGCAATGCCGCCCGGCAGTACTCCAGGGCCCGGTCCCAGTCGCCCTGGAACCGGGCGCACATGGCGAGGTTCCGCTGTGCGAGGGCCGCCCCGGGCACGTCGTCGCTCTCCCCGAGCAGCCGCAGCGCCGCGAGGTTCCATCCCTCGGCCTGCTCGTAGCGCCGCTGGTAGATGGCGAGCGAACCGAGCACGCGCAGCATGGTGGCCTCGCCCGTCCGGTCACCGGTGCGGCGGGCCGACGAGAGCGCCGCCTCGGCGCAACGCTGCCAGTCCTCCAGATAGTTCCTGGTCTCGAAGTGGGGTACGGCGCTCTCGGTCAGTGCCCAGGCGTACCGTGCCCGGTTCGTCTCCGCCGCGTGCACCACGGCGTCCGTGACCGTGGCGCGCTCGGACTCGAACCAGTCCAGTGGCGATTCCAGCAGCTCGTCCGCCGCCCCCACCAGGAACCGGGGCGCGCGCTCCGGCGGATGGGCGACCGGGAACTCCCGTCCGTCCAGCCGACGATGGGCCTCCTCGGCGAGCCAGAGCCAGGCGGCGAAGATCCGGTCCAGCGCCGCGTCGCACTCCTCCGGCGTCTCGTCCGCCTCGGCACGCTCGCGCGCGAACAGCTGCAGCAGGTCCTGGAACCGGTAGCGGGCCGCCCGGCCCGGCACCGGGTCGACAGACTCCAGCAGCTGGGCGTCCACGAGTTGGTCGAGCAGTTCCTCGGCGTGCCACACATCGGTGCCGAGCGCGGCCGCGCCGACCCAGGCCGCGAAGTCCGCGGTGCGCAGCAGCCCGAGCCTGCGGTACATCCGTGCCGCCTCCGGGGACAGATCGCGGTAGGTCAGCCGGAAGCCGGCCCGCACCCCGCCCTCCGACGGGCTCAGTTCGTCCAGCCGCCGTCGCTGGTCGCTCAGCCGTTCCACCAGCGCGCGCACCGTCAGGTTGGGCTTGGTCGCCAGCCGCGCCCCGGCGATCCGCAGCGCCAGCGGCAGACAGTCGCAGAGCGCGCTCAATTGCTCCAGGGCCACCGGGTCGCTGCCGAAGCGGTCGACGCCGGCGATTTTCGTGAGCAAAGTGGTGGCCTCGGTCGGGGGGAGGACCCGCAGTCTGATCCGCAGGGCGGTGTAGTCACCGGTCACGTCGTCCAGGGCCTCGCGTCCGGTGGCCATGACGACACTGCGGCCGCCGCCCGGCAGCAGCGGTCTCAGCTGGGCGAACGACCGTACGTTGTCGAGGACGATCAGTGCCTTGCGCGTGTTCAGCAGACTGCGGAACAACGCCGCCCGCTCGTCCGGTTCCGCCGGGATCTGCGGCGCCGGCGTCCCCAGGGCGCGCAGGAAGCGGTCCAGTACCACGGCGGGGGAGACCGGCGGGTTCTCCTCGTCGTAGCCGCGTAGATCGGCGAAGAGCTGCCCGTCGGGGAAGCGCTCGGCGGCCTGGCTCGCCCAGTGGACCGCCAGCGCGGTCTTGCCCACCCCGCCGACCCCGACGATCGTCGCGAGGGCGGGCGCATGCGGTTGGTACGGCTCCTTCAACAGCCGGTCGAGCTGTGCCAGCTCCTCCTGGCGGCCGGTGAACCGCATGACGTCCGCGGGCAGTTGGGCGGGGACGGTCTGGACGGGCACGGGTCCGGAGGGGGCCGCGGTGAGCGGCCGGGTCAGCTCCGGCGAGTCGTGCAGGATCAGCTCGTGCAGTTGCTGCAGCGCGGGACCGGGCTCCATGCCCAGTTCCTCGTTCAGCAGGCTGCGGCCCTGCCGGAAGACCTCCAGGGCCTCGGCACGCTGGCCGGATCGGTACAGCGCCAGCATCAGATGCTCGCGTGACTGCTCGCGCAACGGATGCCGGACGACCAGGTCGCCGAGCTCGCCGGTCAGCACCCGGTGCCGGCCCAGCTCCAGCATCAGCCCGGCGCGCTCCTCGATGAGGTCGAGACGCAGTTGTTCCAGCCGGGCCGCCTCGGCCTCGATCCGCTCCCCGGACAGTTCGTCGAGGGCCGCCCCCCGCCATTTGCTGAGCGCCTCCTCCAGCAGGGCGCAGGCCTCCTCGGCCCGGCCGTGCCGGGCGGCGTCCCGGCCGCGCTCGGCCTCCTGGACGAACTCCACCACGTCGATGCGGTGAGCGCCCTGGGCGAGCACATAGCCGGGAGGAGAGGTGAGCAGGAGTTCGCTCTCCCCGGCCTCCTTGAAGGTCTTGCGCAGCGTCGCGACGCAGATCGCGATCTGGTTGCGGGCGGTGGCCGGAGGGCATTCAGGCCAAACAGCGTCGACGAGCGTGTCGACCGACACGATCCGGTCCGCAGAGAGCAGCAGCATCGCGAGCACCGTGGACTGTCGCCTGCCCTTGATGCGAAGCGGTTCCCCATCGGCCTGGACGAGTAGCGGCCCCAGCATTCTGAAGACGAACTGATTCACTGGTCCCCCCGGCCTGTGACCTGAGTCAGGCCGGTAACGCTACAGCAGACAAGCGCGCCTGATCAGAGGGGAGACATCGCCCGTGGGCGCCGATTTCCGGCCACGGGCGGGCCGTTGGTGTTGCGGCGCTCCAGGAGGACGACAGCCCTGCTCGCGGCGTCAGGACCCGGCGTGCGGAACGACGGCGCCGAGTGCGAGCGACAGCTCGCGCAGCACCTCCGTGGCCCTGCGCAACTCCTTCTCCCCGCCCAGCTCCCGGCACAGCTGCCGGGCGAGCTCGGCGTGACCGGCATCGATCTCACGCAGCACGGCAGCGCCGCGCTCGGTGGCTGCCAGCAGTTTGGCGCGCCGGTGCGCGGGGTTGGCGCGGTAGTCGGCGAGGCCCTGATCCACCAGCAGATCGGCGATGCGCTGCACGCTCTGACGGGTGATGCCCAGCAGACGGGCGATGCCGGAAATGGGCTGTGGCCCGGTTTCGACCGCGCCGAGTATCTGCCACTGGGCGGCGCTGAGTCCGGACGGGAGCGTCAACCGGTCGAGCAGGACCCCGAATCTGCCGTTCAGATGGAAGACGGCAAGGGCGGAGCGGCTGAACGCGTCGTCGGCGCGCAGTCCCTCCCGGGTGCGCTCATCGGATGTCGCGATACGCATAACGGCCCCCTCCGTCAGCAATCGGCACACTGCTCTGCCGGCACGGCGCGGCCCGGAGTGATCCCGGCCGCGCGTTGCTGCACCGTACAGGCGGCGGATCGCAGTGTCCATCATGTGTTCGATGCACCGAATGCCTCGGTGGGCGCCTCGGCCGCGCGTCGAGCAACTCGCGCCCCTGCTGCGGCACTTCACCTACCAGGTCGTGAGGTGTGACGTGCGCAACACTGTGGCTCTTTCATGATCCAAGTCGTCCGATCTTGAAGTGATCTGGGCGATAGGTGACTTGGTAACTTCCGATGTGATCGCAGGGGGGCGATTTCGTGAAGACGGGGTGCATGGGCCCGTCTGTTGCTCCCCGCTCCGGTCCCGACCATGACCACGTCGGATTCACGGGGACCACATCGTGTGCTCCTCGGCAGGTCCCCGTGCCCCAGGCACAGGGACCACGTCCACCGCTCTCATCACCCTGCCGCAGTACCGCGGGCCGGAGCGGCGGTGGCGCTTGTACACAGGGGGAGTTGAAGCATGAATCGGCACAGATACAGACGAAGTCGTATACCGATTGCGGCAGTTGTCGGCATGGCGCTGGCCGCCGGCATCTCCACGAGCCAGGCATTCGCGGCCGGCAGCCCCGTCCCGCCTGCTGATGCGGCTAACGGCTGGAGCAGCCCCGCCGCGAGCGACGCGAACGGTGGCACGCCGGCCACCAGGCCGTCGGCCGTCCCGGTGAAGGACCGGGCCGGGACGCTCGGCAAGGACTACCGCACGTCCGAGGACACCGCGTGGACGACCTCGGGTGACGGCACCGGTTTCCACGTCCTGACGGCGGACGAGAAGGACGGTTACCGGTGGCGGACAGCGGCGTCGCTGTCCGAGTCCGGTTTCGACACGGACACGTGGATCGGCAACGCGTGCGTGACGGGATCCGGTAAGTACGCGGCCGTCGCCTACGCACCCCGCACCTTCACCAACAAGCCCGAGATGATGACGCGCGGTGCGTTCACCGCCGTGGTCGACCTCGGCAGCGGGGCCATCACGAAGCTGCCGTTCCAGGCGACTCTGGGCTACTTCTCGCCGGGCTGCGGCCAGGGCGACGACGCCGTCTTCACCGCGCTCACCGACGACACGGCACAGAAGGAGGAGACCCGCCTGGTCACCGTCGACGCGGCGACCGGCAAGGTCGGGACCAAGGCGGTCGTCCCCGGCCAGGTGACCTCGGCCATCCCCGTCGACGGGGGCGGCATCGCGGCAGCGCGCGGCAACCACATCGTCAAGGTGAACGGCACCACGGTGCGCGAGGTGGCCACCACGAAGGCCACTCCGTTCCAGCTCAAGGCGGACGCCGACGGCGGTGTGACCTTCATCGACCGGGCACCGCGCCCGGCCGGCGCCCGCGCCGCCACCGACGAGACCGCGACCGTGTCGCGGGTGTCGGCGGGTGACCTGCGCAAGGCAGGCGCGAAGACCCGGCCGGCCACTCTCGCCGAGGGCAAGCTCACGAAGTTCGACCTGGCCACGACCTCGTCCGGTGAGGTGTACGTGACCGGCAGGGCGGCGTCCACCGGTCGTGCCGCGGGTGTGCTCAACAACCCGGGCGGGCTGGCCAAGGGCGCGTCCCTGTCCAGCCACGGGCAGGCCGCCGTGACGTCGCGGTGGGCGGACGGGAAGGACTCCCGTATCCGGCCCGAGGAGGCACTGAGCGAGCGGACGGTCCGCACCACGCTGAAGGCTCTCGACACGGGCAGGACCGTGGTCCTGGACGCGCCCACGGGTGACCGTGTCGGCGGGGCCGGGTCGGCGCGTGCCGGCAACGCGCCGTCCCCCGTGCTGCGCACCGGGACCACGACGCGTGCCAAGGGCGGGTTCTCGGCGCAGGCCGGCGGGACCGTCGATGCCGACCGGTACTGCTCCGTGCCGCGTGGTGACGCGAAGAAGCAGGCGTTCCAGCCCACGCCCCGGCAGATCGAGTGGGCGGTGGACCAGGCTGTGGTCGGCAACCTCAACTCGGGTGCCACGCGACTGGCGAACTGGAAGAACACCGGCATGGCGGCCTACGCGCCGCAGTCGCTGTTCCCGCTGACACCGCTCAAGGGCGGCTCGGGCGAGGACTGGCATGTTCCCGCACAGGTGATGCTCGGCATCACCGCGCAGGAGTCCAACATGTGGCAGGCCGCCCGTACCGTCGTCCCCGGCGTCACCGGCAACTCTCTGATCGGCAACTTCTACGGCGTCAAGTACGCGGCGGACGGCGAGCAGCAGGACCCTTGGGCGATCAACTTCGCCGAGGCGGACTGCGGTTACGGCGTCACCCAGGTCACCGACGGCATGCGGATGCACGGCAAGGAGAAGAAGGACGAGCAGCCCAAGACGACCGTGCAGCAGGAGGCCGTCGCGCTCGACTACGCGGCGAACATCGCCGCGGGCGTGAACATCCTGGTCGAGAAGTGGAACCAGACCCGGGGCGACGGGCTGACCATCAACGATGGTGATCCCCGGTACATCGAGAACTGGTTCTACGCGCTGTGGACGTACAACACCGGCTATCACCCCAAGTCGCAGGCGGGTAGCAACTCCGGCAAGTGGGGCGTCGGCTGGACGAACAACCCGGCCAGCCCGCTGTGGAAGGAGAACCGCACCCCGTTCCTCGAGTCCGAGTCGGGCGCGGACGACTACTCGCACGCGGCGCACCCGCAGGACTGGCCGTACCAGGAGAAGGTGATCGGCTGGGCCGCCCGCCCGATCTCCGCGATGTTCGCCCCGGGCGACTTCCAGCCGGGCTTCCGGCCCGCGTGGTGGACCACCCCGCTGGAGCGCACGCTGGCGAAGCCGCCGCTCGGCACGTTCTGCGACAGCTCGAACAACTGCGACCGGTCGAAGATCGGTGAAGGCGCGTCCAACGAGACCGGCAAGGGGCCCTGCCTGCTGCCGGGCGACCCGGACACGAAGAACCCGCTGTATCTGAAGTGCTGGTTCAACAAGTCCGTCTCGTGGAAGATCTGCAAGAACGCGCAGTGCGGCAACGCGATTCACCGGTTCGACAAGACCTACCCGGAGCAGCTGGACGCCAACTCGTATCCGCCGCGCTGCAACACCGGCCTTCCCGCCGGCTCGATGATCGTGGACGACCTGCCCAACGGCATGATTCCGGCAGGGTCGATGAACCGGTGCGCGGGTGTCTCCTCACAGGGGTCGTTCGCCTTCGACTTCGCCTCACCCTCGGGGCGGATCGACATGCACCAGATCGGTGCGGGCAACGGAAACCACTTCTGGTTCTCCCATACCCGTTCCAAGATGTCGGACAGCGACGGGTCCCGGATGTACGTCAAGGGCACCTGGACCCTGAACTCGTCCAAGCGCGGCTGGATGCGCGTCTTCGCGCACATCCCCGACCACGGCGCCCACACCCGCCAGGCCACCTACGTGATCAGCGGCACGGACTCCACGAGCCCGTTCCGTGTGCATCCGCAGCGTGTGATGGAGAACAAGTGGGTCGACCTCGGCGTGTTCAACTTCACCGGCGTCCCGAAGGTGTCGCTGGACACGGACACGCAGGACGGCACCGGCGACGAGGACGTCGCCTGGGACTCCGTCGCCTTCCAGCCGCTCACCGCGAAGCCGAAGAACTTCGTCGTCGCGATGGGTGACTCGTACTCGTCCGGCGAAGGAGCCACCGCGCCGGGAGGCAAGGACTACTACGCCGAGTCCGACTACTACGACAAGACGCAGCCGAAGGCGAAGAACGCCTGCCACCGTTCCAAGATCGCCTGGTCCCGTCAGGCCACCCTGCCCGGTCAGAGCAAGTCGATCGGCGCGATGGCCGACAGCCGGGACGCGAACATGGACTACCACTTCATCGCGTGCTCGGGTGCCCGCACCTACAACGTGCTGAACAAGGGCCAGAGCAGCGAACTGCCGCAGATCAAGCAGGGGTACCTGGACCAGAACACCACCCTCGTCACGATGTCCGTCGGCGGCAACGACGCCCGGTTCACCGACATCGTCAAGGAGTGCGTCCTGCCGAGGCTGGTGAACTGCCAGGCCGGGTCCATACAGAACGTGGACCCGGACACGGGCGAGAAGCTCGTCGGCGATACGGGCCGGATGGACGAGTGGGCGCCGAAGTGGCTGAAGGAACAGATCCGGCCGCGTATCACCGCGACGCTGAAGATGATCCACGACAAGGCGCCGCACGCGAAGGTCGTCCTCATGGGCTACCCGAGCCTCCTGGAGAAGAACGGCTCCTGCATCCTCAACATGGAGAAGGTCGAGGGCGAGTGGATCGGCAGCCTCGCCAACACCCTCGCCGCGGAGATGAAGGGTGCGGCCGCGGACGCCAAGGCCACGTACGGCGTCAACGCGGTGTTCTCCGATCCCCGCGCGGTGTTCGCCGGCAAGGCGATCTGCGGTGACACCGAGACCGTGCACGGCGTCGTCATGACCGGCAAGTCGCGGGCGGACAACGACAATCCGCAGCCGTCGATGCAGTCCTTCCACCCCAAGCCCGCCGGCGCACGTCTGTACGCCGACGCGCTCGAGACCACCCTCAAGGGCTGACAGCCCACCCGGAGGGGCCGACCGGCCCCTCCGGGATTCCTTACCGAAGGGAACACACACTGTGAGGAAGACCCTCGCGACCATGGCGATCGCCGGCTCGGTGCTCGCCGGCGGGATCACCTTCGCCTCTCCCGCCGCGGCTGTCGGATCGTGCTCGGACGTGACCATCAACAGCCGGGACTTCGACCTGCCCGGCCTCAAGCCCGACACGAGGATGTTCTTCGAGAACTGCACCGACGTCACCAGCGGCAAGGTGACCGCCCACAGTGCCATCTTCTGGCAGATGCTCGAGGACCAGGTCCAGGACAAGGGCAAGCGGTGGACGTCCGTCAAGGTCACCAACCGGCTGGAGTCCCGCACCGGGCCCAGCGAGCCGGACAGGATCGTCACCTCGAAGACCTGTGACTTCACCGCACAGATGAACGAGCACTGGGCGGGCAACAGCGACGACCAGCGGTGCACGGCTCCGTCGGCCACGTTCGACGCGAACCTGTGGTACTCGTCCGACGCCACCGTCGTCTACGACATCGAGGGCGACGGCAAGGGCGCGATCACCTGGAACCTGACGGGCTCGCCGCTCCTGCACTGATCACCCGGCTGACACGGGGGCCCTGAGTACGGATACTCGGGGCCCCGTAGCCGTTTCCGGAAAGATGGAACGTATGAACGCTTCCCGAGCGGCGCGGCCCCTCAAGGGCGCGGCGGTCACCGCCGTGGCCGTGCTCGTGTGCCACCTCGTCCTGAGCGTGGGCTTTGCCGCCACGCGGGCGAGGGAGGAGGCGGATCCTGACAACGCCTGGGCCGGTACCGATGTGTGGCTGGTCACCTGGGCCCTGGGACTACTGCTGGTGATGCCGCTGCTGCTGTGGGCCGGTATGCGCGTCCTGCGCGAGAGGAAGAACCACCCGCTGGTCATCGGCTGCTCTCTCGTCTGGTTCCTGGGCGCGGGGTACCACCTCAACAGCATCGAATACACCCCGGGCGCCCATCTGCCGACGCTGCTGCTCGTGGGCATCGTCGCCCTGGGAGCTCTGCTGTCCGTCGAGCGCGCCGACCGCTGACGGACAAGGGGCCGGCGCCCCCACGAAGTGGGAGCGCCGGCCCTTTCCTCGTCCGATGTGCCGCGGTGTCACGCGTGTTCGGCGATACCTCCGCCGAACACGCGCAGCCAGTAGGTCGGACCGTCCTGGCGCGGGGCTGCCGGCGGGCTCTCCCAGAGCAGCATCGCGGCCCCGCCCGACACGTACATCGGGCCCACGCACGAAATCTTCTTCGTCGCGTAGAGACCGTCCACCTGCTTCTTGGTGGCGGTCAGCCAGTCGGCCGCCTCGGCCTTGTCCGCCTTCGGATGATCGAGCTGTGCGCAGCCCTTCAGGAAGTCCTCCAGGCCCGCCACCTTGCCGTACGCCAGGCAGGACACGGACTCGAGGTCACCCGACCTGCTGACGACGGCGCCGACCGAGAGGGTCTCGACGCCGTTGCTCCGGGCACTTCCCTGTGTCTGCCAGGACTCGCCGCCCCCGGAGACCTCGACGAGCCTGCGCTCGCCGAGCTCGATGTTCCACCTGTTGGCGAACGCGCGGAGGAAGCTCTCCCCGCCGTACCCGTCGGCAATGGGACCGATCCTGCCGGTGCGCGGTGCCTTGTCGGCCGTGGTCGCCTGGCGCGGCCAGCTCGCCGCGGACGGACCGCGGGAAGGGGTCACCGCCGAGGGCGCCTTGGCGGACGGGGACGACGCGGCCCGGCCGTCGGCCGTGGCCGAGCGGCCCGCCGCCGGTTTCCCGGCGGCGTCCTGCTGCTGCGTCTCACTGCTGCAGCCGGACAGGCCGGCCGCCGTGACGACGGCGGCCGTCAGCAGCACGCACCGGCGCATCGGATGCCCCGCCCCGGGCCTCATTGGCCGAACCCGCAGACGCCGTCGTCCGGGATCAAGGTCGGGACGAACGCGACCGCGTCGAAGGCCACATTGGCGTCGCCGGTGCCCGGGTCGTGCAGGTTGTCGGCCTCGACCCGGCCGCCCTTCCAGAACGGGAGGGTGCCCATCTCGATCCACACGTCCTTGCCGTTGCTCCTGGTCTTCTGGTTGAGCCGGCACGAGCGCTTCACGGCGCCGTCGTCGTTCCTGCCCGGGATGAAGTTGTACTTCACGATCGCCTCGGCCCCGTGGTTGGGCAGGTGGATCCAGACGTTGTACCGCTGGCCGCCGGGCTGGTCGGGGCCGGGCAGGTACTTCGGGTTGACCTCCCACCGGCCGGTGACCTTGTGGAAGAAGTCGTCCGTCGGGTAGCTGTGGGTGAAGAAGGAATGCCCGTCGTAGCCGGCGCCCAGCTGGTGCAGATCGATCTGCGCGATGTACGGCGTTGCCCGGAAGGTCTGGTCGGTCCGGTAGGAAACGACGTTGTCGCCCAGCTGGAGCGAGAACTTTCCGTCCTCCGCGCCTTCGAAGTCACCGCAGCCGTAGGTGTCCTCGTGCGCCGCCAGATCGTCCACGACGATCGCGTTGTGGTTGCCGTTGGGCGGGTCGATGCACGGTCCGGTCGAATACTTCCGCTTCAGCTCCGGCTCGCCCGAACCGAGCTCGTAGCTGAGGCTCTCCACCGAGGAGTTGTCCGTGCTCTGGTTCTGGATCCAGGTGTACGTGCCGCGGAACCAGCAGGAGCTGTCCAGCGCGGGGCACGGGTTGGCCGTGTCCGGCGTGCAGTTGTTGATCTGCGGGGTGCAGAAGCCGTACTTGTTCTTGGGCAGAGTGAGGTAACCGAGTTCCGGCATGTCGGGCTTGGAGTACGACGGCTCACTGTTCCAGGTGAGCTGCGGGTGCTCGGCCCATCCCAGGACCTTCTCCTGGTACGTCCAGTCCCCGGGGTGCGAGGCGTCGTCGTAGCTCAGCCGGAGGAACCCGGCGCGGTCCGGCGGATAGCTCGGGTTGGCGGGGTTGTTGAAGAAGCCCAGACCGGTACGGCCGCCGTTCTGCGACGGGTCGGTGTAGACGCCGCTGTTGTAACCCCACAGCGCCATGTACCAGTTCTCGACGTAGCGGCTCTCACCGCTGTTCACCTGCATGCCGAGGCTCTTGAGCTGGTTCCACTTGCCGGACAGGTTCTGCAGACCGGCGGCGATGTTCGCCGCGTAGTCCGTGGCGATGGCGGAAGCCTCGTTGGTGGAGAAGGGCTGCGGGTGCTTGGCGGACATTCCGGTGGTCACCTGACCGATGCCGTAACCACAGTCCGACTTGGAGCTGTCGGGGTAGTGGTGGATGCTCTGGCCGTTGCCGAAGATGTCGGGGTGGAGCGGGTTGCCCGACGTGCCGTAGACCGAATGCCAGGACGCCTGCTTGAAGTTGGACTCCTGGGCGAGGATGCCGAGCATGACCTGTGCCGGGACGGTGCCGCCACCGGTCAGACCGGACTTGGGGAACATGCCCTGCGGGCTGTACGCGGGGGTCCCGGTGTCGAGGAAGTCGGCAGGACGCTGGATGGTCAGCCGGCCGTGCACGGCCTGGTCGACGGCCCACTCGACGCGGTTGGCGCTCGGCTGCAGTGCCTGCCGCTTGGGGTTGTTGCGCTTGACGAGGCAGGGGTGTTCGAACACCACGGCCGGTTCGTGGGTCTGGATGCCGAATCCGGCCATGCACTGGGACTCCAGCGCGCCCTCACCGCAGTTGCGCGGCTCGATGTCGTCGCGGCCCGCCGCAGCCACGAAGGCGGACGGCGTCGCCACGGCGGACGTCGAGGCGGTACCGGACTCAGTGGCCGTTCCCTCGATGCGGATGATTCCCGCACCCGAGTCCGAGGGGGATCCGAGCCTGCCGGTGATCCCCTTCATCTGCTCGGACGCCACCGAGGTGGTGACCAGGTTCCCTTCCCTGGACACCCCCACCGCGCGGTCCTTCAGCGGCTGCTTGCGAAGGCCCGGCGCCTTGGAGGTGTCGATGCCGTCGACGTCGCCGACGACGATGTCACCGCCCTTGCGTGAGAAGAGCTTGATCCGGCCGACCGGAGCGGAACCGAGCCGGTCGAGTCTGCCGCCGTGCCAGCGCGTGAGAACGCTCTTCTTCTTCTCGACCACACCGACGTCGAGCGCGCCCTGCGACGACGCCTTGAGGGCGAACACGGGCCCGGGAAGCGCGGTCTCGGCCGTGGCGCGGGCCGCGGCCCCCTTGCCGGACAGGCGGACCAGCTTGCCCCCGAGGACACCGTAGTCGCCCTTGGCAGTGGGCAACGGGTGGGTGAGCTGGCCCTTGAACTTCCTCGTGCCGAGCACCTTGCCGTCGGTGGCGTCGGCCTCGATCACCGTAGTGCCGCCCGTACCGAGGTCGGTCATGGAGCTGCTGGTGAACAGCACCCGGTCGCCGTCACCGCACCCGGGCGAGAAGTAGGACAGCTGGACGCCTTCGGTGACCTCCGTGACCTTTCCGTCGGAGAGCCGGATGACCGCGGCCAATGCGCCGTGCGCCATGGCGTCGGGCCTGTTCACGATCATCGACGGGGCGTACACCGCCGCCGCGTAGCGGCCGGAGCCCGTCGTGCAGACGTATCCCGTCCACGGACCGACGTCCAGGGACTTGCGGGTGAGGCGTGCCACCTCCTTGAAGGCGAACCCCTCGCTCTCCTTGGCCGCCAGGATGTGGAAGCCGTCGGAGTCGCCGGTGCCCTGCACCGCGATGTCGGACGAACTCTTCCAGTCGTCCCCCAGCGCCTCCGCCGGTTCGGCGAACAGCGCCTTGGCGCCCTTCGCCACCGGCGGCGCGGCCTCGGCCGGTTCCGCCGGCCCCCACAGCGGCAGCAGTGACACAGCCGCGGCTAAAGCAGTTATCGCGACGACCGGCTTTCTGTAATACGCCGGCTCTCTTCGCATGGAGCTTCTCATGTGACGTCCCCCCTCAGATCCAGTCGGTGCAGTGGCCGTTCATGCCGGGCAGTACCGGCCGCATGTCCTCGATCGTGAGCGGAGCCGGATCAAAGGTGGGATCCATCTTGTTCCAGCAGGCCTTGTTGGTGGCCTTCCAGTTGCCCATGGCGGAGTGTGCGGTCGAGTGGGTGGCATCCAGCAGACCGGTCGGGTACGCCTTCTGCGCACCGCCCAGCGTGGGCGTGTACCAGTGGGTGCCGTAGACCGGCTCGGTGTAACCCGCCTTGATGGTCACCTTCGTCCACGTCGCCTGGCATTCCGGCGACCAGACCAGCTTGACCTCGATGTCGTCGCCGATGTTGACCTGGTCGAGCACATCGGCGTCGTCGTCACAGGCCATGGCGTACGGGTCCTTGCCCGTGCATTCCCCTCGCCAGCAGCCGGGTTCGGCCGCGGATGCCTGGGGCGCGACCGCTCCCTGGAGGCAGAACGCGGCCAGCAGCGCAGCCGTCGTCCGCCCGAGCATTCTTCGTTTCACAGCGCTTCCCTGTCGGTTCGCAGAGTTTCAGTGGTTGATGTCGACGACCAGGCGGTTCGGAGCGGTGAGCTTGAACACCCGGTACGAGGAGTGGTCGCCGAGAGCGAGGCCGATGTGGAAGGCCCTGGCCTCGGGGTCGTGAATGCTGGTGAGGCCCTGCCCCTTGAGGCTCGGGAAGTTGTACGTCTCGTAACTCGGGCTCTTGTACACCGAGGTGAGGGTGGTGAAGTCGAATCGCGTCGCCGGGGACAGATAGATCTTCAGATACTCCTTGCCGGAGA
Source organism: Streptomyces sp. NPDC043812 (assembly GCF_056436245.1). Taxonomy (NCBI): domain Bacteria; kingdom Bacillati; phylum Actinomycetota; class Actinomycetes; order Kitasatosporales; family Streptomycetaceae; genus Streptomyces; species Streptomyces sp. NPDC043812. The sequence continues at coordinate 300,154 of NZ_JBWKCY010000004.1, forward strand.
TCGGGACGGTGTGCTCGCCGTCACCGCAGCACGTCAGCGGCTCCGTCTGCGTGCTCGTCGTCCAGGCGGGGATCGTTCCTTCGCCGAGGTCGATCACCAGGCGGTCGAATTCCGGGTGGGTCGCGGCCCGTACGCCGAGAACGCAGATTCCCTGGCAGTCCGGCGCGACGGCCGCCGATGCCCCGGCGACGCTCGCCTGGGCCTGGGGTGCGACGGCGAAGGACGCGACCACGGCAGTAGCCGCAGTCGCCAGCCGCATCCCGATGTGCTTTGTGCGCATGCAAGAACTCCTCTCGGCCCGCCCTGGACGGGCGGACCGCGCAGGTCGGTTCCTCGTCCGCCTGGTGCTGTGGGGGTCGGACGGGGAAAGGAGGGCCGGTGGGGCGACCGCGCTGCATCGTAGATCGCCTGTGTGGCAGGGGAGTTGGCGTTTCTGCGTAACCGGAGGACGCTTCGCCGGTTCGCGGACGGACAGTGATCGCCGAGAGGATCGGCGTGATCGCTATGCCCTGATCGGCCAGTGCCAGTGGCTTTGCGGGCCACGCAAGGTGACCGGCCGGCGAGAACGTGATCGTCGCCACACTGCACGCACGCAGGCGCCCCGCGCAGGCCTCTCCCAGGCCGGCGGGGCGCCTCGTGCGCGAGTTGTTCAGGGCCTCACTTGAGGGCGTAGGCCCGGGTGATGGTCTGGGTCGTGCGGTTGCCGTCCGCGTCCCAGGCCTCGGTCCTCAGGGTCACGAAGCCGTTGGTGTCCGCGAGCTTCGGGTGCCACAGCAGAGCCTGGAAGGAGTTGCTGTCCTTTCGCAGGACCTTGGTCTGCTTCCAGGTGGCGCCGTCGTCGTACGAGACGGAGACCTTGGCGCCGGCCATCGCGGTGGAGCCGGTCCAGCCCTTGGCCCTGGTGCCGTCCACGGTGAAGGTGAACGGCAGGCCGGCCCGCGCCTGGTTGAGCTCGTTCAGCGGCAGGTCGTAGTCGAGCAACACCACCGGCATGGGCTCGCAGACCTTGGGGGTCGGAATGAACGCCGTGTCGCAGTCCTTGACGGCCATGGTGGTCGGTGCCGCCTGGCGGAAGTTCCACTCGGTGCGGACCTGCTTACCCAGCTCGACGCCTGGGACGTCGGTGGCCGGCTTCTGGTCGAGCACGTACCGGTAGTCCGCCTTCTCCGGTACCAGCTGGTTGAAGCCGGTGATCGGCTGCCCGTTGAGGTAGAAGCTCCAGGTGCCGGTCAGGCCCGCCAACGTGTGGGTGGGCTCGTTGTCGCCACCGCTGCTGCCGGGCAGCTTCTGCCAGACGTCGGTGCGGCAGAACACACACGGCCCGAATTCGTACGGGGACGGGCGCACCGGACCGGCGAACCAGCTGCGGGTGTAGGACTTGCCCGGCGTGCCGAAGGTGGTGCGCACATCGGACATCGACCAGGTGAAGGTGTTGAAATTGGCCGCCACCCTCGGCATGTAGGAGACCCCGGTGCCCGCCATGAAGTAGTCGTCGCGGGTGGTGCCCTGGTAGAGAGGCTGACCGTCGGCGAGCGCGGTCCACTGCTTCGGACCCCACGCCGGCAGGTACTCGGCGCCGAGGCGTCGCGCCCCGTCGGAGCGGTACGTGTTCCTCACCTTGGAGAAAGCTCCCACGTCGACGGTCTTGGCGAGGTCGGCGGGGACGCGGTCGTCGGTGAAGTGCGGCGCGTAGCTGTAGCCCGACTCCAGGACGCCCTTCAGGGCGATCCGGACCTTGCCCTTGGCCAGCAGGCCCTTGAGGGTCGCCGCGTTGTCGAAGGTGGCGTGCGCGACCGGGACGGTCTGGCCGGCGGGGACACCGCTGCCGCTGGGTCCCGGGTCGGCGGGCGCCACGATCAGAGCGGTGGCCCCGGCGGCGGCGGCCCGGACGGCCTGGTCGCCGGCCTTGGTGACATCGGGGACGGAGACCAGGACGGTCCTGCCCTTGACGTCGGCACCGGCGAAGTCCTGCTCGGTGCCCGCACCCAGGTCGACCAGCTCGGTGCGCTCGGTGCCCTCGAACCGCTTCGCGTACACCGAGGACTTCAGCGGAATGCTGAGCCGTCCTGGGCCGGTGACCTCCAACTGCACCAGCGGCTCGCGCCGGGTCAGGAAGGTCTCCACCCGCAGTGCACCGGAGGTGGCGCCCGCACTGGGAATGGCGCCGAACCTGGTGTCGGACCTGTTGCCGGACCCGCTGATGCCGACGAAGTTGGAGTGGCTGTTGATCGTGCCGTCGTCGCGGACGATCTGCAGTGCCACCTGGCCGGTCTCCAGCGGCCGCTTCTCACCGTCGATCTTCACGCCGAGGTCGGTGGCGGTGGTGCCGTCGACGGTGAAGCTCTGGTCCTGGTCGGCCACTTCGATGTTCGGCACGGTGAACAGGTCCGCCGCATGGGAGACCGCGCCGCCGGTGGGAGCGGCCGAGTAGACCGAGCCCTCGACGGAGTAGTGCCCGAGCGGCACTGACACGGTGACCGTGCCGGTGTCGTAGAGGGTCTGGCTCTCCCAGACGGTGTTGTCCAGGCCGTGCAGGGTGAACTTGAACGCGCTGGGGGTCCTGCCGAAGCGGTCGCTCACGTTCAGCGTGACCTCGTACTGCTCGACGTCCCGCACGAAGCCGAGCGCTGTGTGGACCGACTCACCGCTCGCGGCGGTCGCGGTGACGGAGCCGCTGTACCGGCCGGTCTTCAGACCGTTGGGGTCGAGGGTGAGGGTGACCTCGGCGGTGCCGCCGGCCGGGACGGTGACCCGGCCGTCGGACAGCCCGGTCCCCGACAGGGAAAGGGAGCCGGCGGGAACCTCGGCGCCGCTCGCGTCCTCGGCGGCCGCGGCGACGGTCACGACGGTGTCGGTCGTGGCGTTGTTGCGCAGCGTCAGAGTGCGGGTCCGCTTCTCGTACGTGCCCTTCTGCCAGGGGATCACGCGGAAGTCGGCGGTCCCGGCGAGCTCCAGCGACGGGTCGAGCGCGGCGGGGATATCGACCCGGCCGTGGCCCTGCTGGTACGGGGTCAGTTCGTCGGAGGACTTGGCGTGGGCCGTCAGCGCCTCCTTGATGCGCTGCCCGGTCCAGTCCGGGTGGCGCTGCTTGAGGATCGCGGCGGCGCCGGCCACATGGGGCGTGGCCATCGATGTGCCGTTGGCCGCCGTGTAGTTGGCGTCCACCGGCGTGCCCATCGTGGTGCCGGCCGCGCGGGCGGCGACGATGCGCACACCCGGTGCGGTGATCTCCGGCTTGATCGCCATGTCGCCGAGACGCGGCCCGCGGCTGGAGAACGGGGCGATCACGTCGGACTTGTCGACTGCGCCGACGGTGAGGGCCGCGTCGGCGGCGCCGGGGGTGCCCAGTGTGCTGTCGCCGGGGCCGTCGTTGCCCGCGGCGATGACGAACAGGGTGCCCGAGGAGGCGCTGAGCGCGTTCACGGCGCTGGTCATCGGGTCGTCACCGGGGGCGTCGGGTCCGCCGAGGCTCATGCTGACGACGTCGGCGCCCTGGGCGACCGCCCACTCCATGCCGGCGAGGATGCTGGAGGCCGGGCCCTGCCCACTGTTGCTGAGCACCTTGCCGACCAGCAGCTCCGCGCCGGGGGCGACACCCTTGTGCGTGCCGCCGGAGTTGGCGCCGCTGCCCGCGACGGTGGCGGCGACATGGGTGCCGTGGCCGTGGCCGTCCTGGACCGACTGGCCGGGGATGAAGCTCTGGCTTGCGGTGATCTCGGCCGCGATGTCGGCGTTGTTCAGGTCCGCGCCGGAGTCCAGGACGGCGACCTTGACCCCCTTGCCGTCGTAGCCCGCGGCCCAAGCCTCCGGGGCGCCGATCTGCGGCACGCTCTTGTCCAGGGCGACCGTCGCCATGCCGTCGTACCAGAGCTTGGCCACCCCGGCGCTGCCGGGCACCACGGCGCCGTCACCGCCGCGGGCCCTGCTCGCCGTCGGCTTGACGGCGTGCCAGAAGCCCTTCGTCCCGTCCTTGCCGACGTGTACGGAGGACAGCCCCAGCCTCGGCATGACCCGCATGCTCCGGCTGCCCGGCAGATCCTCGGCCCTGTGCTTCAGGGCGGTGGCGGACGGCGTGCCCTGGAAGTCGACGATGGCGGGTATCTCGTCGGCCTTGGCGTCGCCGTATCCGTCCCGCACCATCCGGCTGACGTTGAACAGCTCACGGTCCACCGTGCCCGAGGCGACCGCGGCCGTGGTGTCGTCCGGGTAGACGTACAGGTCGCCGTTCTGTCCGCTGACGGTTTCGAACGTCTTGGACGTCCCCGCGCCGGAGACGACGGCCACCGCCTGCCTGCCGTCGGGCTCGGTGGTCAGCGAGACCCTGTCGCCGGTGATCAGCGTCGCCGCCGTCGTCGTCGCCGCCCGCTTCTGCAGCGTCGGACGGCTGTTCAGGTCGAGAGGCGCCGGGGGTGTGTCCGCTGTCGCGGTTCCGAGCTGGCTCGTCAGTGACAGGGCGACTGTCACCGCGATCCCGCTGACGAGGGCGGTGCGCCCCCGTCTGAGGCGGGCTTTCTGCATCGGTTGTCCTTTCACGCTCAACTGGTGGGCGCTGCGGGGCAACTGATGCCGAGGGGGACCGACCGAACGTCCGGCCGACTCCGCGCGCCGCCCGGAACCTAGCTCTCCGGTCGGGGCGTCTTCCAGAGGTGGCGCGGCGGATACGCGCCACATGGCGCATGCCCGCCACGGAGGTCCGCCATGTGGGCGCCGCCGGGCCGTCGATGCGGGCCCTACGCCTCCTGGCCGATGCCCGGCGGCTGCAGTCCGTCCAGGTCCTGAGCCGTGATCCAGCCGCGTTCGCAGGCGTGCCACCCCAGTTGCATCCGGCTCGAAGCGCCCGCCAGATCCATCAGACCGCGTACCCGGCGGTTGACGGTCCGCTTGCCGATCCCCATGAGGCGGGCGATCGCGTCATCGGTGAGACCGGACAGGAGCAGGAGCAGCAAATGGGTGTCCGAGCCGGAGAGTTCGCCTCGGTGCGTCTCGCCGGGTGACGGGTCGAGGGGGAGCGCCGTGACCCACACCAGCTCGAACAGTGCGACGAGGGCGTCGAGCAGGGGGCCTTGGTGGATCTGCACGACGGCGCCCGGCGGCCGCCCGTCGTCCGTCCGCACCGCCAGCATGGCCGTGGACCGGTCGACGATGATCAACTTGACCGGGAGTCTGGCCAGCACGCGGGCCTGTTCACCGGCGTCCATGTATCGGCGGATCTCCAGCCGCGCCGCATATCCCTCGATGGCGGCCCGGTCGTACACCGTCCGGAAGCGCACCCCCGCTGCCAGCTGCTCCAGCTCGGCGGCGTTGAACTCGTCGACCAGCAGATAGGGCGGGGCGTCGAAGCGCAGCACTTCCCGGCGGGCGCGGAGCTGGAGCTGCTCGTACCGCTGTGCCAACGTCTCGGCCGGCACGATCTCGGCGATCTCCTCCAGCGCTGCCGGCCGGAGCGCCTCGCGGTACTCCTTGGTGAGTCGCTGCAAAACGCCTTTGGCGGACTGCAGTTCGTTCATGCGCGCCAGCAGCAGCGTCTCACCGGCGATGTCCGGCGGGGCGGGGATCAGCTGCGCGGGCAGGTCGTCGGTGAGGGCGACCAGCCCCTTCGCGGCCAGTGCCGCGACCGCCTGTTCGAGCTGGGCCGCGGTCAGGCCGGTCCGCTGCTCCAGCCGGTCCACCTGGCAGCGCCCGGCCCCGACCAGCAGTTGGTACACCTGGGACTCGGCCGTGGTCAGGCCCAGCGCCTCCAGCATGTGCGTCCTTTCCTCACGGGCTTCGCAGGCCCGCGGGCGCCGTTCGTTCGTGGTGTTCGTCCGACTGCGATGCGGCAGGCCCTATGGCCGGGCGGCCAGGAACCGCTCCGCCCACAGCCGCAACAGCTCCTCGTCGAACGCCGTGTTCTCGCGCAGCACGCCGGTCAGTGCGAGACCGCGGTGCAGGACCAGCAGCGATTCGCAGAGCATGGCGAAGTCCTCGCGCGCCACGACCTCGGGGCCGAAGATGTCGGCGAGCACGGCGCGTTGGGCGGCGCCGACCTCGCGCTCCGCGGGCAGCAGGGCCGCCTTGAGCTCGGGATCGGTGCGGGCCGCCAGCCACAGTTCGAGACCCGCGAGGAAGTACGGCCCCGACATCGCGGCGCGGAGCAGTTCGAGGCCCTTGTGCGGGTTCCGGGAGCCGCTGCCCGTCTCGCTGCGGATATGCGCGAGGCGCAGCTCGGCGACATGGCGGATCGCGGCGGCGAGCAGATCGGCCTTGGAGGCGAAGTGGTGCAGCAGTGCGCCTCGGGAGACGCCTGCCCGCTCCTGCACCCGGTGCGTGGTGGTGCCGGCGAATCCGTAGTCGACCAGGCAGCCGATCGTGGCGTCGAGGAGGCGTTGCCGTGTCTCCTCGCGGCGTTGCTCCTGGGTGCGTCGGGTGGCTGGTGCGGCGGGCATGGCGGGAGAGTACGGCACCCCATATGAACAAACAAACAGTCTGGACGGACTGTATGTGTGGCGTCTATCGTGCCGGCCATGCCCACGCCCGCGGTACGGATCGAGCGCGAAGGCCCCGTGTTCACGGTGATCCTCGCGCGTCCAGAGGTACGCAACGCCGTCGACGGACCGACGGCCCTCCTGCTCGCCGATGCCTTCCGGGAGTTCGAGGAGGACGGGGACGCGGCTGTCGCCGTGCTGTGGGGCGAGGGCGGCACCTTCTGTGCAGGCGCCGACCTCAAGGGCATCGGCACCGAGCGCGGCAACACGGTGCAGGCCGACGGCGACGGTCCGATGGGTCCGACCCGGATGCGGCTGAGCAAGCCGGTGATCGCCGCGGTCTCCGGTCATGCGGTGGCGGGCGGACTGGAGCTGGCGATCTGGTGCGACCTGCGGGTCGCGGAGGAGGACGCGGTCTTCGGGGTGTTCTGCCGTCGCTGGGGCGTACCGCTGGTCGACGGCGGCACCGTGCGACTGCCGCGGCTGATCGGTGAGAGCCGCGCCATGGACATGATCCTCACGGGCCGGCCCGTCCCGGCGCGCGAGGCGTACGACATGGGGCTCGCCAACCGCCTCGTCCCGGCCGGCGAGGCACGCGGGGCGGCCGAGCAACTCGCCCGTGAGATCGCCGCGTTCCCCCAGCTCTGTCTGCGCCACGACAGACTCTCCGTCCTGGAACAGCACGGCCTGAGCGAGCCGGATGCCCTGGCCGCCGAGTACCGGCACGGCATGGTCCCGCTCACCGCGGGCGAGACCCGGTCCGGGGCCGGCCGGTTCACGCGCGGCGCAGGCCGCCACGGCTCGTTCTCGGACTGAACCGGGCAGGCCGTACGGCGTGCCTCGGGCGTGCGGGCGCCGGACGGGGGAGGATCGGCGGCATGAGCTACGGCGAGGCGGTCTTCAGGCCGGAGCGGGCTGGCGAGGACGAGCGCATCGATCTCGGAGCTCTCACCTACGACGACTTCACCCTGACCCGGCTGATGCAGCTCGGCGCGGGCCCGGGGTGGCACTGCCTGGACCTGGGCGCCGGAACCGGCACGGTCGCCCGGCGTCTGCTGCACCAGGCCGGCGTCGCCGACGTGCTCGCCGTCGACCGCGACGTGCGCTTCCTCACCGCAAACCCCACGGCCGGGCTCACCGCGCTGGAGGCGGACATCACCGCCCCGGACTTCGACCCCGGCCGCTTCCAGCTGGTCCACGCCCGGTTCGTCCTCATGCACCTGACGTCGTGGCAGCAGATGATCACCAAGCTGAGCACCCTCGTCGCCCCCGGCGGTGTGCTGGTCCTCAGCGACGCGATCGACCTGACCGGTGAAACAGCCCCCACCACCCCGTACGCGCAGGTGATGAGGGCGATGTGGCGGGGGCTGAAGGACACCATCGGCACCGACATCACCTGGGTGCCCCGCTACCCGCAGCTCCTGCGGGAAGCGGGCCTGGCATCCGTCGCGGCGGAGATCCATGTGCCTCCGCTGCTGCCGGGCAGCCCCATCAGCCGCTTCTGGACGGGGACATGGGATCGGGCGAGGGGTGCCATCACGGCCACCGGACTGGCGGACGACGCCACGGTGGACGCCGCGATCGGATACCTGGAATCACCGGACTGCGCCGCGCTCTCGCCCGGGATGATCACTGCGTGGGGCCGACGGCCCGAGGATGCCCCCGCATGATGCCGCCAGCCCTGTGACGCAGGGTGATCAGGAGAGGATCTTGACCTTGGCCCGGTCGAACTCCTCCTGGCTGATGTGGCCCTTGTCCTTCAGCTCGGCGAGTCTTGCCAGCTCGTCCACCGAGCCTCCGCCGCTTCCCGCCGCCTTCTGGACGTAGTCACGGAACGCCGCTTCCTGCTGCTGCACCTGCTTCACGTCCCGCTCGCCCATGCTCCGGCCCCGGGCGATGAGGTAGACGAAGACGCCGAGGTACGGCACGAGCAGCACGAAGATGAGCCAGGCCGCTTTCGCCCAGCCGCTGAGGGTGTCGTCACGGAAGATGTCCGTGATCACCTTGAACAGCAGGAAGAACCACATGACCCAGAGGAAGAACCACAACATCGTGAGGAAGACGTTGAGAAGGGGATAGTCGTCCATGGCCCGGCTCCGATCACCTGGATGGTCCTTTCTTGATACCTCCGATCGGACTACTCCGCACTCCAGGAGCGGTCACTCTCCGTGATGGGGCGGTCCGTGGCGGGGTGTCCGCCGAGGCGAGGGCAGCTGCGGGCGGCCCGGGGAACCTCCGTAGACTCGGGGTCACTTGATCACCCTTCGGAGGCCCACACGCATGCGCTGCGCCATCGGAAGAGACGTCCGTCCGCAACCCCAGCCGCAACCGCGGCCGGGACGGCCGGAATGACCGACGGGCCCGAGCCGCACACCCACGACCACCGCGTTCCGTACACCGACCCGGGGACGCCGGACGTCCGCAGCCCGGCGCGGTATCTGTGGTGGCTCGTCGTGAGTCAGCGGCGTCGCGTCCTGCTCGGCGCACTGTGGGGCAGCCTGTGGATGTGCGCGCTGATGCTGCCGCCCTACTTCATGGCCCGGGCCATCGACGACGGCCTCCGGCAGCGAGACACCGGTGCCCTGGTCGCATGGGCCGTCGCCGTCGTGGTGCTGGGCGCGGCCATCGCGGGGCTGGGAGTGCTGCGGCACCGCACCATGACCATGGTCCGCATGGACGCGTCGTACCGCACGCTCCAGGTCGTCGTCCGGCAGGTCGCACGGCTCGGCGCCACACTGCCGCGCAAGGTGTCGGTCGGGGAGCTGAGCCATCTCCAGGCAGGCGACATGGGGCTGATCGCCCGGACCCTGACCATCACCGGCCCCGGAGTGGGCTCCGTGGTCGCCTACGCGGCCGCTGCCGTCCTGCTCTTCACCATCTCCGCCGTGCTGGCGGGCGTGGTGCTCCTCGGCGTTCCGCTGCTCGCCGTCGCGGTCGGGCCGCTCCTCGGGAAACTGCACGGGGCGGAGGGCACCTACCGGGAACAGCAGGGGCAGCTCACGGCCCGTGCCGGTGACATCGTCTCCGGACTCGGTGTGCTGTGCGGGATCGGCGGCAAGGCAGTCTTCGGCAGGAGGTATCGGGACCGGTCGCAGGCACTGCTGGCCGACGGCTACCGGGTGGCCTCCTTCACCAGCTGGGTGCAGGCCATCGGGGCATGCCTGCCCGTCGTCTTCCTGGCCGTCGTCACCTGGATCGCCGCAAGGATGGCGGCGGCCGGCGACATCACGGTCGGCGAGATGGTCGCCGCCTACGGATATGTCGCCGCGCTCCTCATACCCGTCGCGTTCCTCATCGAGGGCGCGGACGATCTTCCCCGCGGACTCGTCGCCGCCCGGCGCGTGATCGGCATTCTGCGGCTGACCCCGGACGTCGAGGAGGGCGCGGCCACAGCGGTGCCGCCGGCCGTTCCCGCCGAACTGCGCGACCCCGCATCGGGACTCGCCCTCGTGCCGGGGGAGCTGGCAGCGCTGGTGACCGCCCGTCTCGACGAGGCACGTACCGTCGTCGACCGGCTCGGCCGCTTCGTCGAATCCGACGTCACCTGGGGCGACGTACGCCTGTCCGACGTGGAACCGGCCGAGGTCCGGCGCCGGATCCTGATCGCAGACAACGACGCCCACCTCTTCGCCGGCCCGCTCCGTTCCGCCGTCTCCGTCAGCGCCGGCCACGAGGCCGAGGACATCGACCGGGCCGTGTGGACCGCGGCGGCGGACGACATCGTCGCAGCCATGCCCGGCGGACTCGCCTCCCGGCTGGAGCCCCAGGGCCGCAATGTCTCCGGAGGGCAGCGCCAGCGTCTGCGTCTGGTCCGCGCGCTGCTCGCCGACCCCGAGGTGCTCCTCCTCGTCGAGCCGACATCCGCGCTGGACGCGCATACGGAGGCCAACGTCGCCCGCCGGGTCCGTGACACCCGCCGGGGCCGTACGACGCTCGTCGTCACCACCTCTCCGCTGCTCCTCGACCGGTGCAGCCGCGTCTCCTACCTCGTGGGAGGGGAGATCGCCGCCGTGGGCACGCACGGTGAACTCCTGGCCGAACACCCGGGCTACCGCGCCCTCGTCCTGAGAGAGGGCGCCTCCGGGCAGGAGGAGCCGGACGAGCAGCCGGCCGGCCCCCGGAAAGGAACTGCCCGATGAGCGGCGGCACGAACGAGCCGTGGCGGCTGCCGGTCGCGGACGCCGCGACCGTACGACGGGCCTCCCTCCAGCTGATCGCGGCCGACCGGCGGGCGATGGCTCACGTCGTCGTGCTCACGAGCCTGGCCGCCGTGGCGGGTCTCGCGGGACCCTGGCTGCTGGGCAGGATCATCGACCGGGTCGAGACCGGGACCGCAACCGTCTCCTCGGTCGACCGGCTGGCGCTGGGCGTGCTGGCCTGCGCGCTGGCCCAGCTCGTGCTGACCAGATTCGCTCTCCGAAGCTCCCACCGCTTCGGCGAACGGGCACTCGCCCGGCTGCGCGAGGAGGTCGTGGACCGAGCGCTGGCGCTGCCGGCCCGGGTCGTCGAGCAGGCAGGCACCGGTGATCTGACGATCCGCTCGTCCCTGGACGTCGGTACCGTCGCCACGACGCTGCGGTCGGCGGTCCCCGAGGTGTTCGTCGCCACGGTGCAGCTGGTGTTCCTCTTCGTCGCCGTGTTTCTGCTGCACCCGCTGCTGGGACTGTGGGCACTGGTCGGCATGCCCCTTGTCGTGTGGGTGTCGCGCTGGTACCTCGCCCGGGCGAGAGGCGCCTATCTCGCGGAGGGCGAAGCCGCCTCGCACGCGGCGGAGGTCATGGCCGCGACCGCCGAAGGCGCCCGTACCGTCGAGGCGTTCGGCCTGCGCGAGCGGCGGGTCCTCGATGCCGACCGCGCCGTCGACAGGGCGTACCGGGCAGCCAGGCGGACGCTGCGCCTGCGGTCGGTGCTCTACCCCGTCGCGGAGTTCTCCTACGTCCTGCCGGTGGCGGTGACGCTGCTGGTGGGCGGACTGGGGTATCTCGACGGTTCGACCGGGCTCGGCGTGGTCGTCGCGGTCAGCCTCTACATGTGGCAGCTGTCCGAACCTCTCGACCGGGTGCTGCTCTGGATGGAGCAGCTCCAGCGCAGCGGCGCGGCCTTCGCGCGGATCAAGGGGATCGGCCTGGTGGCCGAGGACAGGACGTCCGGTGGACGGCTGCCTGCCGACGACCGCATCGAGGTGAGCGGAGTCCACTACGCCTACGTCGAGGGCCATGACGTGCTGACGGACGTGAACCTGACGGTCCGTCCGGGTGAGCGGTTGGCCCTGGTCGGTCCGTCCGGCGCGGGCAAGACCACTCTGGGCAGGCTGCTGGCCGGTGCCGACGTCCCGCGCGAGGGCGGCGTCACGGTCGGCGGCGTCCCGGTCGCCGCCCTCGCCGCCGCGGACGAGCTGGGCAACCGCATCGTGCTGGTCACCCAGGAACACCATGTGTTCATCGGGACCCTGCGGGACAACCTGACCATGGCCGCGCCCGACACCGGCGACGGCGAGCTGCTCGCCGCGCTCGCGCTGGTGGAGGCCGACTGGGCGAAGGAGCTGCCCGACGGGCTCGACACCCGGCTGGGCGGTGCGGACGGAATCGCACTGGACCCGGCGCAGGCCCAGCAGTTGGCCCTCGCCCGGGTGGAACTGGCCGACCCGCACACGCTGATCCTGGACGAGGCCACCGCGCTTCTCGATCCCACGACGGCGCGGCACGCCGAGCGGGCGATGGCGGCCGTACGTGCCGACCGCACGGTGATCTCCATCGCGCACCGGCTGCAGACCGCGCACGACGCCGACCGGGTGGCCGTCGTGGAGGGCGGCCGGATCGTGGAACTGGGCACGCACGACGAGCTGGTCGCGGCGGACGGGGCGTACGCCGCACTGTGGCGCTCCTGGCACGGCAGGTCGGGTACCGCGGGGCTCTGAGCCCTCATCCCACCGTGCGATGCACGTCTGCGTCCCCTGCTGCGATGTGGCGCATTGGCCTCGCACAGCTTCGTCGTCCATACTGCCCGCCGTGGAGCAGCGCATAGATCCGAACGCCAAGCAGGAGTTTGCCGCGAGTCTGGACCCGGCCTTCGTGCCCGGCCTCGTCGGCCCCCGGCCCTCCGCCGCGCAGGCGGCCGAGTCGGAGGACGCCCCCGTCGAGGACTCCGTTCCCGACCCCGGGACCGAGTCCGGGCCCGGGTCCGGGCCCGAGGCCGGCTCCGGGGTCGCGGACGTCCCGGAAGCCGAGGACGGCGGAGACGCAGTCACCTCGGACACCGAGGACGGCGAGGAGAAGGACGAAGAGCAAGAGGACGAGCAGGGCCCCGTCTTCGAGGTGAGCGACCGCCGCGGCTCGATCACCGCGAACCGCGAGGGCATCCGCTTCCGGCTGGACGACCAGGAGGCGGATTTCCGCTGGGACGAGATCGGAGCGGTCGAGGTCAAGCCCCAGCGCTTCGGCCGCCGTTTCACCGTCACCGTCCATATGACGACGAAGCGTTGGTTCAACGCCGAGGTCGAGGCGGACTCCAGGGCACGCCTGAAGGAATGGGCGGACGAACTGGACGCGGTTCTGGACGCCTACTTCGAGGAGTGACAGGCGCGGCCCCGGGGCCGGGCGGCTCAGGCCGCCCGGCTCCGGGTCAGTGCGCGATGCCGTCGATGAGTTCGCGCGCTCCCTGCCGCAGCAGGGCGACGGCCACGGACGTGCCGAGCGTGGCCGGGTCGAGCGGGCCCGCCCATTCGTGCGCGTTGAGGACGGTCTTTCCGTCCGGGGTGAACACCTTGGCCCGCAGCGACAGGTCGCCGTTCCGCTCGGCCTGGGCGTAACCCGCGATGGGGCTGTTGCAGTGGCCCTGGAGGACGTGCAGGAACATCCGCTCCGCCGTCGTCTCCCGGTACGCGTCCGGATCGCCGAGCGCGCTCACCGCGTCGATCAGACGCGCGTCGCCCTCGCGGCACTGCAGGGCGAGGACGCCCGCACCGATCGGCGGGCACATCCTCTCCACGGACAGGATCTCGGTGATCACGTCGCTGCGTCCGATGCGCTCCAGTCCGGAGACCGCGAGCAGCAGCGCGTCCGCATCGCCCGCGTGAAGTTTCTCCAGCCGCCGGTTGGCGTTCCCCCGCATCGGCACGCACTGCAGATGCGGGTGGGACGCGGCCAGTTGCGCGCTGCGCCGGACGGAGGACGTGCCGATACGCGTACCGGCGGGCAGCTCGTCGAGGGTGCGGCCGCCGGGGTGGATCAGGGCGTCGCGGATGTCGTCGCGCTCGAGGAAGGCCGCGAACACCGTTCCGGCGGGCAGAGGGCGGTCCGCGGGGATGTCCTTGACGCAGTGCACGGCCAGATCGGCCTCACCCGCCAGCAGCGCCGCGTCCACCTCCTTGGTGAACGCGCCCTTGCCGTCGACCTGCGCCAGATCACCCATCCAGCGGTCCCCCGTCGTCGTGATGGGCACCACCTCGGTGCGCGTACCGGGGTACAGCGCGGCCAGATCGGCGCGGACACGCTCCACCTGGGCGAGAGCCATGGGCGAGGAACGGGAGACGATGCGGATCCGCTCGGGCGCAGTCATGGCATCCACGATAGAGCGTCGTACGCGCCTCCCCGGCCACCGCAGACGCATCCGGCACCGCCGTGCGTTCGGGGGCAATTGCTCTGCCCGGGGAATTGACGCGCGCGACACGATCAACATACGCACCGGTTTGTCGCGAATTATCGGTTTTGACGCATAGCTTCGGACCATGACGACTCGACACATCACCCTCCTCGCCTCTGCCGCCCTGCTCATTGCCTCCGGAGTCGGCGCCGCCGCCCCCGGCCATGCCTCCAAGACCCTCCATGTACAGCCCGGCCAGTCGATCCAGGCCGCCGTCGATGCCGCCCGCCCGGGTGACACGATCAGGCTCGCCGCCGGGACGTACAAGCAGAGCGTGCTGATCACGAAGTCGGACCTCACCCTGCGCGGTGCGGGCACCAGCACCGTGATCAAGCCCGCCGCCAAGGCCGCCAAGGGCGCCAAGGCTGCCAAGGCCTCCTGCGCCGCGGCGGGCAACGGCATCTGTGTGCTGGGCACGGCGAAAAAACCGGTGAAGCGGGTGCAGCTGAGGTCACTGGCGCTCTCCGGCTTCGACAAGAGCGGTGTCTGGGCGTCCCGGACCGACCGGCTGACGGTCCGTGATGTGCTGTCCGAGAAGAACGGCACGTGGGGGATCGCCGAGGAACGCTCCACCCGGTCCGTTCTCAGGGACAACGCCGTCCGGTCCAACGGCGACGCGGGCATCTTCGTCGCGAACACGGTCTCCGAGGAGGCCGGCGCGACCGACACCCTCGGGACGCGGATCCAGGCCAACGAGATGTCGGGCAACCGCATCGGCGCCACCGTGAGGCGGGTCAGGAACCTCACCGTCGACGACAACGTGATGGTCGCGAACTGCGCGGGTCTCTTCCTCGTCGGCGACGAATCGCGCCCGCGGGCCGGTGCCCTGACGGTCAGTGGCAACTATGTCGCCCGGAACAACAAGTCGTGCCCGGCGAGCGCCAGGCTGCCCCGGATCCAGGGCGCGGGCATCGTTCTCACCGGCACCGAGAACATCCTCGTCAAGTCCAACCTGGTCCGGGACAACGTGGGCGACTCCCCGTTCTCCGGCGGGATCGTTCTCTTCAAGAGCGTTGTGGGCACGGCCGGTTCCGACAACGTGATCCGCGACAACATCGTGCTGCGCAACGGGTCGGCCGACCTTGCCAACCGGGACTCCGAGGGCACCGGCAACCGCTTCGACGCCAATATGTGCGGCGTTTCCGAGCCCGCCGGCATGTGCTGACCGACGTCGGGGGGACCGACCTGTCGGGCCATCCGGCCGCGTGGGGGATCCGACGGGCCGGATCGCCGGCCCACTCACGAGAAACGAGGCGGCATGACCACCGCACCCACCACACCCCCTGACGCCATGCGGCTGCGGGAACTCGTGTTCGGCGCTGCCTGCGCCGCAGCCGTGCGCGCCGCGGCCCGGCTCGGCGTCGCCGACGCACTGGGCGAGACGCCGGCGACCGCCGAGGAACTGGCAGCGGCAGTGAAGACCGACACCAGGGCACTGCGGCGCATGATCCGCGCGCTGTCCTGCTACGGCATCTTCGCCGAGGAGGCGGACGGCCGGTTCGTCCACACCGAGATGTCCCGGCTGCTGCGCGAGGACGACCCGCACAGCCTCCGCTACATCGCCCTGTGGTGCACCGAGCCGTGGACCTGGGCCGCCTGGCCCCGGCTCGACGAGGCGGTGCGCACCGGGGACAGCGTCTTCGGAGAGCTGTACGGCAAGGAGTTCTTCACCTACCTGCACGAGGACGCCGAGGAGTCGGCGCACGTCTTCAACCGGGCCATGACCACCTCCAGTGTCCAGTCGGCACGGGACGTCGCCGAACTCCTCGACCTCACCGGGGTGTCGACGGTCGCCGACATCGGCGGCGGCCAGGGCCACGTCCTGGCGAGCCTGCTGGAGAAGCACAAAGGCATCAAGGGAACGCTCCTCGACCTGCCCCGCGTCGTCGCCAACGCCGACCCCCGGCTGCGCGACGGCGGTGCGCTCGCCGACCGCGTGACGATCCTCCCCGGTGACTGCCGGGAGGACATCCCGGTCGACGTCGACGTCTACGTCATCAAGAACATCCTGGAGTGGGACGACGAGAGCACCCGCAGGACCCTGCGCAACGTCGTCGCAGCGGCCCGCCCGGGCGCCAGGGTGGTGGTGATCGAGAACATGGTCGACGATTCGCCGTCGATGAAGTTCACGACGTCGATGGACCTGCTGCTGCTCCTCAACGTCGGCGGGGCCAAGCACACCATGGAGAGCATGACCACCCGGATCCGTGACGCCGGGCTCGTCGTGGGCGACATCCGCCCTGTCAATGCCTACCTGCACGCGTTCGAGAGCGTGGTTCCCGGCTAGGCCCTGTCCGGGCGAACCGCGGCGCGCAGCCGCACGGCAGACGGCCGGCCCCGCGGATTCAATCCGCGGGGCCGGCCGACGTGTGTCGCTCAGGCGCTCTTCTCGCGCTGCCAGCTGTAGAACTGCGTGGCCATCGCGTCCTTCGGGGTCCGCCAGGTCTGCGGGTCGTAGGGGCTGACGAAGGCCGCGAGCCGTTCGCTGACGTCCCGGAAGGCCGCGTGCTCGGTCACCTTGGCGATCGACGGGCCGGGCGGCCGGTCGGCCTCGATGAGATGGAGGTACACGTCGCCGAACTGGAACAGACTGCGCCGGGTCACCCCGACGAGGTGCGGCAGTTCACCGCTGTCGGAGGCCGCGAAGACGTTGGCGATGTCCGGTGCCGAGCCGGGTGCCATTCGGGCGACTATGAGTGCGTGGTGCATGGGCGTCCCTTCGGAGGCCGTGGTGTGTGGTGGGGGCGTTCAGCCGGGAGTGACCGGGGCCGTCTGGCGGTTGCGGGCACGCTCCTCGATCTTGTCCCGGATGAGGTCCATCTGGGTGCGCGAGTTGCGGTTGATGTTCGCGGTCATCCACTCGTCGTCCACGGGCGCGTCCGGCTTCATCGCGAAGTCCTGCGTCCAGTGCATGCGCACGCCCTGCGGTGTCTCGGTGTACTCCCAGCGGATGTTCATGTACTGGAAGGGGCCGGTCTCGACGCGGCGGGCAAGGACGGTGAGGGCGGCGCGGTCCGCCTCTCGCTCGGACACCCAGCTCCAGACCTTGCCGTTCTCGTCCGGGTACATCGTCAGCCGGAACACCGTCCGGTTGCCCTCGCGTTCGATCACCTCCACGGAGGCGTATTCGGTGAACAGATGCGGCCAGTTGTCGATGTCGTTGGTGACGTCCCACACGAGGTCGAGCGGGGCGTCGATGGTGACGTGGTTCTCGGTGTGCCCGGACATTTCAGGCTCCTGCCATCAGAGAGTCGTTGACGAGGTCGAGGAATTGGCGTGGGGTCTTGCAGCGGTCCGCGTCGGGGGGCAGCGCCTGGCCGTAACGGTTCTCGAGCTCGCCCACGATGCCGAGCAGCCCCAGCGAGTCGAGGCCGTAGACCTCGAAAGGGGTGTCCGGGCTGCGGTCCATCTCCTGCGGGTCGACGGATATGCCGGCGCCCTTCTTCATCAGCGCGGACAGTTCGGCGACGGTCAGTTGTGCGGTCATGTGCGTTCTCCTTCTCGCGGGGTCCGTCAGTCGGATGTGCCGGGGCCGCGCAGCACGAGCGCCGCGTTGGACCCCATGAGGCCCCGGCTCAGTACCAGCGCCGTGCGCAGCTCGGCGGGGCGGGCCGAACCGGTGACGAGGGCGAGGTCGTGGCAGATGTCGAACACATGCGGAGTGGGTGGGACGACGCCGTGCTCCATCGCGAGCACGGCGGCTGCCGTGTCGAGCACGGGCGCTCCGCAGTACGCCCGGCCGGTGCCGCTCTTGGGTGCCGTCACCGGCACCCGCGTTCCGTGCGGGCCGAGTGCGTCCGCGATGGCCAGGGCCTCGGCGCGGTCCGCCTCCGGCAGCCCGAGTGCGTCCGCGAAGACCACATCGATCTCCTCGGGAGCACAGTCCGCCGCGTGGAGTGCGCCGCGGATCGCCCGGGCGAGACCTTCGCGCGACTCCTCCCACCGGGACGCCCCGGTGAACGTCGCCGCGTGCCCGGCCACCGTGGCCCGGATCGTGGCGCCCCTGTTCCGGGCCGCCCTCTCGTCCTCGACGACGAGCATCGCGCCGCCCTCCGCGGGGACGAACCCGCACGCCTGGGCCGAGAACGGCCGGTAGGCGCGGTCGGGGTCCGCGCTGGTGCTCAGCTCCCGGTAGCCCAGCTGGCAGACGATGGAGTACGGGGCGAGCGGTGCCTCGGCCGCGCCGACGACGACCGAGTCCGTGCCCCGCCGCACGGCCGCGGCGGCGTGTGCGATGCCGTCGAGCCCGCCTGCCTCGTCGCTGGCGACGACGCCGCAGGGGCCCTTGAAGCCGCCACGGATGGAGATCTGGCCTGTGCTCGCCGCGTAGAACCAGGCGATGGACTGGTACGGCCCGACATAGGTCGAGCCCTGGCTCCACAGCCGTTGCAGTTCACGCTGGCCGAACTCGCCGCCGCCGGACCCGGCTGCCGTGACCACGCCGATCGCGAACGCAGCGTCGTCGGGGGCGCCGACCACGATCCGTGCATCGGCCATGGCCATGTCGGCCGCCGCCATCGCGAAATGGCTGAACCGGTCCGTCTGTACCAGGAAGCGTTCCTCGACGAGCGGTTCGGGGTCGAAGCCGCGGACCTCGCCGGCGACGCGGAGCGGCAGATGCCCGCAGCCCTCGCGGCTGACGTGGTCCAGGGCGCTGATGCCCTCGACCGTGGCCTTCCAGAACGCGTCGGTGCCCACTCCGTTGGGGGCGACGACGCCGATACCGGTGACGACCGGGCGACGGGGCTGTCCGGTGCTCATCATGTACTCCCACCTGGCCGGGTGAGCACCACCGCGGACTGGAAACCGCCGAACCCGCTGCCGACCGACAGCACGGTCCGTAGCTTCAGCGCGCGTGCGGTGCGCGGCACATAGTCGAGATCGCATTCGGGGTCGGGCGTCTCGTAGTTCGCCGTCGGCGGCACCACCTGCTTGGCCAGCGCGAGCACGCAGGCCACGACCTCGATCGCGCCGATCGCGCCGAGCGAGTGCCCCACCATGGATTTGATGGAACTCATCGGCACCTTGTACGCGTGCTCACCGAGCGAGCGCTTCACGGCGGCGGTCTCGTGCCGGTCGTTCTGCTGCGTCCCGGATCCGTGCGCGTTGACGTAGTCGACGTCCGACCCGTCGAGCCGGGCGTGGCCCAGTGCGTGGTCGATCGCGTGCGCCATCTCCAGGCCCTCACGGGTGAGGCCGGTCATGTGATGGGCGTTGCCGTAGGTGGCGTAGCCTCCTATCTCGCAGTACACCGTCGCCCCGCGGGCCCGGGCGTGCTCCAGCTCCTCCAGGACCAGCACCGCGCCGCCCTCGCCCATCACGAAGCCGTCGCGGTTGGCGTCGAACGGGCGCGACGCGTGTTCCGGGTCGTCGTTGTTCGGCGACGTCGCCCTGATGGCGTCGAAGCACGCCACCGTGATCGGGGAGATCGGCGAGTCGGAGGCTCCGGCGACGCAGATGTCCACCCGGCCGTCCTCGATGGCATGGAAGGCGTAGCCGATGGCGTCCAGACCGGAGGTGCAGCCCGTGGACACGGTCTGCACCGGGCCGTGCGCGCCCGTCTGCTCGGCGACCTCGGAGGCGAGGGCGCTGGGCGAGAACGCCCGGTGCAGATGCGGTCCTGCCTCGCTGTGGTCGACGTCCCAGCGGCGGCCCGTGCTGCTGACCGCCACATAGTCGTGTTCCAGCCGCGTCGTGCCGCCGACCGCGGTGCCCATGGACACCCCGACCCGCCACGGGTCCTGTTTCTCCATGTCCAGACCCGCGTCGGCGAGCGCCTCACGGGCCGCGACCATGGCGAACTGCACATACCGGTCGGCTCGTTGCACCTGCTGGGCGTCGAGCCCGTGCACCACGGGATCGAAGTCCACCTCGGCGGCGATTCGGGAACGGAAGCCGGTCGGGTCGAAGAGCGTGATGCCCCGTGTCGCCGTCCGTCCGTCCGCGAGCAGATCCCAGAATGCCGGGGCGCCCACGCCTCCGGGTGCGACGATGCCGACACCGGTCACCGCCACACGTCGGTTCACGAAACCGCTCCCGTGGCCTGGGCCGGCCGTCGCTCTCCGGCGCCTTCAGCGGCGGGGGTCTCCTCGGTGTCCACATGCCCGAGCTCCGGACGGGGCGCGAGCGGACCCAGATGGAAGACCATGCGGGCCTCGGTGCTGCCCACGTTGCGGAACCGGTGGCGTACGTACGGCGGGATCATCAGACCCTGGTCCGTACGGATCGGGAACGTCTCACCGTCCAGATCGACTTCGAGTTCGCCCGCGACGACGTAGACGAACTCCTCGGAGTACGGGTGGTAGTGCTCGCCGATCCGGTCGCCCGGCTCGACCAGCGCCAGCCCCATGAAGCCGCTCGTGGCGCCCACGGCGGTCGGGGTGAGCATGGCGCGCAGATCGCCTCCGCGCCTGCGATTGGGCTGGGTGTCGCCGAGGTCGACGATGCGATGCGTAGTGCTCATGACTGTTTCCTCCAGAGGCCGTTGGCCGGGTGCCGTGGGTGCGGGGCGCCCCCGCCCCGCGGTGCGGGGCACGGGCGCGGGTCGCGTCAGGACGCGCGACGGTCCGTGATCAGACGCATGTCGGCGTTCTCCAGCAGGCGGGTCGCCGTCTTCACGTCGTCGACCCCGTCCAGACCGAGTGCGTCCAGATCGAGCAGGCGGGCCAGCATCGCGGCCTTGCGCGGGCCCTGGGCCCCGGCGGCCAGCAGCGGGTCGTTGTCGAGCGGCCCGCGGGCGTCGACGAGCCGTACGACGATGTCGTCGCGCTGGAAGACGGTGCTGCTGTCGACCAGACTGCCCGGGTCGTTCGCCGCGGCCTCGTCCTGAGTGGCGAGGAGCCGGGCGAGCGCCATTCCGCAGCCCTCCTTGGCGGGGTAGAGCAGCGCGTGCCGTTCGACGTCCCGGTTCCGGTCGCCCGCCGCCGCCAGATGGTGGACGGCGGGGAGCGCGGCCCGGGTGAAGAACACCCGCGCCGACTGCGGGTCGTCGAGGTCGCGGTCCTGCTCCAGGTACGGGTTGATGGCCTCCTCGACCGCCCGGACCTCGGGCTGGCGTGCCACGTGCCGCAGCGCGGCCATCAGCTCGCCCTGGACCTCGACGGTGCGCACCACCCGATTGCCGTGCATGAACAAAGACGTGCGGCGCAGCCGGGTCTCGTCGTCGACCCGGGCCTGGGGCGAGACGTAGCCGGCCAGGATCTCCGCGACGGCGCGTTCGCTGCCCGGCTTGACGGTGAAGGTCAGCGCATGCCGGACGACTCCGTCGCCGACCCGCGGCGCGGCCTGCAGTCCGGCGGTGCGCCGTGGAGAGGCGGGCCGCTGCGGGTGCACGTTCTCGGTCTCGCGCAGAACGCTGAAACGCAGCGAGCGGGTGTCCCGTACGCAGTCGTGCAGTGGCCGCACCGTTTCGACGTGTTCCTCGCTGTTGACCCAGGCCAGGAACGGCGGTGCGCTCTCCCATTCGCTGGTGATCAGCCACTGGGAGGGATTCTCGATCGACTGGCACAGCTGGTCGCTGATGTGCCCGGGCACCGATGCCACCTGGTGGCGCATGTGCTCGTACGCCGTGAGGAACTCCTGCTGGGCGCCGTCGTGCAGGTCCAGCAGCAGCACCACGCGCAGCCGGGAGCCGTCGAAGGCCGACTGGGATATACGTTCGGACAGCGTCGTCATGGTCACGCCTCTCCTTTGACAGTGAGGCCGCCACACCGGAGCACGACACCGGCCCTCGGAGATCCCGAGCGTTGAGATCCGAT
Organism: Streptomyces sp. NPDC043812; assembly: GCF_056436245.1. Lineage (NCBI taxonomy): Bacteria > Bacillati > Actinomycetota > Actinomycetes > Kitasatosporales > Streptomycetaceae > Streptomyces > Streptomyces sp. NPDC043812. Next base: position 322,016 of record NZ_JBWKCY010000004.1, read on the forward strand.
GCACACGGTCCGTTTCTGCCGTGACGCATCGTGGCGGTCCGGCTTCGATCGTCTGTCAGGTACCACCGGTGGCGCGAGATGTATGAACCACCCGGGTGAAGCGACGCCCGAAGCACCGCCGCGGGGGCATGGAAACGTCGTCCCCTTCCCGACGGCATCAGCAGGAGCCAACGATGCAACAACAAGCCGACGTGCGCGTACCGGTCCTCGTCGTGGGCGGCTCCCTTGTGGGCCTGTCCACGTCACTCTTCCTCGGGCGGCTCGGAATCGAGCACATGGTCGTCGAGCGCCACGCGGGCACCTCGAAGCATCCGCGCGGCCGAGGCAACAACGTCCGCACCATGGAGCTGTTCCGCACGGCGGGTGTCGAGGACGGCATCCGCGAAGCCGCGATGGTCCTCGCCGACAACCACGGGATCCTCCAGATCCCCTCGCTCACCGGCGGTGACGACGGCGAATGGCTGATCAAGGAGGTCCAGGAGAGCAGCGGCGCGGCCCGGTTCAGCCCCGCCGCCTGGTGCGTGTGCAGCCAGAACGACCTGGAGCCCGTCCTTCTCGAGTACGCCCGCAAGCACGGCGGCGACCTGAGGTTCTCCACCCAGATGCGCTCCTTCGAGCAGGACGGGACCGGCGTCACCGCCGTCGTCGAGGACCGCGCGACCGGCCGGCCCTTCACGGTGCGCGCCGACTACCTCGTCGCGGCCGACGGGCCGCGCAGTCCCGTGCGCGAGCGGCTGGGCATCAAGCACTCCGGCCCCGGCGACCTGTTCCACAACGTGAGCGTCACCTTCAGCTCGCTCGGCCTGGCCGAGGTCGTCGGCGGCCGTCGCTTCATCGTCTGCTACCTGACCGACCCCGCGGCGGACGGCGCCCTGCTGCCCGTGGACAACGCGGAGAAGTGGGTGTTCCACATCCCGTGGCAGCCCGAACAGGGCGAGACGCTCGAGGACTTCACGGACCAGCGGTGCATCGAGCACATCCGCCGGGCGACCGGAGCCCTCGACCTCGATGTCGAGATCACCGGCAAGGCGCCGTGGCACGCCGCCGAGCGGGTCGCCGAACGGTACTCCGACGGCCGTGTCTTCCTCGCGGGGGACTCCGCCCACGAAATGTCGCCCACGGGGGCGTTCGGCTCCAACACCGGCATCCAGGACGCGCACAACCTGGCATGGAAGCTCGCCGCCGTCCTGAACGGCACAGCCGGACCGGGCCTGTTGGAAACCTACGACGCCGAGCGCCGTCCGGTGGCGGAGGCCACCAGCGCCCGCGCGTCGGCCCGCTCGGAGGAGCACAGTCACCCCGGCTACGCACCGGCCCCGGGCGGCGGCGGCAGGCAGAGCGGCATGCTCGCGGTCGCCCTCGCCTACCGCTACCGGGACGGCGCCGTCATCGGAGCCGATACCGGACTGCCCGTCGTACCCCAGGGGATGGACCTCTCGGGCGAACCCGGCAGCCGCGCGCCGCATCTGTGGGTGCACCGGCCCGGCGAAGTCCGCCGGATCTCCACCCTCGACCTCTTCGAGCAGTCCTTCGTGCTGCTGACCGGGGCCGGCCCCGGCGGCGCCGCCTGGCACGCGGCCGCGGGGCGGGTCGCCGACCGGCTGCGCATCCCGCTGGACGCCCACCGGATCGGCGAGGGCCCCGACGCCGACCTGGTGCCGGAATCCGGGACCGAGTTCGCCGCGACATGCGGCACGACGGACGAAGGGGCGCTGCTGGTGCGGCCCGACGGCTTCGTGGCATGGCGTGCGGCCGGCCCGGTCGCCGACCCCGAAGAGGTGCTGACGCAGGCCCTCGAGTCGCTGCTGCACCGCTCACCGGCGGACCGCCGCTGAGCGGCAGCCGGCCCACGCGGCAGTGGGGGAGGCGCGCGTCCGCCTCCCTGCTGCCGCCTCGTCACCAGGACGCAGAGCACGGCGGGATGCGCCCCGGTGAACGCCAGAAGCGGGGGGACCGTACTCCACGCCGGCAACGACACCTGGACCACCGCCATGGCCGGGCACCGAAAACGCCGGCCGGGCAGGAAGGGACATGCTGTGACAGCTTCACCCCCGAAGGACCGGCAGACCGCCCTCCTCGCCGAGCTCGTACGCCGCAATCCGGCAGAGCCCGAGTTCCACCAGGCCGCGCACGAGGTCCTGGAGAGCCTCACCCCCGTGTTCGCCGCGCGCCCCGAGTACGCCGAACCGGGGCTCCTCGAACGCCTCCTGGAGCCGGAGCGGCAGATCGTCTTCCGGGTGCCCTGGCAGGACGACGGCGGTGCGGTCCACGTCAACCGCGGCTACCGGGTGGAGTTCAACAGCGCGCTCGGTCCCTACAAGGGCGGTCTGCGCTTCCACCCCTCGGTGAATCCCGGCGTCGTGAAGTTCCTCGGCTTCGAGCAGATCTTCAAGAACGCGCTGACCGGGCTCGGCATCGGCGGCGGGAAGGGCGGCAGCGACTTCGATCCCCGGGGCCGCTCCGACACCGAGGTGATGCGCTTCTGCCAGTCCTTCATGACCGAACTCCACCGGCACATCGGTGAGTACACCGATGTGCCCGCCGGTGACATCGGCGTCGGCACCAGGGAGATCGGCTATCTCTTCGGCCAGTACCGGCGCATCACCAATCGCTGGGAGGCGGGTGTGCTCACCGGCAAGGGCCTCGACTGGGGCGGCTCGGCGTTCCGCACCCAGGCGACGGGCTACGGCAGCGTGCTCTTCGCGGCCGAGATGCTCAACCGGCGCGGTGAGGAGCTGGCGGGCCTCACGGCCGTCGTCTCCGGCTCGGGAAACGTCGCCGTCCACACCATCGAGAAACTCGCGAAGAGCGGTGCGCACCCCGTCACCTGCTCCGACTCGCAGGGGTGTGTCGTGGACGAAAAGGGCATCGACGTCGAACTGCTCCGGCAGATCAAGGAGGTGGAGCGCGGGCGCGTCAGCGAGTACGCGGATCGCCGGGGCGCGTCGGCCCGCTATCTGCCCGGCGGGAGCGTGTGGGACGTCCCCGCCGACATCGCGTTCCCCTCTGCCACGCAGAACGAGCTCGACGGCCGGCATGCCCTCACCCTCGTCCGCAACGGCGTCAAGGCGGTGTCGGAGGGCGCCAACATGCCGTGCACGCCCGAGGCGGTACGCATCCTGCAGGACGCGGGTGTCGCCTTCGGCCCCGGTAAGGCGGCCAACGCGGGCGGTGTCGCGGTCAGCGCGCTGGAGATGCGCCAGAACGCCGCCCGGGACATCTGGACACCTGCCCGGGTGGAGAACGAACTCTCCCTGATCACGGGGGAGATCCACCGCATCTGCCACGAGACGGCGGAGAGCTACGGTGTGCCCGGCGACTATGTGGCGGGCGCCAACATCGCGGGCTTCGAACGGGTCGCCGACGCGATGCTCGCGCAGGGACTCGTCTGAGACAGCACGGCCCGCCGGTCCGTCACGGACCGGCGGGCCGTGGCGTGTCCGGCGGCGCATGAGGGATGCGCAGGGAACTCAGCAGACCCGGCGCAGATGTCCCTGCTCGCCGGCGGGAAGCAGATCGCGGTCCCGCAGCGTCACCGACAGTTCCCCGCGCCAGGAACGGCAGGCGGTGTCGAAGTCCTCCGTCTCGTACTCGACGTCGAAGACCCGGCCGTCGTACGCGTCGAGATACGCGCCGCACTCCTGGTAGCGGGCGCACTCCTCCGCGACCGCGAAGTCGAACCCGATGTACGCGCGCTCGCCCAGCAGCTCCGAGGTGTTCTTCTGGGCGACGGCCAGACCGCGCTCATGGGCCCGGCCGGTCAGCAGCCGCGCGAACGCGATCGCGTGATCCTCGGTGAGCAGGCCACCCGAACGCGTGTAGGAGTCGAGGTTGTCGGGCTCCACCGCGTCGAAGCCGTCCTTCGCGCAGCCGTCGATCCAGGGTCCGACGACGGCGAGCAGCGACCGGCGCTTGGCGGGGGTGGAGATGTCGAGGAGCGGTTCGCCCCAGTCCTCGTCGACGACGGGAGAACCGTCGCGGCCGTGCAGAAGCAGATCCGGGTGGTTCTTCCGCCACCAGGTGACGGCGTCGCCCGGCTGTGTCTGGAACGCGTTGACGTAGCAGACGTTGTAGAGGCCGGCCGCGGGCTCGGACGTACGGTCGCGGGCTACCGCCTCGACCTTCCCGGCGGGCGGATAGGCGCCGCCCAGCTGGTAGTCGAACACGGCGTCGGCGGACGGCAGGCGCACGGCCTCCGCGTCGGAACCCGGCGCCGGCTCCGGCGTTCTTGAGCAGGCGGCGAGCAGGAGCAGCAGAGCGGCGGCCGCGCATGCGCCGCGGGCACGGGAGGGGGCGCGCATCAGTCCCGTTCTTCCGCCTCGTCACGGGCGCCGGGCCGTGCCGCGAGGTCACGCACCTCTGCCTCGGCTCGCGCGGCCGGGACACCGGCGGCGATGAGCACCGTGATGGCGGTCGCCCCGCCGTCGTCCTGCCAGTCCCCGGTGTTGACACTTTCCAGCAGCGACAGCGTCAGGGCTTCCAGAGCCGCGCTGAGCACGGGTGCCGGCACATGGGTGTGGAACGCGCCGGCGGACCGGCCCCGCTCCAGGATCCCGTTCACCGCCGTACGTGCGGGGGCGAGCACCTCGGCCACGCGCTCCACCCCCAGATCGCGGCGGGCCAGGGCGAGCAGCATGCGGTAGCGGTCGCCGATCGGCCAGATGGTGAGCACGAAACGGGCCAGCGCCCGCTCGGCGGGTGCGTCCGCGCCGTCCGCCCCCGAGAGCGAGCCGACGGCGGCGTGCAGCGCCTGGGCCGCCTCGTCGGCGAGCGCCTCCAACAGCGCGGTCCGGCCCGGGAAGTGGCCGTAGACCGTACGGCGCACGACACCCGCCGCCCGGGCGATCTCCTCCAGCGTCGCGTCCGGGTCGGCCGCCAGCTCGTGCCGGGCCACGGCCAGGATCCGGGCGCGGTTGGAGCGGGAGTTGCGCCTCTGCGGCTCGCGTGCGGCGGGCTTCGTCACAGCTAGTACCTCGATGGCAGGGGACCGCGACGGTCCCGTCGTCGGGCCTCCATGTTTGCACGACGGCGGGCAACGCCGTTCGCGGTCGGCGGCTCCGGGGCGGGAGGGGTCGCGTACAGGTCGGGCGACAGAATGGGAACGCTCCCAAGAGTGCCGAAAGCGCGCCTCGGGGGTGTGCCCGGACCGGAAGGACGCACGCTCAGGCGGTGCCCCGGCGGATCAGCTCCGTGCGCAGCACGACATTGCGCCAGGCCGCCGCCGGGTCGGCCATCTGATCGAGCAGCACGCGGGCCATCGTGCGGCCCATCTCCTCCACCGGCTGACGGACCGTGGTCAGCTGCGGATCGGTGTGCTGCGCCAGGGGCGAGTCGTCGAAGCCGATGACCGCGACGTCGTCGGGCACCCGGCGGCCGGCCGCGCGCAGCGCGTGCAGGGCCCCCGCGGCCATCACGTCCGACGCCGCGAAGACCGCGTCCAGATCCGGATGCAGGCGCAACAGTCCGCTCATGGCGTGCCGGCCGCTCTCCTCGGTGAAGTCGCCGGCCGCCACCCAGGAGGGGTCGAACGCGGCGCACGCCCCGCGGACCGCCTCCTCGTAGCCGCGCAGCCGGCACTGGGCGACGTACATGTCCGGGCGGCCCGTTATCGTGACGATCTTCCGGCGGCCCGCGGCGGCGAGGTGGCGCACGGCGAGCCGCGCCCCGCCGGCGTTGTCGGAGTCCACGTACGAGACGCTCTCGTCGGCGGTGCGGCGCCCGTTGAGCACGGTCGGCATGTCCATCTCGGAGAGCAGGTCCGGCAGTGGGTCGTCGCGGTGCACCGAGACCAGGAGCACGCCGTCGATGCGGCGGGCCCTGGCGTACTGGAGGAACCGCTCGCGCTCGCGCTCGGTGCGCACCAGGGTCAGCAGCAACTGCAGCTCGGTGTCGGCCAGTCCGATGCCGACGCCGTGGATGATCTCGGAGAAGTACGGCTCGGTGAAGAACCGCTTCTCGGTCTCGGGGACGACGAGGGCGACCGCGTCCGTGCGGCTGCCCGCGAGGGCGCGGGCGGCGTGGTTGGGTACGTAGCCCAGCTCGGCGATGGCCCGCTCGACGGTGCGCCGGGTGGAGTCGCGCACCCCCGGGGACTTGTTGATCACCCGCGACACGGTGCCCCGCCCGACGCCCGCCAGTGCGGCGACCTGTTCGAGCGTGGGCTGGCCGTGACGGCCCCGTGCTGCCATGTGCGCGACCTCCGGTGCCGATGTGCCGTCTCGGGAAGAGCCCCCGGGAGCGCTCCCATTATCAGTCGGGCCGATGGGCTTGTCGAGATCGGCACCACTGGCCCCAAGGACCGGGCACCTCACCGGCAGGCGGCGAGCAGCTCCGGCAGGGAGATGAACGACGTGTGCGTGCCGGCCGTCGTGCAGGCGAAGGCTCCGGCCACCGAGCCCGCCCGTACGCACTCCTCGACGTCGCGCCCTGCGAGGTGCGCGTGCAGGAACGCGGAGACGAAGGCGTCCCCGGCGCCGTTGGTGTCCACCACCGGACGGTCGGGGCGCACCGCCGGGAAGCGGCGGACCTGTTCCTCGCCGCGGACGAGGACATGGCAGCCGTCGGCGCCGTCCGTCGCGACGACCAGCCGGGCCCGCCCCTCGCCGAGGATCGCCCGCAGGACCTCGTCGACCCGTCCGCAGAGCGCCGCGGCGCTCAGGAAGACGAGGTCGGAGGCGAGTGCGTACGTGCGGTGGTGCGGATTGCGGCCGTCCCAGTCGTGCAGATCGGTGGACGACGACGGCCCGAGCCGGTGGACGTCCTCGTACATGTCCCGGTTGTGGCCGGTGATCGACATGTGCACATGCCGCGCGCGCTCCAGGAACGGCAGATAGAAGGAGCGCGGCAGCCGTAGATCCGCCGGGTGGCGGCCGTCGTAGAACGAGAAGCGGCGGCCCTGCGGGTCGACGAGATTGATCCCGCGCGGCGTGCCGTGCGGGGAGACCACATGGCTGAAGTCCAGTCCGTTCGCCGCACAGGAGTCGAGCACCGCGCGGCCCTGCGTGTCCTCGCCGAGGAAGTCGATGAACTTGGTGGCCAGCCCCAGCGCGTGGCAGCCCAGTGCGACGCCGTTTCCGGTGTGTCCCACATGGTCGTGGACCGGCGGCACGGACACCGAGTCGCCGGGCGGCACCTGCAGCGCCTCGACCCGCACGATCGTGTCCACTCCGGCGCCGCCGACCACCAGCACGTCGTAAGCGGGCCTGCTCACTCCTGGGTTCCGGCCCGCTGGGGTCCCGACGCGGTCGAACCGCGGACCACGAGCTCCGGCATGAAGACGAACTCGCTGTGGGGAGCCGGAGTTCCCCCTATCTCCTCCAGCAGCGCCCGGACCGCCGCCTGCCCCATCGCCTGCACGGGCTGGCGGATCGTGGTGAGCGGGGGATCCGTGAATGCTATGAGTGGCGAATCGTCGAAGCCGACCACCGAGATGTCCTTCGGGACGTGCAGTCCCTGCTGGCGCGCCGCCCTGATCGCGCCGAGCGCCATCATGTCGCTGGCGCACACGACCGCCGTGCAGCCCCGGGCGATCAGCCCGGTCGCCGCCGCCTGGCCGCCCTCCAGTGTGTACAGGGAGTGCTGGATCAGTTCCTGCGTCTCCTCGGGGGACAGACCGAGGCGCTCCTTCATCGCGAGCACGAAGCCCTCGATCTTGCGCAGCACCGGCACGAACCGCCTCGGGCCGAGGGCCAGGCCGATCCGGGTGTGGCCGAGGGAGACGAGATGGGTCACGGCGAGCTGCATGGCGGCCCGGTCGTCGGGGGAGACGAACGGCGCCTGCACTTTCGGGGAGAAGCCGTTGACCAGGACGTACGGAACGCCCTGCGCGCGCAGGGCGTCGTAGCGCTGCGTGTCGGCGGTGGTGTCGGCGTGCAGGCCGGAGACGAAGATGATCCCGGACACGCCCCGGTCGACCAGCATCTCGGTCAGCTCGTCCTCGGTCGAGCCGCCGGGCGTCTGGGTGGCGAGGACGGGTGTGTAGCCCTGACGGGTCAGGGCCTGGCCGATCACCTGCGCCAGCGCGGGAAAGATGGGGTTGTCCAGCTCGGGTGTTATCAGGCCGACGAGGCCGGCACTGCGCTGCCGCAGCCGCACGGGACGTTCGTAGCCGAGCACGTCGAGTGCGGCAAGGACCGACTCACGGGTGGCCGCGGCCACACCGGGCTTGCCGTTGAGCACGCGGCTGACTGTGGCTTCACTGACCCCCGCCTGGGCTGCGATGTCGGCGAGCCGCGCGGTCATGGGAGTGGACTGTACCGGTCGTACGAGGGATTGCCCACCAGGTACGGGATTCGGTCGGTTCAGGCGTGATGTGGCGAGAGCCGGGTCACATCGCTGCAAACCCTTGCGGCCCTCTTGCGGAGGCCTTGCAGCAGGGCGCACCCTGTCTCGGGTGGTGGTGTCAAGCGATCCGATGGCAACTCTCCGGACACGCGGATGTAACGATGAGCCGTCCTTGCAGAAATTTGCCGCAAGGTCTTTCCGATGGTTTTCAGCCCTGTTACGTTCCTGGCAACCCGGCGCCGCGAGGGAGCGGTCGGTGGGAGGCACCATCTTCGCCTCCGCCCTTCCGGGCTCAGTTGAAGGAGTTCACATGCGGCGTGGCATAGCGGCCACCGCGCTGGTAGCGGCACTGGCGCTCTCGGCGACGGCGTGCGGTGGGGGTAGCGGCGACGAGGGCAAGGCCGAAGGCCCGGTCACCATCACCTGGTGGGACACCTCGAACGCGACGAACGAGGCGCCCAACTACAAGGCCCTCATCAAGGAGTTCGAGGCGGCCAACAAGGACATCACCGTCGAGTACGTGAACGTCCCCTTCGACCAGGCCCAGAACAAGTTCCAGACCGCCGCCGGCAGCAAGGGCGCCCCGGACATCATCCGCGCCGACGTCGGCTGGACCGGCGCGTGGGCGAAGCAGCAGTTCCTCGCCCCGCTCGACGGCACCGAGGCCCTCGCCAAGAGCGAGGACATCACCCCCGCTCTGCTGAAGCAGGCCCAGTACGAGGGCAAGACCTACGGCGCGCCGATCGTCACCGACACGCTCGCGCTGATGTGGAACAAGGACCTGCTGAAGAAGGCCGGCTTCGATGCCGCGCCCACCACCTGGGACGAGCTGAAGAAGGTCTCCAAGGCTGTCGCCGACAAGACCGACGCCGACGGCTTCTGGCTCAACAAGGCCGGCTACTACCAGATGCCGTTCCTCTACGGCGAGGGCGTCGACCTGATCGACTCCGAGGGCAAGAAGATCACCGTCAACTCGGACAAGGCCACCAAGGCCATCGAGACCAGCAAGAGCCTGCTGGCCGCCGACGGTGTCGCCAAGCTCGACGTGTCCGCCGACTCGTACGCGCACATGCAGGACGCCTTCACGACCGGCAAGGTCGCGATGATCGTCCAGGGTCCGTGGGAGCTCACCAACATCTACAAGGGCACCGCGTTCAAGGACGCGAAGAACCTGGGCCTGTCCTCGGTCCCGGCCGGCTCGACCGGCAAGGCCGGCGCCCCGATCGGCGGTCACAACCTGTCCGTCTACGCCGGTTCCGACTCCGCGCACCAGAAGGCCGCGCAGAAGTTCGTCGGCTGGATGACCTCCGGTGAGACCCAGGCGAAGATCGCGCTGAAGAACAGCACGCTGCCGACCCGCACCTCCGCCTACACCGCCGAGGTCAAGGCGCTGCCCGGCTTCGCGGACATGCAGACCGTGCTCTCGAACAGCGGTCAGGCGCGCGGCTCGGACCCGAGCTACAGCTCGCTGTACACCGACTTCGAGACCAACGTCACCAAGGTCCTCCAGGGCAAGGTCGACGCGCAGAAGGGCCTGGACGACACCGCCGCGGCCTACAAGAAGCTGCTGAAGGACTACTCCTGAGTCCTGCGGCCGGCCCGCCCCGTGCAGACGGGGCGGGCCGGCCGCACAGCCGTTTCCCGACCGACATCCCGCAGTGAACTGCCGAGAAGACTGCCGAGAAGGTGCCGAAGATGACCGTCGCCGCTGAGGGCGCAATCGCCGAGAGCGGGCAGGGCGACGCCCCGCGCCGCGGGCGCCCCGGGCCGTTCGCCCGTATGAAGCTGTCCTACGAGAAGCACTGGTACGCGTGGGCCATGGTGGCCCCGGTCGTGCTCGTCCTCGGCGTGCTCGTGCTGTATCCGCTCATCCGCGGCATCTACCTGTCGATGACGGATGCCAACAGCACCAACATCGGCCGCACCATCGGCGTCAACAAGATCCCGGACTCGTTCTCCTGGGTCGGCATCGACAACTACACAGAGATCCTCTCCGGCGCCGACGGCCAGTTCTGGCCGCACTTCGGCTGGACGATCGTGTGGACCGTCATCTGCGTCGCGTTCCACTACGGCATCGGGCTCGGCCTCGCGATGCTGCTCAACCGCAAGCTGCGCGGCCGCACGTTCTACCGTCTCGTCCTGATCCTGCCGTGGGCCGTGCCCACCTTCGTCACCGTCTTCTCGTGGCGGCTGATCCTCGCCGACGAGGGCGGCATCCTCAACACCGCTCTCGGCTGGCTGGAGTTGCCGCAGCCCGGCTGGCTCAGCGACGTCTTCTGGCAGCGCACCTCCGCCATCATGGTCAACATCTGGGTCGGTGTGCCCTTCATGATGGTCTCGCTCCTCGGCGGACTGCAGTCCATCAACGGCGATCTGTACGAGGCCGCCGAGATGGACGGCGCCGGCCCCTGGCAGCGTTTCCGCAACGTCACGCTGCCCGGTCTGCGCTCGGTCAGCTCCACCGTGATCCTGCTCGGCGTCATCTGGACCTTCAACCAGTTCGTCGTCATCTTCCTGCTCTTCGGTGCGACCGGCGCGCCCGAGGCGCAGATCCTCGTCACCTGGGCGTACCGCCTCGGCTTCGGCCAGGACCCCCGCGACTACGCGGGCTCGGCCGCGTACGGCGTGATCATCCTGTCGATGCTCGTCGTCTTCGCCTCCTTCTACCGGCGCTGGCTCGCCCGCAACGAGCAGAACGCCGCCTGACGCCGACAAGGACACCAACGACATGAGCACCGTTACCGAACGCCCCGCCACCGCCCCCGCTCAGCGGTCGAAGCGTCCCGCAGCGGGCGCCGCCGGCCGCCCCCGCGGCAAGCGCAGCCTCGGCGCCTCGATCGCGATCCACGCCACCCTGCTGGTGGCGAGCTTCATCGCGTTCTTCCCCGTCGGCTGGATCGCCTGGATCTCGCTCGGGCCGGACAAGACCGACTTCCTGCACCCGGAGGAGATCGCCGGGAAGATCAGCTTCGAGAACTACTCGGCGGTCCTCAACGACACCGAGTTCCTCACCTGGTTCGGCAACTCGATGATCGTGGCTGCCGGCACCTGTGTGCTCGGTGTGTTCATCGCCGCCAGCTCCGGGTACGCCGTCTCGCGGATGCGTTTCCCCGGTCACCGCCAGCTGATGTGGACCTTCCTGGTCACCCAGATGTTCCCGGTCGCCATCCTGATGGTGCCCCTCTACAAGATCGTCGCCGATCTGGGCCTGCTGGACACCTACGGGGCGCTCATCCTGGTCTACTGCACCACGGCCGTCCCGTACTGCGCCTGGCTGCTCAAGGGCTACTTCGACACCATCCCGCACGAGATCGACGAAGCCGGACGCGTCGACGGGCTCACCCCGTTCGGCACCTTCTACCGGCTGATCCTGCCGCTCGCCCGGCCGGGACTGGCGGTCGCCGCGTTCTACACCTTCCTCACCGCGTGGGGCGAGGTCGCGTACGCCTCCGTGTTCATGCTCAGCGAGGGCAAGTACACGCTGTCGATCGGCCTGACCACGTTCGTCAGCCAGTACGACACGCAGTGGGACCTGATGGCCGCGACCGCGGTCCTCATCGCCCTGCCCGCCTCGCTCGTGTTCTACCTCGTCCAGCGCCATCTGGTCACCGGCCTCACCGCCGGCGCGGCGAAGTCCTGACGCCCCCACCTGTTCCCGTCCGCCATCTCTTGATCAGGGAAGACATGACCCAGCACCTCGCTGCCCCCACGCACACACTCGACAGCACCCGACCGGGCTGGTGGCGCGACGCAGTGATCTACCAGGTCTATCCGCGCAGCTTCGCCGACGGGAACGGCGACGGAATGGGCGATCTCGAAGGCGTACGCAGCCGGCTGCCGTATCTGAAGGACCTCGGCGTCGACGCCGTCTGGCTCAGCCCGTTCTACGCGTCCCCGCAGGCCGACGCCGGCTACGACGTCGCCGACTACCGTGCCATCGACCCGATGTTCGGCTCGCTCCTCGACGCCGACGCGCTCATCCGCGACGCCCACGAGCTGGGCCTGCGGATCATCGTGGACCTGGTGCCCAACCACTCCTCCGACCAGCACGAGTGGTTCAAGCGCGCCCTGCGCGAGGGGCCCGGATCCCCGCTCCGGGCGCGCTACCACTTCCGCGAGGGCAAGGGTGCGAACGGCGAACTGCCGCCCAACGACTGGGAGTCCATCTTCGGCGGCCCGGCCTGGACGCGCACCGAGGACGGGCAGTGGTACCTGCACCTCTTCGCGCCCGAGCAGCCGGACTTCAACTGGGAGCACCCCGCCGTCGCCGACGAGTTCCGCTCGATCCTGCGTTTCTGGCTCGACATGGGCGTCGACGGCTTCCGCATCGACGTCGCCCACGGCCTCGTCAAGGCCGACGGTCTGCCCGACCTCGGCGGCAGCGACCAGCTCAAGCTGCTCGGAAACGATGTCATGCCGTTCTTCGACCAGGACGGTGTGCACGAGATCTACCGCAGCTGGCGCAAGATCCTCGACGAGTACCCGGGCGACCGGATCGCGGTCGCCGAGGCATGGACGCCGACCGTGGAGCGCACCGCGAACTACGTGCGCCCCGACGAGCTCCACCAGGCGTTCAACTTCCAGTACCTGGGCACTCCCTGGTCCGCCGACGAGCTGCGTGACGTCATCGACGTCTCGCTGGCCGCGATGCGCCCGGTCGACGCCCCCGCCACCTGGGTGCTGTCCAACCACGACGTGACCCGGCACGCCACCCGCTTCGCCAACCCGGCCGGCCTCGGCACCCAGATCCGCACGGCGGGCGACCGCGAGCTCGGACTGCGCCGCGCCCGCGCCGCGACGCTGCTGATGCTGGCGCTGCCCGGTTCCGCCTACATCTACCAGGGTGAGGAGCTCGGCCTCCCCGACGTCACCGACCTGCCGGACGATGTGCGGCAGGACCCGTCGTTCTTCCGCGCTGCCGGCCAGGACGGCTTCCGCGACGGCTGCCGGGTGCCGATCCCGTGGACCGCCGACGGCACCTCGTACGGCTTCGGCACCGGCGGCAGCTGGCTGCCGCAGCCCGACAACTGGGGTGCTCTCAGCGTCGAGGCGCAGACCGGCGACCCCGGTTCCACCCTCGAGCTGTACCGCAGCGCGCTCGCCGTGCGGCGAGCGCGCCCGGAGCTGGGCGCGGGTGACTCGGTGGAGTGGCTGGACGCTCCCGATGGTGTGCTGGTGCTGCGCCGCGGCGGTTTCGTCTGCGCGGCCAACACCACGTCCGAGCCGGTGACCCTGCCCGCCCGCGGGCAGGTGCTGCTGTCCAGTGCGCAGGTCGCCGCCGACGGTGACACGCTCGAACTGCCCGCGGACACCACCGTCTGGTGGGCGGTGTGACGGTCCCCCTGCCTCGGGGCGACGGGAACGCCGTCCCGAGGCTCGCTGACCTCGCCCTCCAGGCCGGGGTCAGCGAGGCCACGGTCAGCCGGGTCCTCAACGGCAAGGCGGGTGTCGCCGCCCCGACCCGGCACCGGGTGCTCGCCGCGCTCGACGTGCTCGGCTACGAACGGCCCGTGCGTCTCAAGCGGCGCAGCGCCGGCCTGGTCGGCCTGGTCATACCCGAGCTGACGAACCCGATCTTCCCGGCGTTCGCCCAGGTCATCGAGCAGGTGCTGGCCGGGCACGGCTACACGCCCGTCCTGTGCACCCAGATGCCGGGCGGCGCGACCGAGGACGAGCTCGTCGAGCAGTTGGAGGAACGCGGCGTCACGGGCATCGTGTTCCTGTCGGGGCTGCATGCCGACACCACGTCGGATCCGGGCCGCTACATCAAACTGGCGGCCCGCCGAGTGCCGTTCGTGCTGATCAACGGCTTCAACGAGCGTATCGACGCGCACTTCGTCTCGCCCGACGACCGCTCGGCCGCGCGGATGGCCGTGCGCCATCTCGCGGAACTCGGGCACGAACGCATCGGCCTGGCCATCGGTCCGACCCGCTATGTGCCCTCCCGCCGCAAGGCGGAGGGCTTCACCGCGGCGCTGCACTCCCTGCTCGGCTTCGCCCCGGACGAGGCCCAGCACTTCATCAAGCAGACGCTGTTCAGCGTGGAGGGCGGCCAGGTGGCCGCCGGCGCCCTGCTGGACCAGGGCTGCACCGGCATCGTGTGCGGCAGCGACCTGATGGCGCTCGGCGCGATCCGCGCCGTCCGCGCCCGAGGTCTCGACGTGCCGCGTGATGTCTCGGTGGTCGGCTTCGACGACTCGCCGCTCATCGCCTTCACGGACCCGCCGCTGACGACGGTGCGTCAGCCGGTCCAGGCGATGGCCACCGCCGCGGTGGACGCGTTGATCGAGGAGATCGACGGAAACCCGGTCCAGCGCACGGAGTTCGTCTTCCAGCCGGAGCTGGTCGTCCGCGGCTCCACCGGGGCCCCGCCCGCGCGCGGCGCCTGACGGGACCGGTGCCCCGGCCGGGCGCGTGGGGCCCGGCACTGACCGGGTCCCCCGGCCGGGGCAAGCCCCGTGGAAACCACGCGCTCAGGGCAACGGCCGACGGCCCCTGCCCGGATCAGCAACGGCCGGTCAAGGACCGGACCGGAGCGTGGTTGAACGTAACACCGCTGCAATGACTTGCGAAAGAGTTTGCGGACACGGAACGGCCACGTTTCCCGGCCGACATGTTGCTGTGCCCGGAGGCTTGACCGGGCGGTGGGCGGGTCGTACGGTCTCGACCGCAACAAGTTTCAGACTTCTTGCGTAAGAATCTTCAAAAGGCCTTGCGGGCATGGCGCGTTGCCGTACGGCTACCCCCCTCGCTGTCCCCACTTCCTGTGAGCCCAGGAGGAACAATGGCCAGAAGAACCGTGGCCGCGGCACTCGCCGTTGTGGCAGGAGCCGCTGTCGCCGTCACGGCCCCCGCAACCGCCGGTGCCGCGCCCCCCGGCGAAAAGGACGTCACCGCGGTGATGTTCGAGTGGAAGTTCAACTCGGTCGCCACGGCCTGTACGAACACCCTCGGCCCCGCCGGCTACGGGTACGTCCAGGTGTCGCCGCCCCAGGAGCACATCCAGGGCGGCCAGTGGTGGACCTCGTACCAGCCCGTCAGCTACCGGATCGCCGGCCGCCTCGGCGACCGCGCCTCGTTCCAGAGCATGGTCAACACCTGCCATGCGGCGGGTGTGAAGGTCGTCGTCGACACCGTCATCAACCACATGGCGGCGGCCTCCGGGACGGGTACCGGCGGCTCCTCGTACAGCAAGTACGACTACCCCGGCCTGTACGCGTCGTGGGACATGGACGACTGCACCGCCCACATCACCAACTACCAGGACCGGGGCAACGTCCAGAACTGCGAACTGGTGGGGCTCGCCGACCTCGACACCGGCGAGGAGTACGTCCGCACCAAGATCGCCGGCTATATGAACGACCTGCTGTCCCTCGGTGTCGACGGCTTCCGCATCGACGCCGCGAAGCACATGCCGGCGAGCGATCTGGCCGCCGTCAAGGGCAAGCTCACCAACCCCTCCGTGTACTGGAAGCAGGAAGCCATATACGGCGCGGGTGAGGCGGTCTCGCCGAGCGAGTACCTGGGCAACGGCGACGTCCAGGAGTTCCGTTACGCGCGCGACCTCAAGCGCGTCTTCAACAACGAGAACCTCGCCTACCTGAAGAACTACGGCGAGGGCTGGGGCTACATGCAGTCCGGCAAGTCCGCCGTCTTCGTCGACAACCACGACACCGAGCGCGGCGGCGACACCCTCAACTACAAGGACGGCGCCAACTACACCCTCGCCAACGTCTTCATGCTGGCCTGGCCGTACGGATCGCCCGACGTCCACTCCGGCTACGAATGGTCCGACAAGGACGCCGGTCCGCCGAACGGCGGCACCGTGAACGCCTGCTACAGCGACGGCTGGAAGTGCCAGCACGCCTGGCGCGAGATCTCGTCGATGGTCGCCTTCCGCAATGTCTCCCGCGGCCAGGGCGTCACCAACTGGTGGGACAACGGTGGTGACCAGATCGCCTTCGGCCGCGGCTCCAAGGCGTACGTCGCCATCAACCACGAGACGGGGTCGCTGAACCGTACGTTCCAGACCTCCCTGCCCGCCGGCACCTACTGCAATGTGCAGAACAACACGCCCGTCGCCGTGAACGGTTCCGGCCAGTTCACGGCGACGCTCGGCCCCAACACCGCGGTCGCCCTGCACACCGGGGCAAGGACCTGCGGCTGACCTCCCCGTTCAACGGGCCGCCCGCCCCGCCCCGGTCCCCGGGCGTGGGGCGGCGCGGCTCTCCACACCCTCGTCCAGCCTCTTCCAGGAGATACCCCTTGATACGCCCCAGCCTCCCGCTGCGCCCGGCTGCGGCCGTCGTCGTGGCGACGGCGACGGTCGCGGCGCTCGTTTCCGCCCTCCCGGCGGCAGCGGCACCGAAGCCGCCCCCGCCCCCGTCGGACCGTGCACTGGCCGCCGAGCCCGCCCGCCACGACCTGACGCGCGAGCAGTTCTACTTCGTGCTGCCGGACAGGTTCGCCAACGGCGAGAAGAAGAACGACCGCGGCGGACTGACCGGTTCGCGTCTGGCCACCGGGTACGACCCCGAGGACAAGGGCTTCTACCAGGGCGGCGACCTCAAGGGACTCACCGAGAAGCTCGACTACATCAAGGGACTCGGCACCACCTCCATCTGGATGGCGCCGATCTTCAAGAACCAGCCCGTACAGGGCGAGGGCAAGGACGCCAGCGCGGCCTACCACGGCTACTGGATCACCGACTTCACCCAGGTCGACCCGCACTTCGGCACCAACGCCGACCTGGAGAAGCTGATCGACAAGGCCCACGCCAAGGGCATGAAGGTCTTCTTCGACGTCATCACCAACCACACGGCAGATGTCATCGACTACGAGGAGAAGTCGTACGGCTATCTCTCCAAGGGCGCGTTCCCGTATCTGACGAAGGACGGCGAACCGTTCGACGACAGTGACTACGCGGACGGCTCGAAGCGCTTCCCCGCCACGGACGAGGACTCGTTCCCGCGCACGCCCGTCGTCGCCGCGGGCAAGAAGAACCTCAAGGTCCCGTCCTGGCTCAACGACCCGACGATGTATCACAACCGGGGCGATTCGACGTTCGCCGGGGAATCCTCCGAGCACGGCGACTTCTCCGGACTCGACGACCTGTGGACCGAACGCCCCGAGGTCGTCGAGGGCATGGAGAAGATCTACCAGCGCTGGGTGCGCGACTTCGACATCGACGGCTTCCGCATCGACACCGTCAAGCACGTCAACACCGAGTTCTGGGCACAGTGGGCCACCGCGCTCGACGAGTACGCCGCCCGGCACGGCCGTGACGACTTCTTCATGTTCGGCGAGGTCTACTCGGCCGACCCCGCGATCACGGCGCCCTACGTCACCCAGGGCAGGCTCGACGCCACCCTGGACTTCCCCTTCCAGGACGCCGCGCGCGCGTTCGCGTCGCAGGGCGCACCGGCCGACAAGCTGGCGAACCTGTTCGCGCAGGACTACCGGTACACCTCGGACAAGGCCAACGCCTACGAGTCGGTGCCGTTCCTCGGCAACCACGACATGGGCCGCTTCGGTACGTTCCTGAAGCAGGACAACCCGAAGGCCGACGACGCCGAACTGCTCAAGCGCTACCGCCTCGCCAACGAGCTGATGTTCCTCGGCCGCGGCAACCCCGTCGTCTACTACGGCGACGAGCAGGGCTACGCGGGAGCCGGCGGCGACAAGGACGCCCGGCAGACCCTGTTCGCGTCCCGTACCCCCGACTACCTGGACGACGACCAGATCGGCACCGACCGTACGCACGCGCAGGACGCGTACGACACCTCGCACCCGCTGTACCGGCAGATCGCCACGCTCTCCCGGCTGACCGGGGCGCACCCGGCACTGCGTGACGGCATCCAGCAGGAGCGGTACGCCGAGGGCTCCGTGTACGCGTTCTCCCGCACCGACGCCCGGGCCGGGACCGAGTACGTGGTGACCGTCAACAGCGCCACCGAGGCGAAGACGGTCGAGATCCCCACTGGTTCGGCCGGCATGGACTTCACGACGATCCACGGCGGAGACGCCCGCGTCACCAGCGGATCCGACAAGAAGGTCGAGGTCACCGTCCCGGCCCTCGGCGCCGTCGTCCTCAAGGCGGCCGGGCCGCTCGGCGCGCCCGCCGCGAAGCCGTCGCTCACGCTCGACGCCCCCGCGGCCGGTGCCACCGGCACCGTCGAGATCTCCGCCGACGCCGACGGCGGTCAGCTGAACCGCGTCGTCTTCGCCGCCCAGACGGGCAACGGCAAGTGGCAGGTTCTCGGCTCCGCCGACCACGCCCCGTACAAGGTCACCCAGCGCATCACCGCTCCCGCCGGAACCGCCCTGCGCTACAAGGCCGTTGTCGTCGACAGAGCGGGCCGGACGGCGAGTGCGACCGCGGAGACCACCAGCGGCGCCCCCGCTGTCGAACAGCCGCCGACCGCCTCGCAGCGCGATTACGCGATCGTCCACTACAAGCGCACCGACGGGGACTACGCCGACTGGGGCCTGTACACCTGGGGCGACATCGCCGACGGCGAAGGCACCACCTGGCCCGCCGGGAAGCCGTTCACCGGCCGTGACGCCTACGGCGCCTTCGCGTACGTCAAGCTCAAGCCCGGCGCCTCCTCCATCGGCTTCATCGCCGTGAACAAGGACGGCGTCAAGGACACCGACGCCGACCGCTCCGTCGACCTGTCCAGGACGGGCGAGGTCTGGATCGAGCAGGGCAAGGCCGAGGTGCGCAACGCCGCGCCCGAAGGCGCCTACCCGCCCCAGGACACCTCGAAGGCCGTGCTGCACTACAAGCGCGCCGACGGCGACCACACCGGCTGGGGTCTGCACACCTGGACCGGTGCCGCGAACCCGACCGACTGGTCCAAGCCGCTGGAGCCGGTGCGCACCGACGCGTACGGGGCCGTCTACGAGGTGCCGCTCGCGGCAGGGGCCACGTCGCTCAGCTACATCCTGCACAAGGGCGACGAGAAGGACCTGCCCAGCGACCAGTCGCTCGACCTCGCGGCCAACGGCCACGAGGTGTGGCTGCTCGAAGGCCAGGAGAAGTACCTGCTGCCGCAGCCCAAGGGCGGCGGCGCGGCACTGGACCTGACCAAGTCCCAGGCCGTGTGGATCGACGAGAACACCGTCGCCTGGAACGGCAGCGACGCCGCCGCCTCCAGCGCACTCCTCTACTCCCGCGAGGGATCGATCGCCGTCAAGGACGGCTCCCTGACCGGTGACCGCCGGACTCTGCGACTGAGCAAGTCGGCGCTGACCGACGCACAGAAGGCGAAGTTCCCGCATCTGAAGTCGTACGCGGCGTTCGCCGTCGACCCACGCGACCGCGACCGGGTCCGCGAGGCGCTGAAGGGCCAGCTCGTGGCGGCGCAGTACGCGGCCACGGGGGCGGTGATGTCCGCCACGGGCGTGCAGCTCGCCGGTGTGCTCGACGACATCCATGCGACGAAGGCGACCAAGGCCGACCTCGGCGTGGTCTTCGACGGCAAGGGCGTCCCGACGCTGCGACTGTGGGCGCCGACCGCGCAGCACGTCTCCCTCGAACTCGACGGGAAGAACGTGGCCATGCGCCGCGACGACGCGAGCGGCGTCTGGTCGGTCACGGGCAAGAAGCACTGGAAGGGCAAGAAGTACCTGTACGCCGTCAAGGTCTGGGCGCCCAGCGTCCAGAAGGTCGTCACCAACAAGGTCACCGACCCGTACTCGCTCGCGCTGACCGCGAACTCCGGGAAGAGCATCGTCGTCGACCTGTCCGACAGGTCCCTCGCCCCGTCCGGCTGGTCCACGCTGAAGAAGCCGGCCGCCGTCCCCCTGCGCGACGCCCAGATCCAGGAGCTGCACATCCGCGACTTCTCCGTCGCGGATGCCACGGCCGACAACAAGGGCACGTACCTCGCGTTCGCCGACAAGGACAGCAAGGGCTCCAAGCACCTGCGGGACCTCGCCGGCGCGGGCACCTCGTACGTCCACCTGCTGCCCGCCTTCGACATCGGCACCATCCCCGAGAGGAAGTCGGACCAGCAGCAGCCCGCCTGCGACCTCTCCTCCTACGCGCCGGACTCGTCGGAGCAACAGTCCTGCGTGGCCGCTGCGGCAGCGAAGGACGCGTACAACTGGGGCTACGACCCGTTCCACTACACCGTCCCGGAGGGTTCGTACGCCACCGACCCGGACGGCACGCGCCGCACGGTCGAGTTCCGGCAGATGGTGAAGTCGCTCAACGAGGACGGGCTGCGCACCGTCATGGACGTCGTCTACAACCACACCGTGGCGAGCGGCCAGGCGGACAGGTCCGTGCTCGACAAGGTCGTGCCCGGCTACTACCAGCGGCTCCTGGCCGACGGTTCCGTTGCCACCTCCACCTGCTGCGCGAACACCGCACCCGAGAACGCCATGATGGGCAAGCTCGTCGTGGACTCGATCGTCACGTGGGCGCGTGAGTACAAGGTTGACGGCTTCCGCTTCGACCTGATGGGTCACCACCCGAAGGCCAACATCCTCGCGGTGCGTGCCGCTCTCGACGAGCTGACCCTCGCGCGCGACGGCGTCGACGGAAAGAAGATCATCCTCTACGGGGAGGGTTGGAACTTCGGCGAGATCGCCGATGACGCCCGCTTCGTCCAGGCCACCCAGAAGAACATGGCCGGTACCGGAATCGCGACCTTCTCCGACCGGGCACGCGACGCGGTCCGCGGCGGCGGCCCGTTCGACGAGGACCCGGGTGTGCAGGGCTTCGCCTCCGGCCTGTTCACCGACCCGAACTCCTCCACGTCGAACGGCACCGAGGCGGAGCAGAAGGCACGGCTGCTGCACTACCAGGACCTGATCAAGGTCGGTCTGTCCGGCAACCTCGCCTCGTACTCCTTCACGGACACCAGCGGCCGCACGGTCAAGGGTTCCGAGGTCGACTACAACGGCTCCCCGGCCGGATACGCGGCCGACCCCGGCGACGCCCTCGCCTACGCGGACGCCCACGACAACGAGACGCTGTACGACGCGCTCGCCTTCAAGCTCCCGGCCGCCACCACGGCGGCGGAGCGGGCCCGGATGCAGGTGCTCGCGATGGCGACGGCGGCTCTGTCGCAGGGGCCGGCGCTCTCCCAGGCGGGCAGCGACCTGCTCCGCTCCAAGTCGCTGGACCGCAACTCCTACGACAGTGGTGACTGGTTCAACGCCGTCCACTGGGACTGCCGTGACGGCAACGGCTTCGGACGCGGTCTGCCGCCGGAGGTCGACAACAAGTCCAAGTGGCCTTACGCCAAGCCGCTGCTGACGTCCTCGTCGATCGGCGCCGGCTGCCCGGAGATCGACGGGGCCTCGGCGGCCTACCGTGACCTGCTGAGGATCCGTACCGGCGAACCGGCCTTCGGCCTGGCCACCGCGGACGCCGTCCAGTCCGCGCTGTCCTTCCCGCTGTCCGGCAAGGACGAGACCCCGGGCGTGATCACCATGCGCCTCGATGACCTCGTGGTCGTGTTCAACGCCACTCCCGAGCGCCGGACCCAGCGGATCGGCGAGGTCGCCGGAGAGCAGTACCGGCTCCACGAGGTGCAGCGCTCGGGCGTGGACGGGATCGCCAAGTCCGCGTCGTACGAGAGGAGTTCGGGAACCTTCTCGGTCCCGGCCCGCACCGTCGCCGTGTTCGACCGCGGCTGACGTCGCCGCGGAAGACTCCGGGTCTCCCGCCTCTCACCCCGTGTCGCTGTTGGGCCGAACGGGTGAGGGGCGGGAGACTGGTCCCATGAGTAGGTACGAGAGGTACGACGTCACCGACGAGCAGTGGGAGGGTCTGGCCCAGGTGGTGCCGCTGCGCGGCCGCAACGAGTGGCCGTCGCGGGTCGACCACCGCACCGTCGCCCGGGACCCTGCGGCCGCCGCGCACCGCCGCTTCGTCGTGCTGCGGGTGCAGATCTTCGCCGATGCGCGCGAGGTCGCGGAGTACCTCATGAATCAGACGCCGGTCCTGCTCGATCTGACCGGGGCGGACACCGAAGTCGCCAAGCGGATCCTGGACTTCAGCAGTGGCGTGGTGTTCGGGCTGGGCTGTGGGATGCACCGGGTCGACCGCAATGTCTTCCTGCTGGCGCCGGTCGGCACGGAGGTCGACGGCGTCGCGGACGCCGCCGTCCCTCATTCGTAGGAAGGCCCGACGGCGGAACGGTTCGGCGTGGATCATGCTGCGTAGCGTCCTGCCCATGGACGCACAGACGCCGCTCATCTGCGAAGACGCCGACCCGCCCGCCGATTTCCCCGCTGTCGCTCCCGTATTACGTCCCGTCGACCGCACCGCCGCCCCTGCGGCAGCGGGGTCCGACGCCCCCGCTGCACGGCCCGCTGCCCGCCCCGCCGTCACCGAGCTGCGCATCTCCGCCTTCAAGGCCCTGCGCGGCGCGGTCCTCCCGCTCACGCCGTTCACCCTCGTCTCGGGGGTGAGCGGCAGCGGCAAATCCAGTGCGCTGCAAGCCGGTGAGGCCCTCGCCCGGCTGGGCGCGGGCGCCGATCTCGCCACGGCCTTCCCCGACGCCGCCTCGTGCGTTCCCGAGTGGGCCAGGCCCGACCGGCAGGGAAGGCGCGGATTCCGCATCGGCTGCACCGTCGACGGCCCGGCGGGCGTGGTGCGACTCGACGTCGCCGTGCAGGCCGATCCCGTCCTGCGGGTGGTGGGGGAGCGGCTGACCTGCGACGGGCGCACCCTGCTCACCACCGCGCTGCGCGACCCGCGCCGTCCGGTGGTGCAGGCCGAGTGGCCGACCGCCGGAGCTGCGGCCGTCACCCGCGTACCGATGCCGGACGACCGGCTCGCCACCCCGCTGCTCCCGCTACGGGTTGCGGGCTCGACGCGAAGCCAGTTGGAGGTGATCGCGGCGGCGGAACAGCTGGTCGTGGCGCTGCGTTCGGTCTTCGCCTGTGATCCGCAGCCGCACCGGATGCGCCGGCCGGTCGCGGCGGGCACGGGCAGACTGCGCCGCGGCTGCGACAACCTGGCCGCGGTGCTGCACCGCACGCGCAGCGAGTGCGCCAAACGGCATGCGCGGCTCGCCGCGGCCGCGCGCGTGGGCTGCGCCGGCGAGGTGAGCGATCTGTCCGTCGAGGAACTGGCGGACGGGACGGTACGTGCTCTGCTGGCGCGCGGGGGAGTCGGCCGGGGCACCCCCGTCGGGCGACTGGGCGAGGGCGAGTTGAGGTATCTGGGGCTCGCGCTGGTGCTGCTCACCGGACCTGGTGTGCTCGCCGTCGACCAAGTGGCCGAAGTGCCGCCGGCGTACCAGTCGCTGACGGTGCTGGCGGACGGCTTCGACCGCTGCCTCGACCCTCGACAGGCCCGCGAACTGGTGGCCCTGGCGGCCGAGATGTGTGCGCGGGGCCACATCAGGCTGGTGGGCGCCGTCGCCGACGCGTCGTGCGCCCGCGGAGTCGGCGGGGTGTCGGTGGTAGACCTGGTGCGGTGACGAAAAACGACAACGGACCGGACGTGGCCGCGTTGCAGCGCAGGCTGGTCGAATTCGCGGCCGCCCGCGACTGGCAGCCGTACCACACGCCGAAGAACCTGGCAGTCGCGCTGAGCGTCGAGGCCTCGGAACTGGTCGAGATCTTCCAGTGGCTGACGCCCGAGCAGTCGGCGGCGGTGATGGAGAAGGAGAGCTCCGCACACCGCGTACGGGACGAGGTCGCGGACGTCCTCGCCTATCTGCTGCAGTTCTGCGACGTACTCGGGATCGACGCGCTCCAGGCGCTCTCGGACAAGATCGACCGCAATGAGACGCGCTTCCCGGTGGAGTGAGAGCGGTGAGAAGGGGGGCCGGCGACCGCCGTGGCACCCCCTTCGTCACTCTTTGGAGTTGTCGAGTTATCCACAACCGCCTTGGTGTCCACAGATTTCCGAATTCCCCTGGCTTTCCGGCTCAATGACCTTCACTCTGGGTAATGAACTGAGTGGGCAGGAAGTCCGCACGAACGGGGGCGCGTTCATGGAGGCGTTACGGCTGATCGAGATCACCCGACATGCGCTGGCGCAGAGCGCGGCGGTGCCGGAGATCGTCGCCGAGGCCTGGCAGGTCCAGGCGCTCGCGCAGGCGATCGGCAGTCGGCTCGCGATGAGCGGGCCGGCGGAGCTGAGGGGGGAGGCGCGGGGGCTGGGGGAGATCGGTGGCCGGGGGTGCGGAGTGCTCGACCATCCGATGGTGCGCAGCGGCGGGGTCCGGGCCGCGCAGCTGACCGAAGTGACGGACCCGGCGGCGGCGTTGACCGGGCTGAACGTCCTGCTGGCGGACGTGGGGATAGCCCTGGTCGGCGTCGCCTGCGCCACGGACGACGAGGGGCTCTACTGGCAGTGCATCGAGGCGATAGACGCCGCCGACGAGGCGGGGGACCGGGTGCGAGGGATGCTGCGCCGGCTCGCGGCGCACGAGCCCGAACGGCCACCCGAACCTGTACCTCGCAGGGCCCGGCCGGGATAGGCCCGTTGGGCGGGTAGTCCCTCACCATGTCCGGAAAGTCTCTGCGCCGCTGTGGGGCTCTCTGCCAGAATTGCGAGGTCTGACCACCCGTCAAAGACCAGGGGGCTGGGCACGTGACAGTTGGGCGTTCACTGCCGGGTTCCGGGCATCTCGACGACCGTCAACACCGAGTGCGCAGAAGTCCTCTGCTCTTCACGGCCCCCATGATTCTGGTGATTCTGCTGGGTCTGATGGTGGTGTGGGAGGTGGTCCGGCAGAACATCACCGGACCGGACAGCAGGAGCTGGCCCTGGCGGCTCTCCCTGCTGAATCCGGAGGCCCTGGCGACTCTTCTGGCGGTCGGCCTCGGGCTGGTCTTCGGCCGCCTGCAGTACTCCAGGGTGGTCAGGCCGGCCATCGGCTGGAACGGCCGGGTGAGCGCCAACACCTACTCCATGAACGATCGATTCGTCTGGGTCGTCGAGATCATCAACGGCGGGACGCACAGCGCGATCCTCGACAGCGTCGACTATCACATTCAACGGAAGGGCCTGCCTGTTCCGGCGCACGAGATCGTCTGGCAGGGATACGAAGACGCTGCGAGAGAGCTGGAGGCGTTGGGGCTGCAGATCGGAAAGGACTTCGACCTGAACCCCTTCGGTGCGGGATTCCCGTTCGGAGTCTCGAACGACTACAAGGGCCTGTACGCCTGCCGACTCTCGATCACCGCCATATCGGCGCTCGACAACATCTACATCCGAGTGCGTGTCACCGATTCCCTGGGGGACAGCCATGAGCGCACCATCCACACCCTTCGGGGAGCCGAAGTGGAACTACGCAGCGCAGTCGCGGCCGGTGAGCCCTGACGAACCTGTGATGTCCATCGGTGACCCCGGAAAGCCTCTTGGGACGGGGGAACCATGGGATGACGTGCGATCCCGCGCAGAGAGCGACGGAAACTGGGTCGCCGCGTTCAACTCCTGCATCTGACCACGGCTGCGCAGCGCATTCCTTCCCGCAACCCCCCGTGCCTCTGCGGCAGTTCGTCATGAAGATGCACAGCCGCTGCGATCTGGCCTGCGACCATTGCTACGTCTACCAGCACGCCGACCGGAGCTGGCGCGGTCGTCCGCCGGTCATGTCCGCGGAGGTCGTCGCGCGTTCGGCGACGAGGATCGCCGAGCACGTCCGAGCGCACGGTCTGCCCGCCGTGCACGTCGTCCTTCACGGCGGTGAGCCGCTTCTGGCCGGCCACGCGCGGCTGCGCAGCGCCTTGGAGGAGCTGCGAACCGCCCTGTGGGGAGTGTGTGCCCTCGAATTGCGTATCCAGACGAACGGGGTGCGTCTGGACGAGGAGTTCTGTGCGCTGTTCGACGAGTACGGGGTCGGGGTCGGCGTCTCCCTGGACGGTGACGTCGTCGCCAACGACCGCCACCGGCTCTTCGCGGACGGCCGCAGCAGCCACCGCCACGTCCTGCACGCCCTCGCCTTGCTGCGGCGGCCCCGGTACCGTCATCTGTTCGCGGGACTGCTGTGCACAGTCGACC
Organism: Streptomyces sp. NPDC043812; assembly: GCF_056436245.1. Taxonomy (NCBI): domain Bacteria; kingdom Bacillati; phylum Actinomycetota; class Actinomycetes; order Kitasatosporales; family Streptomycetaceae; genus Streptomyces; species Streptomyces sp. NPDC043812. The sequence continues at coordinate 348,279 of NZ_JBWKCY010000004.1, forward strand.
CGGAGAACGACCCGTTGACGGTGTACCAGGCGCTCGTGGCCCTGGGGCCGCCCAAGCTGGACTTCCTTCTGCAGCACGCGACCTGGGACAGCCCGGTTGCCGGCCGCGACGGCAGTCCGACCGCCCATGCCGACTGGCTCATCACGGTCGTCGACCGCTGGTTCGCAGAGGGCCGCCCCGTCCCCGTCCGGTTCTTCGACTCGGTCCTGAGCCTTCTCCATGGCGGTCCGAGCCTCGTCGAGTCCCTCGGAACGTCGCCGGCCGACCTGGTGGTGATCGAAACGGACGGCACGTACGAGCAGGCGGACTCGCTCAAGACCGCATTCGACGGGGCCCCTGCCACCGGCCTGGACGTCTTCTCCCACAGCCTCGACCAGGTGATCGAACACCCGGGAATGCGCGCCCGCCAACAGGGTCTGCGCGGACTGTGCGAGGAGTGCCGGACCTGCCCCGTGGTGGCTGTCTGCGGTGGTGGGCTCTACGCCCACCGCTTCCGCTCGGGCAGCGGCTTCTCGAATCCTTCGGTCTACTGCGGGGACCTCTTGAAGTTGATCACCCACATCAAGGAAGCGGCTCCCGGCCGGGCAGCGCCGACGGGGCGACATCACTCGAGGAAGGGCCCGCGATGCGGCGAACACTCAGAACACGCGGGGGGCGAGCAGAGCACGCACCCGAAGGGGAACGCACTCTGACCGAGGAGATGCGTGCCCTCGGCGTCGGCCCGGGCGGCGTCGTCCTGGTGCATGCCTCGCTGCGCAGCCTGGGCCGGGCCGGCGCCGACAGCGGTGCGGTGGTCCGGGCGCTGCGTACGGCTCTGGGCGCGGAGGGCACGCTGGTGGTCCCCGCGTTCACTCCGGAGAACTCCGACACCTCGCTCTCCTACCGGAAGAAGATCCAAGGGATGACAGCGGAGGAGGTCGCCGCTTATCGGGACGCCATGCCGCCCTACGATCCCTTCCGGACTCCTGCCCCTTCCGTGGGGCGACTGGCCGAGGAGGTGAGGAAGCAGCCCGGAGCGCTGCGCAGTGAGCACCCCCAGACATCGTTCGCGGCGATCGGTCCGCTCTCCCGCAGGATCGTCTCCCGCCATTCCGCAGACTGTCACCTCGGGGAACAGTCGCCCCTGGCCAGGCTTTACGAGGAAGACGCACAGGTGCTGCTGCTGGGCGTGGGATTCGCTGCCTGCACTGCCTTCCACCTGGCGGAGTACCGCACGCCGGACCCGCCGATGCAGGAGTACCACTGCGTTGTCAGCCGCGGTGGCGCACGCGCCTGGTGGAACTACCGGGATGTGGCACTCGACGACAGCGACTTTGCTGCGCTCGGAGCGTCGTTCGCGCGCAGTGGAGCACCCCTGCGGCGCGGGAGGGCCGGAGCCGGTACCGCCCTGCTGCTGCGTTTCCGGGACGCGGTCGACCATGCAGCGGAGTGGATTCCCGCGCACCGGCCCGGGGCGGGTACGGCGGAGGGCGCGGCGGGTGCTCCGTGACGTCCGCCGTGAGGCGTCCGCCCGATACATCCGCGGTCGTGGCGGGTGACGGTGCAGGATGGATGCATGGATCTTCGAATTTTCACCGAGCCCCAGCAAGGGGCGAGCTACGACACCTTGCTGACCGTCGCCAAGGCCACCGAGGACCTCGGATTCGACGCGTTCTTCCGGTCCGACCACTATCTGCGCATGGGATCCGCCGACGGGCTGCCCGGCCCGACCGATGCCTGGATCACCCTCGCCGGTCTCGCCCGTGAGACCAAGCGGATCCGTCTCGGCACCTTGATGACGGCCGGCACCTTCCGGCTGCCCGGCGTCCTCGCGATCCAGGTCGCCCAGGTCGACCAGATGTCCGGCGGTCGTATCGAACTGGGCCTGGGCGCAGGCTGGTTCGAGGACGAGCACAAGGCGTACGGCATCCCGTTCCCGAAGGAGAAGTTCGGCCGGCTCGAGGAGCAGCTGGCGATCGTCACCGGCCTGTGGGCCACCGAACCGGGCAGGACCTTCTCGTACGAGGGCACGCACTACCGACTCACCGACTCCCCGGCCCTGCCCAAGCCGGCGCAGGCCAAGGTCCCGGTGCTGATCGGCGGCCACGGTGCGAGCCGCACCCCGCGCCTGGCAGCTCAGTACGCCGACGAGTTCAATCTGCCCTTCGCCTCGGTCGAGGACACCGAGCGCCAGTTCGGCCGTGTGCGCGCCGCCGCGGAGAAGGCCGGGCGCGCCCCGGACGACCTGGTGTACTCGAACGCTCTGGTGGTGTGCGCCGGCAAGGACGACGCGGAGGTCGCCCGCCGGGCGGCGGCGATCGGCCGCGACGTCGACGAGCTCAAGGCGAACGGACTCGCCGGCTCCCCGTCCGAGATCGTCGACAAGATCGGCCGCTACGCCGCGACCGGCTCGTCCCGGATCTACCTCCAGATCCTGGATCTCGACGACCTCGGTCACCTGGAGCTCATCTCCTCGCAGATCCAGTCCCAGCTGACCTGATCCCCGGGGTGCTGCCATGAGACCCGTTCGTACGCTCGCCGAAGCGCTTGCCGAGGGCGTCGTCCTCGACGGCGGCCTGTCCAACCAGTTGGAGGCGCAGGGCTGCGATCTGGCCGACGACCTCTGGTCGGCGCGGCTGCTCGCCGACGACCCCCGGCAGATCGAGGCGGCGCACACGGCCTATGTGCGGGCGGGGGCCCAGGTGCTGATCACGGCGAGCTACCAGGCCACCTTCGAGGGGTTCGCCCGGCGCGGTGCCGACCGGGACGAGGCGGCCCGGCTTCTGGGGCGGAGCGTGGACCTGGCGCGCGGCGCGGGGGAGGCGGCGGACCGCGAGGTGTGGGTCGCCGCCTCCGTCGGGCCGTACGGCGCGATGCTCGCGGACGGCAGCGAGTACCGCGGCGCCTACGGGCTGAGCGTGGCGGAGCTGGAGCGCTTCCACCGGCCGCGGATCGAGGCACTGGTCGCGGCCCGCCCCGACGTGCTCGCCCTGGAGACCGTGCCGGACACCGACGAGGCACGCGCCCTGCTCGCCGCGACAAGGGAATGCGGAGTGCCGGTCTGGCTGTCGTACACGGTCTCGGGCGGACGGACCAGGGCGGGCCAGGACCTGGCCGGGGCGTTCGCCCTCGCCGCCGGGCACGACGAGGTGATCGCGGTCGGCGTGAACTGCTGCGAACCGGACGAGGCGGCGGCCGCGGTGCGGCTCGCTGCCGATGTGACGGGCAAACCGGCCGTCGTCTATCCCAACAGCGGCGAGCGGTGGGACGCCGGCCGACGTCGCTGGCAGGGCAGGGTGGCGTACGACCCGGCGCTCGCGCACGAGTGGCAGGAGGCGGGTGCCCGGCTGGTGGGCGGATGCTGCCGGGTCGGCCCCGACCGGATCGCGGCGCTCGCCGCATCGCTCGGCAGCAGGGGGTGGCGATGATGCGGGCAGGGCATCGGACAGGGACCGGTCCGTGACAAAAACCCCTGGTCGGAGCGGACGAAGCAGACGATACTCGGACGCGTGTTCCTGACGATCAGTACGACCGGCACCCACGAGCGTCCCGCCACCGACCTCGGGTTTCTGCTGCACAAGCATCCCGACAAGGCGCAGACGTTCTCCACCTCGCACGGCACCGCGCACGTCTTCTACCCCGAAGCGTCCGCGGGGCGGTGTACGGCCGCACTGCTGCTGGAGGTGGATCCGGTGGCGCTCGTGCGGCGCGGCAAGGGCAAGGGCCGCGGCGGCGCCCCCGATTCGGCGCTCGCCCAGTACGTCAACGACCGCCCCTACGCCGCGTCGTCGCTGCTTGCAGTTGCCCTGAGCACGGTGTTCAAGAGCGCCCTGCGCGGGGTGTGCGCCGCGCTGCCCGGACGGGCCGAGAGCCCACTTCCGCTGCGCATCGAGGTGCCCGCGGTCGCCGCCCGCGGCGGTGCCGAACTGGTCCGGGCGCTCTTCGGTCCGCTCGGCTGGACCTCGGTCGAGGCCGAACCGGTGGCCCTGGACGAGCAGTTCCCCGAATGGGGTGCATCGCGCTACGTACAGCTCGTGCTCGAAGGGGAGCTCCGGCTCGCCGACGCGCTGCGGCAGCTGTACATCCTGCTTCCGGTCCTCGACGACGCAAAGCACTACTGGGTCGCGCCCGACGAGGTGGACAAACTGCTGCGCGCAGGCGAGGGCTGGCTCGCCGACCACCCCGAGCAGAAGCTGATCACCAGCCGCTACCTGTCCCGCCGCTGGGGACTGACCCGGCAGGCGATGGAGCGTCTCGAACTGGTGCGTCTCGCCGAGTCCGACGACCTCCAGGTCGAGGACGTGGACAACGCCGTCGACGAGACCATGGACACGGAGGAGCGTCCGGTGCCGCTCGCCGAGCAGCGCAGGGACGCGATTCTCGAGGCGCTGCGCACCGCCGGAGCGAGCCGGGTGCTCGACCTGGGCTGCGGACAGGGCCAGTTGGTCCAGGCCCTGCTGAAGGACATCCGCTTCACCGAGATCGTCGGCGTGGACGTGTCCGTGCGGGCGCTGACCGTCGCCGGACGGCGGCTGAAGCTCGACCGGCTCGGCGAACGCCAGGCCGCCCGCGTCAGCCTGCTCCAGGGCTCGCTCACCTACACGGACAAGCGGCTCGCGGGCTACGACGCGGCCGTGCTCAGCGAGGTCATCGAGCACCTGGACCTGCCCAGGCTGCCCGCACTGGAGTACGCGGTGTTCGGTTCGGCGCGTCCGCGCACGGTGCTCGTGACCACGCCGAACGTCGAGTACAACGTCCGCTGGGAGACGCTGCCCGCAGGACATGTGCGCCACGGCGACCACCGGTTCGAATGGACCCGCGAGGAGTTCAGGACCTGGGCCGAGGGCGTGGCCGGACGGCACGGCTACGAGGTGCGGTTCGTGCCCGTCGGCCCCGACGACCCCGAAGTGGGACCACCCACCCAGATGGCAGTGTTCGAGATGACCGCGAAGGAGGCCGAGGCCGCATGACCAGTACCGAAGACACCGTGGTTGCCACCCCGGGCCGCCGGCTCCCGGTGACCGACCTGTCCCTCGTCGTCCTCGTCGGCGCCACCGGCTCCGGCAAGTCCACCTTCGCCCGCAAGCACTTCAAGCCCACCGAGGTCATCTCCTCCGACTTCTGCCGTGGCCTCGTCGCCGACGACGAGAACGACCAGAGCGCCAGTGGCGACGCGTTCGACGTCCTGCACTACATCGTGGGCAAGCGGCTCGCAGCCGGGCGACTGACCGTCGTGGACGCCACCAGCGTGCAGACCGAGAGCCGGCGTCAGCTCGTCCGGCTCGCGCGCGAGCACGACGTCCTGCCGATCGCGATCGTCCTCGACATGCCCGAGGACGTCTGCGCCGCACGCAACGCCGCCCGCCCCGACCGGTCCGACATGCCCCGCCACGTCATCGCACGCCACCGCCGCGAACTGCGGCGCTCGCTGCGGGGACTGGAGCGCGAGGGCTTCCGCAAGGTGCACATCCTGCGCACCGTCGAGGAGGCCGACACCGCCGAGATCGTCCTCGAACGCCGCTACAACGACCTGCGCCACCTCACCGGGCCGTTCGACATCATCGGCGACATCCACGGCTGCAGCTCCGAGCTGGAGACCCTGCTCGGCGAACTCGGTTACCGGGACGGCGCCCACCCCGAGGGCCGTACCGCCGTCTTCGTCGGAGACCTCGTGGACCGCGGCCCCGACAGCCCGGGCGTGCTGCGCCGCGTCATGAGCATGGTCGCCGAGGGCAACGCCCTGTGCGTCCCCGGCAACCACGAGAACAAACTGGGCCGCTGGCTCAAGGGCCGCAACGTCCAGCACACCCACGGCCTGGCCGAGACGATCGAGCAGCTGGAGAAGGAGGACGACGGCTTCCGCGAGCAGGTACGGGAGTTCATCGACGGCCTCGTCAGCCACTACGTCCTCGACGAGGGCAAGCTCGTCGTCTGCCATGCGGGCCTGCCGGAGAAGTACCACGGCCGCACCTCCGGCCGGGTCCGCTCGCACGCGCTGTACGGGGACACCACCGGCGAGACCGACGAGTTCGGCCTGCCCGTGCGCTACCCGTGGGCCGAGGACTACCGCGGCAGGGCCGCCGTCGTCTACGGACACACGCCCGTGCCCAACACCTCGTGGATCAACAACACCATCTGCCTGGACACCGGTGCCGTGTTCGGCGGGAAGATGACCGCGCTGCGCTGGCCCGAGCGCGAGCTGGTCGACGTACCGGCCGAGAAGGTCTGGTACGAACCGGTCAAGCCGCTCCTGACCGAGGCGCCGGGCAGCCGCGAGGGACGGCCGCTGGACCTCGCCGACGTGCAGGGCAGGCGGGTCGTCGAGACGCGCCACATGGCCCGTATCGCCGTCCGGGAGGAGAACGCGGCCGCGGCGCTCGAGGTCATGAGCCGCTTCGCCGTCGACCCACGGCTGCTGACGTACCTCCCGCCCACCATGGCCCCCACCGCGACCTCGAAGGAGGAGGGCTACCTGGAGCACCCGGCCGAGGCCTTCGCCCAGTACCGCGCCGACGGCATCGACAAGGTCGTCTGCGAGGAGAAGCACATGGGCTCGCGTGCCGTGGCGCTTGTGTGCCGCGATGCCGCGGCCGCCTTCGAACGCTTCGGCGTCGAGGGCCCCACGGGCGCGCTGCACACCCGCACCGGCCGGCCGTTCTTCGACGACGAATCCGTCACCGAGGAGATCCTTCAGCGGCTGCGCACGGCGGTCACCGCTGCCGGACTCTGGGACGAACTGGGCACGGACTGGCTCCTGCTGGACGCAGAACTGATGCCCTGGTCACTCAAGGCGTCCGGACTGCTGCGCTCCCAGTACGCCGCCGTCGGTGCGGCGTCCGGCGCGGTGCTCCCCCGGGCGACCGGGGCGCTGGCGGCCGCCGCCGCGCGTGGCGTCGAGGTCGAGGGGCTGCTCGCCAAGCAGCGTGAACGGGCCACCGACGCGTCCGCGTTCACGGACGCCTATCGGCGCTACTGCTGGACGACGGACGGTCTCGACGGTGTGCGGCTCGCGCCGTTCCAGCTCCTCGCCGTCCAGGGCCGTTCGCTCGCCGCCGTGCCGCACGACGAGCAACTCGCCTGGCTCGACCGGCTCGTGGAGCACGACCCGACCGGGCTGCTCCAGGTCACCAGGCGTCTTGTCGTCGAGACCGGGGACGAGGCGTCGGTGCGCGCCGGCATCGACTGGTGGCTGGAGATGACGGGCCGCGGTGGTGAGGGCATGGTCGTCAAGCCGCTGCAGGCGCTCGCTAAGGACGCGAAGGGCCGGCTCGTGCAGCCGGGCATCAAGGTGCGCGGCCGTGAGTACCTGCGCATCATCTACGGCCCGGAGTACACCCGCCCGGAGAACCTGGAGCGGCTGCGCGGACGGTTCCTGAACCACAAGCGCTCGCTGGCGCTGCGCGAGTACGCCCTCGGGCTGGAGGCCCTGCAGCGGCTGGCCGACGGCGAGCCGCTGTGGCGGGTGCACGAGGCCGTGTTCGCCGTGCTGGCGTTGGAGTCGGAGCCGGTCGACCCCCGGCTGTGACAGGGGTGGGCACGGTCTGCGGGGAGCGCTGTCGGTGGCTCCCCGCAGGCCGTGACCGCCTGCGGACTGCCCGAGGTGACCGTCGGCCGTGCGCGGGCGCGGCCGGAGTCGACGGACCAGGCCGCACGGATCGCCATGCACAGGCGTGAGCCGTGGCGTCGCCCTCCGCCGGAGCGGGTGCCGGGTCCCGGCTGTGCCCGTCCGCCGGATCGGTGGCGGCCGAGTGGTCAATTCGCCGGGTGAACCGGCCCGCGCGCGGCCAGGATGGAGACATGGGATTCCACGTCGACTCCGAGACCGGGCGACTTCGCCAGGTCATCCTCCACAGGCCCGATCTGGAGCTGAAGCGGCTCACGCCGAGCAACAAGGACGCACTGCTCTTCGATGACGTGCTGTGGGTCCGCCGGGCCCGTCAGGAGCACGACGGATTCGCGGACGTGCTGCGCGACCGGGGGGTGGAGGTGCATCTCTTCGGTGATCTGCTGCGTGAGACGCTGGACATCACCGAGGCCCGAAAGCTCGTGCTGGACCGGGTCTTCGACGAGAAGGAGTACGGGCCGCTCGCCACGGACCATCTGCGGGAGGCCTTCGACGAGCTGCCGACCCAGGAGCTCGTCGAGGCGCTGGTGGGCGGGATGACCAAGCGCGAGTTCCTGGCGGGCCACACCGAGCCCACGTCGGTCCGCTTCCATGTGATGGACCTGGACGACTTCCTGCTCCACCCGCTGCCCAATCATCTGTTCACCCGTGACACCTCGGCGTGGATCTACGACGGCGTCTCGATCAACGCGATGCGCTGGCCGGCCCGGCAGCGCGAGACGGTGCACTTCGAGGCCATCTACAAGCACCATCCGCATTTCGTCAGCGGTGAGGCCGGTCCGTTCCACCACTGGTCGGAGGGGCAGGACGACTATCCCTCCACCATCGAGGGCGGCGACGTGCTGGTGATCGGCAACGGCGCGGTGCTCATCGGGATGAGCGAGCGCACCACCCCGCAGGCCGTGGAGATGCTTGCGCGTGGGCTGTTCGCGGCCGGCTCCGCCCGCACGATCGTGGCCCTGGACATGCCCAAACGGCGGGCGCTCATGCACCTGGACACCGTCATGACCATGGTCGACGCTGACACGTTCACGCAGTACGCCGGTCTGGGCATGCTCCGCTCGTACACCATCGAACCGGCCGACGCCGGTGGCGGGCTCAAGGTCAGCGACCATCCGCCGGAGCAGATGCACGACGCGATCGCGGCGGCCCTCGGTCTGAAGGACATCCGGGTGCTGACCGCGACGCAGGACGTGCACTCCGCCGAGCGCGAGCAGTGGGACGACGGCTGCAATGTGCTCGCGGTGGAGCCGGGAGTCGTCGTGGCCTACGAGCGCAATGTGACCACGAACACGCATCTGCGCAAGCAGGGCATCGAGGTGATCGAGATCCCCGGCAGTGAACTGGGCCGGGGTCGGGGTGGGCCGCGCTGTATGAGCTGCCCGGTGGAGCGGGAGGCCGTCCAGTAGGTGCGCCCGGCCGGTCGAGGCCAGGGCAACAAGGGCCTGTATAGCGATGCAAGGCGTCGTATACACTTCCACGGTCACCGCGTATTGCGACCCAGGAGCAGCCAACCATGGCCATACATCTCGAAGGCCGCCACTTCCTCAAGGAACTGGACTTCACTGCGGAGGAGTTCCGTGCCCTGATCTCCCTGGCGGCCGACCTCAAGGCCGCCAAGCGGTCGGGCACAGAGGTGCAGCGGCTCCGGGGCAGGAACATCGCCCTGATCTTCGAGAAGTCCTCGACGCGTACGCGCTGCGCCTTCGAGGTCGCGGCCGCCGATCAGGGCGCGTCGACGACCTACATCGAGCCCGCCGGCTCACACATCGGCAAGAAGGAGTCCGCCAAGGACACCGCCCGGGTGCTCGGCCGGATGTTCGACGCGATCGAGTTCCGTGGTGACGCCCAGGGCACGGTCGAAGAGCTGGCGGCGTACGCCGGTGTGCCCGTCTACAACGGGCTCACCGACGAGTGGCACCCCACCCAGATGCTCGCCGACGTGCTGACGATGACCGAGCACAGCGACAAGCCACTGGAGCAGATCTCCTTCGCCTACCTCGGTGACGCCCGCTTCAACATGGGCAATTCCTATCTCGTCACCGGAGCCCTGCTCGGCATGGACGTGCGGATCGTCGCACCCGAGGCCTTCTGGCCGGCGCAGGACATCGTCGCTGCCGCTCGCCTGCTGGCGGAAACGAGCGGTGCCCGCATCACGCTCACGGAGGACGTCGCCGAGGGAGTGCGCGGCGCCGACTTCGTCGGCACCGACGTGTGGGTGTCGATGGGGGAGCCCCCGGAGATCTGGGACGTGCGGATCAAGGCCCTGCGCTCCTATGCGGTGACCATGGACGTGCTGCGGGCCACGGGCAATCCGGACGTGAAGTTCCTGCACTGTCTGCCCGCCTTCCACGACCTGGGCACCACGATCGCGCGCGAGATCCAGGAGAGCCACGGGCTGACCGAACTCGAGGTCACCGACGAGGTCTTCGAGTCCGACCACTCGGTGGTCTTCGACGAGGCCGAGAACCGTATGCACACCATCAAGGCGGTCATGGTGGCGACCCTGGCCGGTGAATAGCCATACGCCGAATTGGGTGAGCATGCGCGACGGCGGTTAGCATGCCGCCATCGGTGGGGTTCGAGCTCGCGCTCGGGCCCCACTTCCTTGTGCCCGCCCCTCAACGCGGTGACGCCCCTGCGGCGCCCCTCGAACGGCCCCGGCACCACCCCGCACCGCCCGCACCACAGCAGAGAAGAACGACCTCATGCGTATCAAAAGCCCAGCCCAGCTCGTCGCCGACGGCGGCGCGGACATCGAGGGCCACGGCCTCGAACGCAGCATGGGGCTCTTCCAGCTCGTGTGCTTCGGTGTCGGCGCCATCGTCGGTACCGGTATCTTCGTCGGCCTGTCCGACTCCGTCGCCGAGGCGGGCCCCGCGGTTGTCGTCTCCTTCGTGCTCGCCGCCGTCACCTGCATCTTCACGGCGTTCTCGTTCGCCGAACTCGGCAGCGCCATCCCGGTCTCCGGCAGCTCCTACTCCTTCGCCTACGCCACCCTCGGCGAACGCACGGCCTTCCTGGTCGGCTGGTGCCTGCTGCTCGAGTACGGCGTCTCCGCCTCCGCCGTCGCCGTCGGCTGGGGCCAGTACCTGAACGAACTGCTCAACAGTGTCACCGGCCTCTCGCTGCCCGCCGCACTGTCGAGCCCGCCGGGCGACGGCGGGATCGTCAATGTCCCCGCCGTCGTCGTCATGGCCCTCGCGGCGCTGCTGCTGGTGCGGGGCATCCGGGAGAGTGCCCGTGCCACGGCGCTGATGGCCGTGGTGAAGATCGCGATCCTGATCCTGTTCGTGGCCGTCGCGTTCACCGCCTACACCTCGGACAACCTCTCGCCGTTCTCCCCGCACCATGTCGCCGGCATCACCTCCGGCGCGTCCCTGGCCTTCTTCTCGTACATAGGCTTCGACGCGATCACCACGGCGGGCGAGGAGGTCAAGAACCCCCGGCGCACCATCCCCGTCGCGATCATGATCTGCATCGGGATCGTCACCCTGCTCTACTGCCTGGTCGCGCTCGCTGCCATCGGCGCGATGTCCGCGGACGACGTCGCCGACAAGCCGGCGGCGCTCTCGCTGATCGTCAACGATGTCACCGGCTCCACGGTCGGTGGCGGCGTCATCGCCTTCGGCGCGGTCGTCGCCATCGCCTCCGTGGTCCTCGCCGTGATGTACGGGCAGACCCGCATCCTGCTGGCGATGTCCCGCGACGGGCTGATCCCCCGTGTCTTCGCGCGGGTTTCCCCGAAGACCTCGACCCCGGTCGCCAACACCTGGATCGTCGCCGCGACGTTCGCCGTCCCCGCGGCCGTCGTCCCGCTCGACGTGGTGATGAATCTGACCACCATCGGCACGCTCGCCGTCATGGTCGCCGTCAATGTGGCGGTGATCGGGCTGCGCCGTCGCCACCCGGACACGGAGAGAAGTTTCCGGGTGCCTCTCTACCCGCTGACTCCGGTGCTCGGCGTCCTGTGCTGCCTCTACCTGATCTGGGGCACGGGCTGGCCGACGTGGGTGCAGTTCGCGGTGTTCCTGGTGGCCGGGACTCTCGTCTACGCGCTCTACGGCCGCCGCCACTCCCGGCTCGCCGCCCGCCCCGGTCAGGACGCCGCGGCGTGGGCGGATGCCGAGGCCGGCGCCGGGGGCAAGGAGGGTGCCGCCGAACCCGTCAGTGCCGCGCGGGCAGGGTGAACCAGACGGCCTTGCCCCACGCGGTCGGACGATGGCCGCAGTCCGAACTGAGCGCGCGGATGAGCAGCAGTCCGCGGCCGTGCTCCTGCCAGGGATCGGGAGCGTGGGCCGGAGCCGCCCGGGACAGATCGCCGGGCGGTTCCGGGGCGGCGTCGTGCACCTCGACCTGACAGCCGGTGGGCAGCAGCTCGACCACGAGCTCTATCGGTGACCCGCCCGGAGTGTGCTGTACGGCGTTCGCCACCAGCTCCGCGGTGAGCAGCTCCGCAGTGGCGCTGTCCGCCGATGCCTCCAGGTCCGCCAGCGCGGTTCGGATCATCGCGCGGGCCATGGGTACGGCCGCGGCGGTGTGCGGCAGCGCGATGCGCCAGGAGGCGGGTACGGAGGCTTCGGGCAAGGTGGACGTCCGTTCGGTGGCGTTGGTCTGCTCACCCTACGAAGGGACAGGACCGGACAAGGGGTCCGGGGCCGCTGCGGCCGGGACCGTGCCAGAACCGCAACGGGACCCTCGCAGTGTCACAACCCTGCTATTGCGTAACCGTGACGACAGTCATAGATCGGTGATAACTTCGAAGGGCAGGCAGCAGCTGACCGCCCGCCGAAGGAGGCCCCAATCCATGAGCCCCTTTTCCGGTTCCGCGACGCCCACCGAGCGATGGCGCCATCTACGGCTGACGAGGGACGACGGCGTCGCCACCGTCACGCTCGCCCGGCCCGAGAAGCTCAACGCCCTCACCTTCGGCGCCTACGCGGACCTGCGTGATCTGCTCGCCGAACTCTCCCGGGAACGGTCCGTAAGGGCGCTCGTCCTCGGAGGCGAGGGGCGCGGCTTCTGCTCGGGCGGAGACGTCGACGAGATCATCGGCGCGACGCTGTCCATGGACACCGCGCAGCTGCTCGACTTCAACAGGATGACCGGCCAGGTGGTGCGGGCGATCCGCGAGTGCCCGTTCCCCGTGATCGCCGCGGTCCATGGGGTGGCGGCGGGGGCGGGCGCGGTGCTCGCCCTGGCCGCGGACTTCCGGATCGCCGATCCCTCGGCACGCTTCGCCTTCCTGTTCACCAAGGTGGGCCTGTCCGGCGGCGACATGGGCGCGGCGTATCTGCTGCCGCGCGTCGTCGGACTCGGCCATGCCACCCGGCTGCTGATGCTCGGTGAACCGGTCCGCGCACCGGAGGCCGAGCGGATCGGCCTGCTCAGCGAGCTCGTCGACGAAGGGCACGCGGACGAACGAGCCGCCGAGCTCGCGCGCCGGCTCGCGGACGGCCCGGCGCTCGCGTACGCACAGACCAAGGCGCTGCTCACCGCCGAACTGGACATGCCGCTCGCCGCCGCGGTCGAGATGGACGCGGCGACGCAGGCGCTGCTGATGAACGGCGAGGACTACGCGGAGTTCCACGCGGCCTTCACGGACAAGCGCCCGCCCAAATGGCAGGGCCGCTGATGCGCCCGCCTGCGCCCGGCCGCCCCCTGCGCGTCGCCGTCATCGGCGGCGGCCCCGGTGGTCTGTACGCCGCAGCCCTGCTCAAGCGTCTCGACCCCGCCCGCGAGATCACCGTCTGGGAGCGCAACGCACCCGACGACACCTTCGGCTTCGGCGTCGTCCTCTCCGACGAGACCCTCGGCGGTATCGAGCATGCCGACCCCGTCGTCCACCAGGAGCTCACGGACGAGTTCGTCCGGTGGGACGACATCGACATCGTCCACCGCCGGCACGTCCTGACCTCCGGCGGGCACGGCTTCGCCGCCCTCGGCCGGCGCCGGCTGCTGGAGATTCTGCACGAGCGCTGTTCCTCCCTCGGCGTGGACCTGCGCTTTTGTGCCGAGGCGCCGCCCGCCGCCGTGCTCGCCGCCTCGCACGATCTCGTCGTCGCCGCGGACGGCGTGCACAGCGTCACCCGTGAGGCCCACGCCGACGTCTTCGGACCCCGGATCACCACCCACCGCTGCCGCTACATCTGGCTCGCGGCCGACTTCGCCCTGCCCTCCTTCCGGTTCGAGATCGCGGAGACCGAGCACGGCGTCATGCAGTTGCACGGATATCCGTTCTCCGCCGGGGCGTCCACCGTCATCGTCGAGATGCGCGAGGAGGTCTGGCGGGCGGCCGGTTTCGACGAACTGGACGAGCAGGACTCCGCCGCCCGCTGCGCCAAGATCTTCGCGGAAGCCCTCGACGGACGCCCGCTGCGCGGCAACTCCTCCGCCTGGACCGCCTTTCGCACCGTCGTCAACGACCGCTGGTCGCACGGCAACATCGTCCTCCTCGGCGACGCCGCCCACACCGCGCACTTCTCGATCGGCTCGGGCACCAAGCTCGCCGTCGAGGACGCCCTCGCCCTCGCCGCGTGCGTCGACGAACAGCCCGGCCTGCCCGCCGCCCTCGCCGCGTACGAGAACGAGCGCCGCCCGGTCGTCGAGTCCACCCAGCGTGCGGCCGCCGCCAGCCTGCGCTGGTTCGAGGAACTGGCGACCTGCCTCGACCAGCCGCCGCGGCAGTTCGCCTTCAACCTGCTGACCCGCAGCCGCCGGGTCACCCACGACAATCTGCGGCTGCGCGACGCCTCCTTCACCGGCGCCGTCGAGCGGGACTTCGGCTGCCCGCCCGGCACCCCGCCCATGTTCACCCCCTTCCGGCTGCGCGGTCTGACCCTGCGCAACCGTGTCGTCGTCTCACCCATGGACATGTACGTCGCCGAGGACGGCCTCCCCGGCGACTTCCACCTCGTCCACCTCGGCGCCCGCGCCCTCGGCGGTGCGGGCCTGGTGATGACCGAGATGGTGTGCGTGAGCCCCGAGGGCAGGATCACCCCGGGATGCACCGGCCTCTACACATCCGAACAGGCCACCGCCTGGCGCCGCGTCACCGACTTCGTCCACGATCGGTCGCCCGGCACCGCGATAGGCGTCCAGCTCGGCCACTCCGGCCGCAAGGGCTCCACCCGGCTCATGTGGGAAGGCATCGACCAGCCGCTGGAACAGGGCAACTGGCCACTGTCCGCCGCCTCCCCGCTCCCTTACCGCCCCGGCGTCAACCAGATCCCGCACGCGCTCGACCGCACCGGACTCGCCGAGATCCGTGCGCAGTTCGCCGCGGCCACGCGCCGGGCCGCCCGCAGCGGCTTCGACCTCCTCGAACTCCACTGCGCGCACGGCTACCTGCTCTCCGGTTTCCTTTCCCCGCTGACCAATCGGCGCACGGACGGCTACGGAGGTTCCCTGGAGAACCGGCTGAGGTTCCCGCTCGAAGTCTTCGGCGCGATGCGCGAGGTCTGGCCGCAGGAGCGGCCCATGACGGTGCGGATCTCCGCGACCGACTGGGCCGAGGGCGGCACCACCGCCGAGGACTCCGTGGCCGTCGCCCGCGCCTTCGCCGCCCATGGTGCCGACGCCATCGACGTCTCCACCGGCCAGGTCGTCCCCGACGAACACCCCGAGTACGGCCGCTCGTACCAGACGCCGTACGCCGACCGGATCCGCAACGAGGCGGGCGTCCCCGTCATCGCGGTGGGTGCGATCTCCTCCTGGGACGACGTGAACTCGATCCTGCTGGCCGGCCGCGCCGACCTCTGTGCCCTGGCCAGACCGCATCTGTACGACCCCCACTGGACGCTGCACGCCGCGGCCGAGCAGGGCTACACCGGCGATGCCGCACCCTGGCCGCTGCCGTACCGCGCCGGCAGCCGCACACCCCCGACAGGCCGTACCGACGCCCCCAAGCCACGGCTGACCCTGCGCTGACCGCGGGCGTGGCGGTGGTTCAGCGCAGCACGAACTCCGCCCCCGCGTCCCGCAGCCGCGCGTGCAGCCGTGCGAAGACGTCCGCACTCCGACCGCCCGGCCAGCCTTGGGGCAGCAGCTCCGCGGGCAGGCCGGGGTCCGCGTACGGCAGCCGCCGCCAGGAGTCCAGCGCCGGGAGATAGTCCCGGTAGGCGTCCTCGGCGGGTGTGTCCTGACGCGCCTCCCACGAGCGCAGCACGGGTTCGTGCAGATCGAGGAACTCCTCGTGCTGCTTCGCGATCGACGCGAGGTCCCACCAGCGGGCGACCGCCTCCGCCGTGGCCGCGAAGCCGAGGTGCTCGCCGCGGAACAGGTCCACATAGGCGTCCAGTTGGAGTCGGCGCAGCGTGTGCCGGGTCTCCTCGAACAGCCGGGCGGGCGCGATCCACACGCCCGGCGCCGCGGCCCCGAAGCCGAGCCTGATCAGCCGCGAGCGCAGCAGATGGCGCTTGTGCCGCTCGGCCTCGGGAACGGAGAAGACGGCGATGACCCAGCCGTCGGAGAGGTCGGCCGAGGAGGGTGCGTAGATACGACGGTCGCCGTCGTCGAGGAGCTGGCGGGCGTCGTCGGACAGGGCGTATCCGGCGGCGCCGTCCTCGGTGCGTTCGGGGGTCAGCAGTCCGCGGCGTTTGAGCCGGGACACCGAGGAACGCACCGAGGGCGCGTCGACGCCCAGTGTCCCCAGCAACCGGATGAGCTCGGCCACGGCGAGGGACCCCTGGCGCTCGCGTCCGTACGCGCCGTACAGGGTGACGATGAGGGATCGGGGAGTGTGCTGCTCGGCCACGTGATCACTCTAGGGCTCGCAGCCGGAAGCGCTGCAGCTTGCCGGTCGGCGTACGGGGCAGGGCGTCGAGGAACACGATCTTCCGCGGGCACTTGAACGGGGTCAGCCGCCGTTTCAGGGACGCGGTCAGGGCATCGGCGGTCTCGTGGCCGGGGGCGACGCCGTCCCGCAGGACCACGTACGCGACCACGATCTGTCCCCTCAACTCGTCGGCGCGCCCGACGACTGCGGCTTCCGCGACGTCCGGGTGGCGTAGGAGGGCGTCCTCGACCTCCGGCCCGGCGATGTTGTACCCGGCCGAAATGATCATGTCGTCGGCGCGTGCGACGTACCGGAACCAGCCGTCCGGTTCGCGCACGTAGGTGTCCCCGGTGATGTTCCAGCCGTCGCGCACGTACTCCGTCTGCCGCGGGTCGGTCAGATAGCGGCAGCCCACCGGCCCGCGCACGGCGAGCAGGCCGGGCTCGCCGTCCGGCAGCGGCAGGCCCTCCTCGTCCACGACACGCGCCTGCCAGCCGGGCACCGGGACCCCGGTGGTGCCGGGCCGGATCGTTTCGTCCGCTGCGGAGATGAAGATGTGCAGCAGTTCGGTGGCGCCGATGCCGTTGATGATGCGCAGGCCGGTCCGCTCGTGCCAGTGCTGCCATGTGGCGGCGGGCAGGTTCTCGCCCGCCGACACACAGCGGCGCAGCGAGCGGACGTCGTGCCCGTCGAGCCCGTCCAGCATCACCCGGTAGGCCGTCGGCGCCGTGAACAGCACCGAGACCCGGTGCTCGGCGATCGCGGGCAACAGCTGCGTGGGACCCGCCTGTTCGAGCAGCAGCGTGGCCGCCCCGGCCCGCATGGGGAAGACGACCAGTCCGCCCAGGCCGAACGTGAAGCCGAGCGGCGGACTGCCCGCGAACAGATCGTCCGCCTCCGGCCGCAGCACGTGCTCGGAGAACGTGTCGGCGATCGCGAGCACATCCCGGTGGAAGTGCATGCAGCCCTTCGGCCGGCCGGTCGTCCCGGAGGTGAATGCGATCAGCGCGACGTCGTCGGCGGCCGTCGCCACCGGCTGGTACGGCTGCGGCGGCCGCGCCGCGGCCAGCCGCAGCAGGTCGTCGGGGGCGTCACCGCCGTACGTCGTGATCCGCAGACCCGGCACCTCGGCCTTGACCAGGTCGTCGACCGCCCGAACGTCGCACAGGGCGTGGCGGACCGCGGCGATCTCGCACACGGTCGCCAGTTCCTTCGCCCGCTGCTGGGCCAATACGGTGACCGCCACCCCGCCGGCCTTCAGCACGGCGAGCCAGCACGCCACCAGATGCGGCGTCGTCGGCCCGCGCAGCAGGACGCGGTTGCCGGGGACCAGCCCCAGCTCGGCGGTGAGCACGTGCGCGATCCGGTCGGTCTGCTCGCGCAGTTCCGCGTACGTCCAGACCTCGCCGCCCCCGGTGCGGAAGACCGGCCGGTCCGCGCCGAAGCGCGCGATCGTGCGGTCCAGGAGCTCGACCGCGCAGTTCAGGCGCTGCGGGTACTGGAGCGAGGGCAGGTCGAAGAGGAGTTCCGGCCACTGTCCTGCGGGCGGCAGATGGTCGCGCGGAAACGTGTCGAGGTGGGCCGATGGTGTCAGCTCCATGGTTCGCCCCCTTGTCGGGTCGGCGTCGCCAAACGAGCGTATCGTGATGGTGACGACAGTCAACGGTCCGCGATAAAGTGCTTTCCCGGGAAGCTGCCATCCGGGACACCACCGCGGGGTCCCGACCCTCGGAAGTGGGGATCGAATGCCCGAATTCTCACTCGATCCGGCACAGACCGCCTGGTGTGCGGAACTGCGCCGCCTCGCCCGTGAGCGACTGCGCCCGCTCGCCGAGAAGGGCGAACCGGGTCACGTGAACCGCCCGTTGGTGTCGGCACTCGGCGAACTGGGCCTGCTGGAACGCCTCTTCACGGCGGGAGCCCTCGAACTGTGCCTGCTCCGCGAGTCCCTCGCGTACAGCTGCACCGAGGCCGAGACCGCCCTCGCCCTCCAGGGACTCGGCAGCTACCCCTTGGTCCAGGCGGGTACCGACGCCCAGCGCGGGCGCTGGCTCCCTGAGATCACCGCAGGCCGTGCCGTCGCGGCCTTCGCGCTGAGTGAGCCCGACGCCGGCTCGGACGCGGCGGCCCTCGCCCTCAAGGCCGTGCCGGACGGCCGCGGCTGGCGC
Organism: Streptomyces sp. NPDC043812; assembly: GCF_056436245.1. Lineage (NCBI taxonomy): Bacteria > Bacillati > Actinomycetota > Actinomycetes > Kitasatosporales > Streptomycetaceae > Streptomyces > Streptomyces sp. NPDC043812. The sequence continues at coordinate 366,826 of NZ_JBWKCY010000004.1, forward strand.
CTGAGCGGCGAGAAGCGCTGGATCTCCAACGCCCCCGAGGCCGATTTCTACTCCGTCTTCGCCCGGACGACCGAGGCCGCGGGCGCCCGCGGCATCACCGCGTTCCTCGTCCCCGCCGACCGCCCGGGACTCGCCGGAGCCCCGCTCGACATGCTGTCCCCGCACCCGATCGGCGCGCTGACCTTCGACGACGTGTCCGTCACCGCCGCCGACGTGCTCGGCGAGCCGGACCGCGGCTTCCGCGTCGCGATGAACACCCTCAACCTCTTCCGGCCCAGCGTCGGCGCCTTCGCGGTCGGCATGGCCCAGGCGGCGCTGGACGCGGCCCTCGCCCACACCGCCACGCGCCGGGCGTTCGGCGGCCCCCTGAAGGACCTGCAGACCGTTGCCCACACCGTCGCCGAAATGGCCACCCGCACGGAGTCCGCACGACTGCTCGTTTACGCGGCGGCCTGCGCGTACGACGAGGGCGCTGCCGATGTGCCCCGGCGCTCCGCGATGGCCAAACTGCTCGCCACCGAGACCGCCCAGTACGTCGTGGACGCGGCAGTCCAGCTGCACGGCGCCCGCGCGCTCCAGCGCGGTCATCTGCTCGAACACCTCTACCGCGAGGTCCGCGCGCCCCGGATCTACGAGGGCGCGACCGAGGTCCAGCGCGCGATCATTGCCAAGGAGCTGTACAAGGGACTGCTCCCGGACGTGGACCCGAGCGCCGAGGAGGCCTCCGCATGAGCCTGCAACGGCACAACCCGGCCGAACTCTCGCCCCCCAGCGGTTTCTCCCACGCCGTCACCGCCTCCGGCACCCGGCTCGTCTTCCTGGCCGGCCAGACCGCGCTGGACACCGACGGGAAGGTCGTCGGGGGCACGCTCCCCGAGCAGTTCGAGACCGCCCTCACCAACCTGCTCGCGGCCCTCGCCGCGGCCGGCGGCACCCCGCACGACCTCGCCCGGGTCACGATCTATGCCACCGATGTCGCCGACTACCGCGCCCGTGCCGTCGAACTGGGCAGGATCTGGCGCCGGTTGGCCGGCCGCGACTATCCGGCGATGGCGGTGATCGGCGTGGTCCGGCTCTGGGACGAGGAATGCCTGGTCGAGATGGACGGGACGGCAGTGCTGCCCTGACCGGCGGCACGCGCACCTCCGCCACGGGCCTCGTAACCCCTCGGCAGTCGCCCGATCCCGGGGAATAGCATCGTTGTCCGTTGCAGGGGAGCCAGCGGACGGAGTCGCCATGCCGGAGATCGAACTCAGCGCAGGAACCATCCACTACGAGGACACCGGCGGCCCGGGACCCGTCGTCCTGCTGCTCCACGGTCTCGTCCACGACGCCACCGTATGGCGCACCGTCGTCGCGGGACTGCGGGCCGACCACCGGTGCATCGCGCCGACCCTGCCGTACGGCTCGCACCGCACCCCCATGCGCCCCGACGTGCCGCTCGACCCCGACGCGGTCATCGCGCTCGTCGTGGAGTTCATGGAGCGCCTGGATCTGCGGGACGTGACCCTCGTCGAGAGCGACTGCGGGCGCGCCCAGACCGTTGCCGCACGTCATCCCGAGCGCCTCGCCCGGCTGGTCCTGATCTCCTGCGAGGCGTTCGACAACTACCCGCCCGGCGCCCCGGGCAAGATGATTTCCCTCGTGTGCAAAGTGCCGGGCGGAGTCGCCCTGATGGCAAAGGTGCTGGGACTGCGGGCGCTGCGCCGACTGCCGATCGGTATCGGCGCACTGGTCAAGCATCCGGTGCCCGACGAGATCGTCGACGGCTGGCTGCGGCCGCTGCGGACCGACAAGGCCATCAGGGAGGACTTCCGCCGCTACAACTTGGGTGTGCGCCGCACCGAACTGCTCGAAGCGGCCGAGGGCCTGCGGTCGTTCGACCGGCCCGCACTCGTGGTCTGGGCACTCGACGACCGCATGATGCCCAGGGAGCACGGCCGCAGACTGGCCGAACTGCTGCCGCAGGGACGCCTGTTGGAGATCGAGGACAGCTGCACCCTCATCGCCGAGGACCAGCCCGAGCAGCTCACCGCCGCCCTGCGCGCCTTCGTCCAGGAACCTGCCGACGACCGCTCATGATCGACTGGTGACCCTCATTCCCCGGGCTTAACGTCGAACAGTGGACGGAACCGTCCTCGTAAACCTGCCAAACGGGTGATTCCCGGAAGGGATCACCCGACCGAGGCATTGATGCGCCATGACGAGCCCGCAGCCGACCTCAGCCGTGCATGACACCGCCCCCGGCAAGGGTGGCGGGCACGGAATGGCCCTACTCGTCATCGCCTCCTGCCAGCTGATGGTGGTTCTCGACATCACCATCGTGAACATCGCACTGCCGCATATCCAGAGTTCGCTGGGTTTCTCCACCACGGCGCTGTCGTGGGTGGTCAACGCCTACACGCTCACCTTCGGCGGGCTCCTGCTCCTCGGCGGCCGGGCCGGCGACATCCTCGGCCGGCGCCGCGTCTTCATCTTCGGCATCCTGCTGTTCGTGCTCGCCTCGCTGCTCGGCGGGTTGGCGCAGAACGCCGGCCAGCTGCTCGCGGCCCGCGCGCTCCAGGGCGTCGGCGGCGCCATCGCCTCCCCGACCTCGCTCGCGCTGATCAGCACCACCTTCAAGGAAGGCCCGGAACGCAACCGGGCCTTCGGTGTGTTCGCTGCCGTCTCCGCGGGCGGCGGCGCGATCGGACTGCTGGCGGGCGGCATGCTCGTCGAATGGCTCGACTGGCGCTGGATCCTGTTCGTCAATGTGCCGATCGGGCTGTTGATTGCCCTGGCAGCTCCGCGCTACATCAAGGAGTCCGAGCGTCATCCCGGGAACTTCGACGTCCTCGGCGCGCTGACGTCCACCTTGGGCATGGTGGCGCTGGTCTACGGGTTCATCCGGGCCGCGCGGGACGGCTGGCGCGACGGGATCACCCTGGCGTCGTTCGCCGCCGCCGTGGTGCTGCTAGGCGCCTTCATCATGATCGAGCGGCGTTCGAAGCAGCCGATCACACCGTTGCACATGTTCGCCGACCGCAACCGCGCGGGCACGTACGGCATCATGCTCTGCCTCGCGGCCGCGATCTTCGGCATGTTCTTCTTCCTCACGCTCTTCGTCCAGAACGTGCTGGGCTTCAGCCCGTTGCAGGCCGGACTCGCCTTCCTGCCCGTCAGCGCGGTGATCGCCGTGGGGGCGGGGCTAGCCTCCCAACTGCTCCCGAAGTACGGGCCGAAGCCGTTCATGGTGACCGGCGCGCTGCTGGCGTGCGCCGGACTGTCCTGGCTCACCCTGACGGACATCCACTCGACCTACCTGGGCAGCATTCTGGGGCCGATGCTGGTGTTCAGCCTCGGGATGGGCATGCAGTTCGTCTCGCTCACGCTGATGGCCCTCTCCCGGGTGCCGGTCCAGGAGTCGGGCGCGGCGTCCGGACTGCTGAACACGACGCAGCAGGTGGGCGGTTCGCTCGGACTGTCCATCCTGGTCACCGTGTTCGGCACGGCAAGCACCAACGAGGCCGAGACCCAGGTCCCGGCCTTCCTGTCCCAGGCGACGCCAATGGAGCGGCTCCAGTTCGAGCGCACGGGCCAGCTCCCGCCCCCCTGGAGCGACGAGGTCCTGACCTCCGGCGTCTCCGCCGCCTTCGTCACCGCCGCGATCTTCACGGCCATCGCCGCGGTGATCGCGCTGCTCGCCATCCAGGTCCGCCCTGACGACCTGGAACGGCTCAAGGGCGGGGTGCCGCCGGGGCCTTGACTGCCTCCTGCTGCCCGCGCGTCCTGCTCCCCGCCCCTGACGAAGTCCGGACCACCGGCATGACGAAGGTCCCGGAACTCCCTTCGTCCCGGGACCTTCGCGCAGGGTGCGACAGGTTCAGCTCATCGCAGAGGGACCTATGCCCTGCCCGCGTCCGCTCCTGCCGCCGGCCGCCATGGCCAGACCGCAGAGCAGAGCGACCGCGCCGACGATCACGTTGTTGACGACGGTGCGAGTGGTGTCGACGTTCCCGGAGACGATCCACGGGGCGATGATCGTGAACACGCCTATGGCGCATCCCGCCCAGGCCATGGCGTGGGTGCGCTCGTACGCGGATCCGAAGCCGCCCATGCATGCCGCATAGGCGATACCGAGAATCAGGTTGGTCACCGCGAGAGCGGTCAGATTGCTGAATCCGGCTATCCACGGCGATGCCGCGAGATACACGCCGGTCAGCAGTGCCAGGGCTTCGACGGCCTGGGCGGCGGGGTTCGAGGTCGCGCGCTCGAAGCGGGACCTCATCTCGGCCAGGTCAGGGTGTTGATCGATGTCTGTACGGGTGGTCATGGTGGGCCGCCTCCTGGTCAGCACCTTATGTGTCCTTTATGTCCATGGAACGCCCGGGATGCCCCCCAGGTCAATGGCGAGTTTTCCCGAGGGTGGGCTTGATCGTTGCTGCTCGTTACCGACATCTAGTTTGTTCAAAAGTGCAAGTTCTGAATACTTGGCGAGCATCTCTTGTCGCGAGTGGGCACATTGTTGCAAGATTCACGAGCCCCGTGGTCGCTCACTGCGTCACTGCGCGCAATCCATCCCCCACCCTCGACGCTGGAGGTGACAGTGCCGGCCGCCGCGTCAGCTTCCTCGCCCCGCCCGGTCATGCCCCGCCCGCCCTCGCCGCCCGCAGGCGAACCGGGCACCGCGCATCCACCAACGGCGAAGCCCCGGGCACAGGCCGTACGGCGCCCCCTGCGGGAGCGCCTCCGGCGCGACCGGGTGCTCCTGCTGCTCTGTCTCCCCGGGATCCTGTACTTCGCGGTGTTCTTCTACCTGCCGCTGGCGGGCAACACCATCGCGTTCCAGGACTACCAGCCCTACCTGGGCTTCCAGGACAGCCCGTTCGTCGGCTGGGCCAACTTCACCGCGCTGCTCGAACAGCCCGAGTTCTGGTCGGCGGTATGGAACACCCTGGAGATCAGCGCCGTCCAGCTGATCCTGTACTTCCCCGCCCCCATCGCCCTCGCGCTGTTCCTCAACTCCCTGATCAGCAATGGGACCCGGCGGCTGATGCAGACCGTGGTCTACCTGCCGCACTTCCTGTCCTGGGTCGTGGTCGTCGGCATGTTCCAGCAGGTCTTCGGGGGCGCGGGCACGGTCAGCAGCCTGCTCAACGACAACGGCGTGCCGGTCGGCAACATCATGAACAACCCCGACACGTTCATCCTGCTGATCACTTCCCAGGCTGTCTGGAAGGACGCCGGCTGGGGCGCGATCATCTTCCTCGCCGCCATGGCCTCCATCGACAACTCTCTCTACGAGTCGGCCGCCATGGACGGTGCCGGATGGCTGCGCCGCATGTGGCACATCACCCTGCCCGGTATCCGGCCGGTGATGATCATGCTGCTGATCCTTCGCCTCGGCGACATCCTCTCCGTCGGCTTCGAGCAGATCCTGCTCCAGCGCGACGCGGTCGGCAGGGATGCGGCGGAAGTCCTCGACACCTACGTCTACTTCCACGGCGTCGTCGACGGGGACTGGGGGATGTCCACCGCCGCCGGGCTGATGAAGGGCGTCATCGGATTCATCCTGATCGTCCTCGCCAACAAGGCCGCCCACCGTCTCGGCGAGCAAGGGGTCTACCGATGAGCGCACCCTCGATATCCGCGTACCTGCGCCGCAACCGCCGCAACCGCCGCGTCGTCGCAGACCGGCCGGTCTGGATGGAGCAGCCCAGCCTGGCAGGTCAGGGCCTCAAGCTCGTGGTCATTGCTGCGATCATCGTCGCCGTCGGCTATCCCTTCCTGCTCGCCATCGGCACGAGTCTGGCGACCAAGGCCGAACTCGCCGCCAACGGCGGCTACGTGCTCTTCCCCGACCACCCGACTCTCGAGGCCTACCGCGTGGTCCTCTCCGGCGGCGTCATCACGCGAGCCGCGCTCGTGAGCGTGGGAGTGACCCTCGTCGGTACCGCACTGAGCCTGCTGTGCACGATCTGCCTCGCGTACGGGCTCTCCCGGCCCGGCACGTTCGCGGGCAAGCCGCTGCTGCTGATCGTCGTCGGGACCTTCCTCTTCACACCCGGCATCATCCCCAACTATCTGGTGGTCCAGGAGCTGGGTCTGCTCGACACCTACGGCGCCATGATCGCCCCGATCATGCTCAACGCCTTCAACATCATCGTGGTCCGGGCGTTCTTCCAGGGCATCCCCGACGAACTGCACGAGGCCGCCCGGCTCGACGGCGCCGGTGAACTGACGGTCCTGTGCCGGATCGTGCTGCCGCTGTCGAAGGCGGTGATCGCCGTCGTCGGCATGTTCTACGCGGTCACGTACTGGAACAGCTTCTTCAACGCGATGCTCTACATCAACGATCCCGACAAGCTGCCGCTGCAGGTCGTCCTGCGCTCGTACGTGCTGCAGGGCGACACGTTCAACGCCAAGGCGATGGGCGTGAGCGTGCTGCCGGCCACCACGGCGCTGTCGATGGCGGTGCTGATCCTCGCGGTGCTGCCGATCATCGCCGTCTATCCCTTCCTCCAGAAGTACTTCGTCAAGGGTGTGCTCACCGGCGCCATCAAGGCCTGACGCCCCAGCCCTCATCCGCTCCGTCGAACCCCCGGGTTCGAACAGCTCCGCCCGAAGGAGAGTCATGCCCTCTGTAGACCTCGACCGCCGTGGTTTCCTCGGTGCCGCCGGAGCCGTCGGCCTCACCGTCGCCGGCGCCGGTGCCCTCACCGCCTGCGGGTCCGGCGCCACCGGCGGCAGCGGCGGCGCGGAGGCGTCGGCCAAGCTCCGGCTGCCGACGTACGTGCCGGCCAAGGTCCCTGCGCCGGACCTCGCGGGCAACGCCCAAGGACTCGACCCCGCATATGTGCGCTACCCCAAGGACCTCGTCAGGAGCGTCGCCGAGATGCCCGGCGACGGGGAGCCGGTCACCTGTCTGACCGAGACCTTCACCACCGCCGCCCCGGCAATGAACCGCAACGCCTACTGGCAGGAGCTGAACAAGCGCCTCGGCTCCGAGCTGCGGATGACGATCGTCAACGGACTCGGCGCCGACGACGTCTACCGCGCGAAGTTCAACGCCACCATCGCCGGCGGCGAACTGCCGGACCTCATGTGGTTCCCGCCGAACCAGGGTCTGAAGAACGTGCCCGCCCTCCTGGAGGCGAAGTTCCACGACCTGACCCCGTATCTCTCGGGCGACGCCGTGAAGAAGTACCCGAACCTGGCGAACATCCCCGACTTCGCCTGGCGCACCGCCGTCCTCAACGGCAAGATCTGGGGACTCGCCGTCCCCTACGGCCGCCACGGCCAGGTCTATGTGGCCAACGAGGACTTCTGGAAGCCGGTCGGCGGCGTGCAGTTCGCCGACGCCCAGGACTTCTTCGACAAGGCCAAGGAGCTCCTCGACACCAAGCGGAAGAAGTACGTCCTGGAGCCGGCGTACGTGAACCACATCAACCAGTTCGCCATGTGGCACGGCGCGCCCAACAAGTGGAGCCTGGACGGTGGCAGGCTCACCCACCTCTTCGAGACCGACGAGTTCTTCGCCGGCATCGAGTTCGCCCTCCGGTGCCAGAAGGCGCAGCTCTTCTGGCCGGACCCCAACCTGCCCACCACGCTGGAGAAGATGGAGGGAGGCTTCCTCGGCCTCCACGTCCAGTCCTTCCCCGGCTTCCTCAACGACAGCAGCATGTACGACTGGCCCGCGAAGGTCGTCGTCCCCTTCGCCGCCGAGAAGGGCATGACGCCCAGCTACTCCTACGGCTACGGCTCGGTCGGCTTCACCGCCATCAACAAGCAGGTGGGCAAGGACCGCATGGAGACGCTGCTGAAGATCATGAACTACCTCAGTGCCCCGTTCGGCAGCGAGGAGCGGCTCTTCCTGGACAACGGCCTGGAGGGTACCCACCACACCCGGTCCAGGGACGGCGATGTGGTGCTGAACACCAAGGGCAACGCCGAGGTCCTCACCACCCGGCAGGCGATCACCTTCTTCGGCAACGGCCCGCAGACGCTGTACCTGCCCGGCAAGCCGGACGTCACCCGGTCCGTCCACGCCACCGAGATCGAGCTGATGAAGATCGGCCGGACCGACCCGACGAACGGATTCTTCTCCAACACCTTCGCGAACAAGGGCGCTTCCTCGTCCGACAGCCTGTACACCGCGGTCAAGGACATCGTGGCCGGCCGCAAGCCGCTGTCCTCGTACAAGTCGGAGGTCCTGCCCAAGTGGCGGCGGGAGGCCGGTGACGCGATGCGCCGCGAGTACGAGCAGACCATCGCCGCGAGCAAGTAGCCCCCGCCCCTACCAGAACAGGATTCCCCTCGTGGAAGACCTCCGTATCGGAGTCATCGGCCTCGGCCTGCGAAGGAACCTGGCGACCGCCGCCCACCGACCCGGCCAGGGTTCGGTGGTGGTGGCCGTCGCCGAGACGGACCCTGCCGTCCGCGCCCAGGTGCCCGAGCTGTACGCGGGTGCGGTCGCGGTGGAGGACCACCGCCGGCTGCTGGACGACGGCACCGTCGACGCCGTGATCGTCGCCACCCCCGACGACACGCACGAGGCCATCGCCTGCGACGCACTGAAAGCGGGCAAGGCGGTCTATGTCGAGAAGCCGCTCGGTATCACCGTCGAGCAGTGCGACGCCATCCTGCGCACCGCCCACGAGACCGGCACCCGGCTGTATGTCGGCCACAACATGCGGCACATGGGCGTCGTCCGGCTGATGCGGGACATCATCGCCCGGGGCGACATCGGCGAGCCGAAGACCGTGTGGGTGCGGCACTTCGTCTCGTACGGCGGTGACTACTACTTCAAGGACTGGCACGCCGACCGGCGCCGCACCACCGGGCTGCTGCTGCAGAAGGCGGCCCACGACATCGACGTGGTGCACTGGCTGGCGGGCGGCTACACCCGGCGCGTCAACGCGCTGGGCGACCTGATGGTCTACGGCGACCTTCCGCGCCGTGCGCCGGACACGCCGCGGCCCGAGGGCTGGCTGCGCGAGTTCGACTGGCCGCCCACCGCCCGCAGGGACCTGCACCACATCGTCGACGTCGAGGACGTCTCGGTGATGAACATGCAGCTGGACAACGGGGTGATCGCCGCCTACCAGCAATGCCACTTCAGCCCGGACTACTTCCGCAACTACACGGTCATCGGCACCGAGGGCCGGCTGGAGAACTTCGGCGACCGGCCGGGGGACGAGGTACGGGTGTGGAACACCGGACCGTCCGCGTACCGCGCGGACGCCGATGTCGTCCACCGCGTCCCCGAGGCGAAGGGATCCCACGGCGGCGCCGACGGACGCATCGTCGAGGAGTTCTGCCGCTTCGTCCGCGTGGGCGGCCTCACCGACACGTCACCGGTCGCGGCCCGGATGAGCGTGGCCGCGGGAGCGATGGCGACCCGCTCGCTGCGCGAGGGCGGCACGCCGTACGAGGTGCCGCCGCTGGACCCCGAGCTGGTGCGGTACTTCGCCACGGGGCAGGGAGCAGAAGGCCAACGGCTGGGGTGACGCGCGAGGGCCCGTACCGGCGCACTGCCGGTACGGGCCCTCAACCAGTCACCCGCCTGTCGGCCGGCGGCTCCCATGTCCGTTGATGTACCGGAAGTCCCGGAGACGTCCCCAGGACTCCGATGCTCGAGCGGCGCCCGCCCCCGTCACCGGCCGGCGGACAGATCCCGGTGGACGGCCTTCGCCACCCCCTCGATCGTGTCCATGCCGTACTCCCATCCCACATCCGGATGCTCGTCCTCGGGGACCCGGTTGTTCTCGGTGAGGACCACCAGGCCGTAGTCGTAGGCGCCGCCGGTGAACGCGCTCATGCTGTGGACCTTCCAGTCCCCGCGGTCCCAGGGGTTCAGGAGGTTCTTGTCGGAACGCTGAAGCCATCCGTTCTTCACCTGGACGGCGGCGTCCGAGGGCGCCCCGGCGGGCGCTCCCCACCGCTGATCGTCCTGTACGTTCCGCATGAGTCCGAGGATGTAGGCGCGCTCTTCCTCGTCCAGGACGGCATCGTCCTCGCCGGTGAGCAGTTGGAGCAGGGTGGCCTGGTCTCTGGCGGTGACCTGCGTCAGGCCCATGAGGTTGGCTGCGTCGATGGTGGTGTTCGACATTCCGGCCTCGTCCAGAAAATGCCGGATGCCGTCAGGGCCGACGGTGTCCCACAACACGTATGTCGAGTCGTTGTCCGAATTCTCGATCATCTTCCTGGCGAGGTCCTGCTCCTCTTCCGCCAATTCCCCGCCTCTTGCGTGGAGCAGCGCGCCGAGGACGATCGGCTTGACGATGCTCGCCGAGTCGTAGTGCTTGTCGACGCGGTACGAGCAGGAAGTGTGCGTGGTCCGGTCGTACAACACGATCGAGGCGCGACTGGCGCGACCGGCCAGGGACCGGGCTATGTCGCGGGTCAGGGCGTGGGCGAGCCGGGGTTCCTCGGAGGCGCATTCGATGAGCCCGTCCCTGAGCCGCTGCATGGCGGTTTCCGATTTCCCTGTCCGACGGGACCCCGCGGGAGCATGGGCCGGCGCCGAGGCTGCCACGTCACGGTCGGCCGATGCCGGAGGCGGAGCCGACTGTGGGGAGGGGTCCCGAGAGGGTGCCGGGGCGGCTATGGCAAACGCGAGGGAGACGGCGATGGCAATCGTCCCCCAGGTCACTTTCGACGTCGTCTCACTGAGCATCGGCTCGTTGCCCTTTCGGCTGTCCGCCTGCCTCTGCGAAATTCGGCAGGCAGGGAAATGCGGAGCCTTCCGGCACCCGCGAATTCGACGCTACAAGTGGGCGATGCGCCCGGCCTGTTCGGTCGGCCGATAGGTCTACGCGGGCATGTGCACAGCGGCTGATGAAGTGAAGGACGGGCGGCCGAACGGGTTTTCCTCGCAGGAACGGCGAGAGGCGGGCGACGGACGTTCGGCGGTGCCGCACGGGGACCGCCTCGCAGTCGGGCAGGCGCTCGGTGGTCCGGTTGCAGATCGTGATCTTCACGTCCGGTGTGACCGGAACGGATGACTCGACGCGTGAGCTGTCCGCGGTGGTGCTCGGCGGCATCCGCCGCCCCCCACTGCCCCGGCTCGCTCCAGGGCGTCCTGGCCGGCCCCGGGCGAAAGGCCGCCGGCCGTGTCATCGCCCTTGGCGGAAGACACGGCCGACGGCCCACAGACGGCCCAGGGAGGAGAAAAGGCTGCCTCCTGACCTGGGGATGCGTCAGATGTCGCGGAAGATCTCGATCTGCGCGCCCACCGTGTTCAGCCGCTCCGCCAGTTCCTCGTAGCCGCGGTTGATGACGTACACGTTGCGCAGCACGGACGTGCCCTCCGCCGCCATCATCGCGAGCAGGACCACCACGGCCGGGCGGAGTGCCGGCGGGCACATCATCTCGGCCGCGCGCCAACGGGTCGGGCCCTCGACCAGGACGCGGTGCGGGTCGAGCAGCTGGAGGCGGCCGCCCAGTCGGTTGAGGTCCGTGAGATAGATCGCGCGGTTGTCGTAGACCCAGTCGTGGATCAGCGTCTGGCCCTGGGCGACCGCCGCGATCGCCGCGAAGAACGGCACGTTGTCGATGTTCAGGCCGGGGAAAGGCATCGGGTGGATCTTGTCGATCGGCGCTTGAAGCTTGGAAGGCCGTACGGTCAGGTCCACCAGGCGGGTCCGCCCGTTGTCCGCCGCGTACTCGCCGGAGCGGTCGTGGTCGAGGCCCATCTCCTCCAGGACCGCCAGCTCGATCTCCAGGAACTCGATCGGGACCCGGCGGATCGTCAGTTCCGATTCGGTCACCACCGCGGCGGCGATGAGGCTCATCGCCTCGACCGGGTCCTCGGACGGGGAGTAGTCGACGTCCACGTCGATGTTCGGCATGCCGTGCACCGTGAGTGTCGTGGTGCCGATGCCCTCGACCTTGACGCCCAGCGCCTCCAGGAAGAAGCACAGGTCCTGGACCATGTAGTTGGAGGAGGCGTTGCGGATGACGGTCACGCCGTCGTGGCGTGCGGCAGCCAGCAGCGCGTTCTCGGTCACGGTGTCACCGCGTTCGGTCAGGACGATCGGCCGCTCCGGCGAGACCGAACGGTCCACCTGTGCGTGGTAGATGCCCTCCGTCGCGGTGATGTCCAGGCCGAACCGGCGCAGGGCGATCATGTGCGGTTCGATGGTCCGCGTACCGAGGTCGCAGCCACCGGCGTACGGCAGGCGGAAGTGGTCCATCCGGTGCAGCAGCGGCCCGAGGAACATGATGATCGAGCGGGTGCGGCGCGCTGCCGCCGCGTCCATCGAGTCCAGGTCGAGATCGGCGGGCGGCACGATCTCCAGATCCATGCCCTCGTTGATCCAGCGGGTGCGCACGCCGATCGAGTTGAGCACCTCGAGCAGACGGAAGACCTCTTCGATACGGGCCACGCGCCGCAGGACCGTACGGCCCTTGTTGAGCAGGGAGCCGCAAAGCAGCGCCACGCACGCGTTCTTGCTCGTCTTGACGTCGATGGAGCCGGACAGCCGGCGTCCGCCGACGACACGCAGATGCATGGGGCCGGCGTATCCGAGAGAGACGATTTCACTGTCGAGCGCCTCGCCGATACGGGCGATCATCTCAAGGCTGATGTTCTGGTTGCCGCGCTCGATGCGGTTGACGGCGCTCTGGCTGGTGCTGAGCGCTTCGGCGAGCTGACTCTGTGTCCATCCGCGATGCTGACGGGCGTCACGGATGAGCTTGCCGATGCGTACGAGGTAATCGTCTGCCATGGCTGGAGGTTATCTCACATATGAGATGCCCTCGGCCGTGGGTAGGCCATCAGAGTGACGACGGCGGGAGGCTGTGGGCGGTCGGGTGCCGGGGTTCGTAGAGGGGGAGTTCGGCCCCGCTCGGCATCCGCACCCGTGCCAGAACGCCCCACCCTTGGTCGCTCGGTGGCCCGGAGACCTCGACGCCGCGCGCGGTGAGGTCCGCGAGTGTGCGGTCGAGGTCGTCGCACATCAGATAGAACTCGTGCTTCGGTGTGTCGCCGGTCGGATGGACAGCCACCTCGGCGGGTGGCAGCCGGAAGATGAGCCAGCCGCCTCCGGCGTCGACGTGGTCGAAGCCGAGGACATCCCTGAGGAAGGCCCGGTCGGCATCGGCGTCGTTCGTGTGAAGGATCACATGTGCGCCACTGAACATGCCTCGATGCTCGGTGCGCGGCGGGGGCCGGGCAACAGCAGCGCCGCCGTACGGCCCCGGGGTGCGCTCCGCAGGCGTGTGTAGACGGTGTCTGTCGGCGACTGGTAGACAGGGGCGCATGAGTGATGCAGTGGCTGGTCTGCGGGCCCGGTTGATCGCCACCGGGGTCGACCTCGTGGCCAGTGAGGGCGTCCAGGCGCTGACGCTGCGTGAGATCGCGCGCCGGGCCGGGGTGTCGCACGGCGCGCCGCGCCGGTACTTCGCGACCCACCTGGAGCTGCTCTCCGCCATCGCGCACGAGGGCTTCGACACGATGACGGCCGATATCGCGGCCGCCGCAGGCGACGCGGAGCGGGAGCCGCGTGAGCGGATCAGGGCACTCGCTCGGGCCTACGTCGGTTTTGCGCAGGCCAACCGCGGCATGTACGAGCTGATGTTCCGCCACGATCTACTGGAAAGCGGACATCTGGGACTGCGGGCGACGAGCCTGCCGCTCTTCGACGTGCTCGTCGATCTCGTCGCCCGTGCGCGGCCGCAGTCCGGTGCCGAGCCCTGGGCCGTCGCAGGCGCGTTCTGGGCGAACCTCCACGGGATCGTGCAGCTGTGGGCGTGGGGGAGCCTGCGACTCGCGACCGGGACGGAGGACGTCGAATCCCTGCTGTCCGCCGCGCTCGACGCGCACCTCGGGCCCGACGGGCGCTGAGCGGCCGGCCGGGCCGAAACCTCCGGTACCTACACTTTCCGCATGGCCACGTCCCCGACCACGCCCATGACCACGTCGGAACGCCTCATCGAGAGCACCCGGGAGCTCCTGTGGGAGCGTGGCTACGTGGGCACCAGCCCCAAGGCGATCCTCCGGCGCGCGGGCGCGGGGCAGGGCAGCATGTACCACCACTTCAGCGGCAAGCAGGAGTTGGCGCTCGCCGCCATCACGCGCACCGCGCAGGAGATGCGGGCCGCGGCCGAGGAGCAGTTCGCCGCGCCGGGGACGGCGCTCGAGCGGGTCGGTGCCTATCTGCGGCGGGAGCGTGACGTCCTCAAGGGCTGCCCGGTGGGGCGGTTGACCCAGGATCCGGACGTGATGGCGGACCCCGTGCTGCGGGCTCCGGTCGACGAGACGTTCGCCTGGCTGCGGGGGCGGCTGGCGCAGGTGCTCGCGGAAGGGTGCGAGCGCGGTGAACTGAGCGCGGCCCTGAGTCCGCAGGACACCGCGTCGGCCGTGGTCGCCGTGGTGCAGGGCGGCTATGTGCTGGCGCGGGCCGCCGGTTCGGCCGAGCCCTTCGAGCAGTCCGTGGCCGGTGTGCTGGCGCTGCTGGACGGGCAGGTTGTCACGCGCCCCCGGTGAGGCGGCGCCGGCCGTTCGCTGTGTGATGCCCGGTACGTCGGTGAGGGGCGATGATGTCCGCCATGGCGTTGACAACGGCGTTCACCAAGCTGTTCGGGGTGCGGCATCCGATTGCGCTGGCGCCGATGGGCGGATCGGCCGGCGGTGCACTGGCGGCGGCCGTCTCTCGCGGCGGCGGGTTCGGGATGCTGGGCGCAGGCAACGGCGACCCCGAGTGGCTGGCCCGCGAACTGCCGCTCCTCGCGGACACGGCCGGGAAGCCGTGGGGTGTCGGATTTCTGATCTGGGCGATCGATGTGCACGCGGTCGACCGTGTGCTGGAGCACAAGCCCCGGGCGGTGATGCTGTCGTTCGGCGACCCGAGCCTGTTCGCCGAGCGTATCCGCGCAGCGGGCGCGGCACTGATCATTCAGGTCACCGATCTGGACGAGGCCCCCCCAGGCGGTGGACCTGGGCGCCGATGTCATCGTGGCGCAGGGTACGGAGAGCGGTGGGCACGGCGCTCGGAACGGGCGGTCCACGTTGCCGTTCGTGCCGGTCGTCGTGGACCTGGCGGAACCGGTGCCCGTGCTCGCGGCCGGCGGGATCGCCGACGGGCGCGGTGTGGCCGCGGCCCTGGCCCTGGGCGCCGCCGGGGCACTCATCGGCACCCGCTTCCAGGCCACGCACGAGGCACTCGTCGACCCCGCGGCCCTCAACGCGATCCTGGCCGGGCGTGGGCAGGACACCGAACGCAACCGGGTGCTGGACATCGCCCGAGGCTCCGCGTGGCCTTCCCGCTACACCGCCCGCACCCTCGGCCACCCCTTCCTCGACCGATGGCGGGACCGGGAGGCCGAACTCGCCGCCGACCGTCATGCCCGGCACGACTACCGCGATGCCGTGGCGCGAGGCGATGTCCCTCCGCTTCCGGTGTGGGCCGGCGAGGCCGTCGACCTCATCAACGACCTGCCGTCCGCCACCGACCTCGTCGGCGCTCTCGCCGAGCAGGCGGAGAAAGCACTGGCCCGAGCCGGCAGGCAGTGAGACAGGACAAGGGGCGGCAGCCTTCACCGTGAAGCCGGCAGCCTGCACGTCGAGACGACGTGCCGCAGCGTCGCGATGCGGTTCCTACGTCGTCGCTCGGGCCTGCCCGCGCTGCGGATCGCTCCTGTCATCGGCAGGATGCAACGGGCTCGAGCCAGAGGTGTTCCTCGGCTGACATCAGCCGACGCGAGCGAGGGATGCCCCCCGAGGTGGTCAGTCCGCAGCCTGCGTCATGGGATCAGACGCGCGGGCATCGTGAGCGCATGCATCAGGTACTCCAGGGGCCCGCGCCGGAAGAACCGGGTCCACACGAGAGCGAAGAGCATGGCCCCCGCGGCGAACCAGAGGAAGACCGGCAACGCGGCGGAGCCCGGCAGGTCGCCGGTGCCCAGCACTTTGATGACGAGGATGTGGCCGACGTACGCGGTCAGCGCGATCGATCCGACCGCGCTGACGGGCGTGGCGACCCACCGCAGACGCGCCGAGCGGCTGGTGCCGATGAGACAGGCGGCCAGCACCGCCAGGGCCACGCCGGTGTTGCTCAGGATGGACAGCGTCGTCTGGCTGTGCGGGGAGGCCACGAGGAGCCAGGCCGGCATACCGGAGGCGGGGTCCTCGCCCACGGCGTCGGACCACCAGCCCGATGCCGCGGTCCCGGTGTTGGAGGCTTCTCGCACCCCCTCCAGCGCCCCCGGAACAAGGTGCAGAGCCAGCCATGATCCGCCGTACCCGATGACGGCCAGGACTCCACCGAGCAGTCCCACCCTGCCCACGACGCCGGGCCGCCGAAGGTCGAGTTTGGCCACGGCCATCCCGGTGACGATGAACGGCAGCCAGGTCAGGACCGGGTACGTGCCGGTGACGAACAGTTCGATGATCCCGTCCGAAGCGGTGACGCGGGCCAGCGGGTCGTGGGCGATGACGGTGTCCGGCCAGTTTCCGTTGTCGACGGCTGCTCGCAGCAGATACAGCACGTGGGGCATGACGAGTGCCGATGCCGCGGCGGTGGCGCCCAGGGTTGCTGCCCTCAGCCGGTACAGCGGAAGGGCCAGGACGAACAGGACGCCGTAGTAGGAAAGGATCACGGCGACATTGGTGTCGAGGGCGGTGAGGGCGTAGCCCAGAGCGATGAGGAGGAAGGAGCGGATCAGTACTCTGCCCACCGCCTGTCGCCCTGCCCGCCCGGTTCTCGGCTGCGGCCTGCCGGTGAGGATGACCAGCGAGAAGCCGGCCAGCACGGCGAAGAGAGTCGCCGAGCGCCCACGGGCTGCCTCCATCGCCCAGCCCACGGCGCCGCCCACCGACGGATCAGGACCGACATGTGCGGTGTACATGCCCAGAATCGCCAGACCCCGGGCCAGATCCAGACCGACCAGCCGTCCTGTCGACGACGTATGAGGCGGCCCGGCCGACGCAGGTGTTTCGGGTGCGATGCCTGGCGATGCGTCGCGCCTCATGTATTCCACGGTCAAGGGAATCGGCGGGTTCCACCATCCGGCATCGCCTGGGCAGCGGCCACAACGGATGAGCCGGGCGCAGAAAGCACCGGGCCCGAGCCGGCAGGCAGTGAGACAGGACAACGGGTGTCCGGGCATGACCCCGCAGCGGTCATGTACTAGAGTTATCTCGACATCGAGATATCTGCCGAAGGCGTACCGCAAGCCGCCAGTCGGTAAGGGTTGCCTAACTAAGCCTTACCTTAGCGGATCGGCGAGGAGCCGTGGCGGCAGCATGGGACGTAGTACGCGCACATTGATGAAGGAGACTGTCGTGTCGGCGAACAGCTTCGACGCCCGCAGCACGCTGCGCGTGGGCGACGAGTCGTACGAGATCTTCAGGCTGGACAAGGTCGAGGGCTCCGCGCGCCTCCCCTACAGCCTCAAGGTCCTCCTGGAGAACCTCCTCCGCACCGAGGACGGCGCGAACATCACCGCCGACCACATCCGGGCGCTCGGGAGCTGGGACTCGCAGGCCCAGCCCAGCCAGGAGATCCAGTTCACGCCGGCCCGCGTGATCATGCAGGACTTCACCGGTGTTCCCTGTGTCGTCGACCTCGCCACCATGCGTGAGGCCGTCAAGGAGCTCGGCGGCGACCCGGCGAAGATCAACCCGCTGGCCCCGGCAGAGCTGGTCATCGACCACTCCGTCATCGCGGACAAGTTCGGCACGGCGGACGCCTTCGGCCAGAACGTCGAGCTGGAGTACGGCCGCAACAAGGAGCGCTACCAGTTCCTGCGCTGGGGCCAGACCGCCTTCGACGAGTTCAAGGTCGTCCCGCCCGGCACCGGCATCGTCCACCAGGTGAACATCGAGCACCTGGCCCGCACCGTCATGGTCCGAGGCGGCCAGGCGTACCCCGACACCCTCGTCGGCACCGACTCCCACACCACCATGGTCAACGGCCTCGGTGTGCTCGGCTGGGGCGTCGGCGGTATCGAGGCCGAGGCCGCCATGCTCGGCCAGCCGGTCTCCATGCTCATCCCGCGCGTCGTCGGCTTCAAGCTGACCGGTGAGCTCAAGCCCGGCACCACCGCCACCGACCTGGTGCTCACGATCACCGAGATGCTGCGCAAGCACGGCGTCGTCGGCAAGTTCGTCGAGTTCTACGGTGAGGGTGTGGCGGCGACGAGCCTCGCCAACCGCGCCACCATCGGCAACATGTCGCCGGAGTTCGGCTCCACCGCCGCGATCTTCCCGATCGACGGCGAGACCCTGAAGTACCTCAAGCTGACCGGCCGCAGCGAGCAGCAGGTCGCCCTCGTCGAGGCGTACGCCAAGGAGCAGGGCCTCTGGCTCGACCCGGCGGCCGAGCCCGACTTCTCCGAGAAGCTGGAGCTCGACCTCTCCACGGTCGTCCCCTCCATCGCCGGCCCGAAGCGCCCGCAGGACCGCATCGTCCTCGCGAACGCCGCCCAGCAGTTCGCACAGGACGTGCGCAACTACGTGGACACCGTTGACGAGGCGGGCAAGGAGTCCTTCCCGGCCTCCGACTCCCCGGCCAACACTCCGAACGGCGCCCCGTCGAAGCCGGTCACCGTGACCGCCCCCGACGGGTCCACCTACGAGATCGACCACGGCGCCGTCACCGTCGCCGCGATCACCTCCTGCACCAACACCTCGAACCCGTACGTCATGGTCGCCGCCGCGCTCGTCGCGAAGAAGGCCGTGGAGAAGGGCCTGACCCGCAAGCCGTGGGTCAAGACCACCCTCGCCCCGGGCTCGAAGGTCGTCACCGACTACTTCGACAAGGCGGGCCTGACCCCGTACCTCGACAAGGTCGGCTTCAACCTGGTCGGTTACGGCTGCACCACCTGCATCGGCAACTCCGGCCCGCTGCCGGAGGAGGTCTCCAAGGCCGTCAACGACCACGACCTCGCCGTCACCTCGGTCCTCTCCGGCAACCGGAACTTCGAGGGCCGCATCAACCCCGACGTCAAGATGAACTACCTGGCATCCCCGCCGCTGGTCGTCGCGTACGCCCTCGCCGGTTCGATGAAGGTGGACATCACCAAGGACGCGCTCGGCATCGACACCGAGGGCAAGCCGGTCTACCTGCAGGACATCTGGCCGACCGAGGCCGAGGTCAACGACGTCGTCGCCAACGCCATCGGCGAGGACATGTTCAACAAGTCCTACGCCGACGTCTTCGCGGGCGACGCCCAGTGGCAGGCGCTGGCGATCCCCACCGGCAACACCTTCGAGTGGGACCCGCAGTCGACCTACGTGCGCAAGCCCCCTTATTTCGAGGGCATGACGATGGAGACCACCCCGGTCTCCGACATCGCCGGTGCGCGCGTGCTGGCCAAGCTGGGCGACTCGGTCACCACCGACCACATCTCCCCGGCCGGTGCCATCAAGGCCGACACCCCGGCCGGCAAGTACCTCACGGAGCACGGCGTCGAGCGCCGTGACTTCAACAGCTACGGTTCGCGCCGCGGCAACCACGAGGTCATGATCCGCGGCACGTTCGCCAACATCCGTCTGCGCAACCAGATCGCGCCCGGCACGGAGGGCGGCTACACCCGCGACTTCACGCAGGCCGACGGCCCGGTGTCGTTCATCTACGACGCCTCGCAGAACTACCAGGCCGCGGGCACCCCGCTCGTCATCCTGGCGGGCAAGGAGTACGGCTCCGGTTCGTCCCGCGACTGGGCGGCCAAGGGCACCGCGCTCCTCGGCGTCAAGGCCGTCATCGCCGAGTCGTACGAGCGCATCCACCGCTCGAACCTGATCGGCATGGGTGTCCTGCCCCTGCAGTTCCCGGAGGGCGCTTCCGCCGAGGCGCTGGGTCTGACCGGCGAGGAGACCTTCTCCTTCACCGGCGTGACCGAGCTCAACGACGGCACCACGCCGCGCACGGTCAAGGTCACCACCGACTCCGGTGTGGAGTTCGACGCGGTCGTCCGCATCGACACCCCCGGTGAGGCGGACTACTACCGCAACGGCGGCATCATGCAGTACGTGCTGCGCAACCTGATCCGCGGCTGACGCCTGCGGAACGACGCGAAGGGGCCGCATCCCGGTGACGGGATGCGGCCCCTTCGGCGTGGCCGGCAGCACGCGGCGGGCCGCCCGACCGGCTGAGCGGTCCGGTCGATCGAGTGACGCTGCGCGGTGGACAACATCTCCGGTTCCTCGAAGGGCAAGTCATGCGTGCATGAGACTCCAACCCCGACGAACGAACAGCCCCTTCCCGCGTGCGCGGAACCTCAAGGTGGCGGGTGCGCTCTTCGTGCTCGCCGCGGCCGTCCTGGTGACGGGATGCGGCCGGAACGCGGAGAGCGCGACGAGCACGCCCACGACCGAGGCCGCGAAAGCCGTTCCGCAGAGCACCACGACGCCGACGGCCACCGGAAAGCTGACACAGAAGCAGCAGCAGCGCAAGCAGGTGCTGGAGGCCACCGAGATCACCTTCGACAAGGCCGCCGCGACGGCGGTCGGCGAGGTGTCCGGGGGCACGCTGATCGACCTGCACCTGGAAGGCGTGGACGACGAGGACCAGGACAGCGAGACGGTCAGCCCGTCGGCGACGGCCGGCTCGGGAACCGGCAGCCCGGTGTGGTTCGCCGAAGTGGCCGAGAAGGACGGCACGGTCCACGTCGTACGGAGTGACGCGGTCACCGGGAAGGTGCTCGAATCCAGCCCGGAATCCGGTCAGGACGCCGAGGACAAGCAGGAGACGGCCCGGCTGGTCGCCGGGGCCTCCCAGACCGCCCAGCAGGCGGCCAAGGCCGCCACCCAGCGGAAGCAGGGAACGGTCACCGCGGCCGACCTGCACGAGAACGAGACCAACGACATCGTCTGGGCGGTCGACGTGATCGACTCCTACTGGAGTAAGACCGACTTCGAGGTGAACGCCGACAACGGCACGATCATCCACGAGGACACCGACGACGACTGACCGCCTGCCGGCGCGGGCTGACGACAGGCGCGGACGGTATTCCTGAGGCCCGCCGGGAACACAGGAGTTCACTCCTCCGAACGACGACAGGGCCGCACTCCCGGAAGGGGAGCGCGGCCCTGCCGCATGGGCGCCCTCAGAACATCGGGCGACACCTGCCTCAGAACATCAGGCGGTAGGTGTTCCAGCCACTGTTGCCGATCTTCACGCGCGGCTTGAAGGGGGACGCGGCGTTGCCCGTGCCCTTGTAGAGCCACAGCGCGCCCGCGGTGTCACGGGCGATCAGGTCCGTCTTGCCGTCGATGTCGATGTCGCCGACGGAGACGAGCTTGTTGAAGAGGTTCCAGCCGCCGCCGATCTTCGTGCGGGCGGCGAACGGCGCCGTGTGGCTGCCGGTGCCCTTGTAGAGCCACAGCACGCCGGCGGTGTCACGGGCGACGATGTCGGCCTTGCCGTCGCCGGTCAGATCGCCCTTGCCGGTGATCTGGTTGAACGTGTTCCAGCCGCTGCCGACCTTCTTGCGGGCCGTCAGCTTGCCGTCGCCGTAGCCCAGGTAGATCCACAGGACACCGGCCGAGTCACGGGCGATCAGGTCGTCGGCCGCCGCACCGGCGAGGTTGCCCGGCGAGACGAACTGGTTGTAGATGCCCCAGCCGTTGCCGACATGGATCGGGTCACCGCCGAACTTGGCGTAGTACATGCCGCCGGCGCTGTTGATCTCCCAGATGCCGTCGGCGCTGCCGTCGGAGTCGTGGTCCACCTGCGTGCCGTGCTTGATGATGTCCCAGCCGTAGCCCAGGAGCTGACGGCTGTCGAGACCGCCTGTGCCATTCGGGCCGTAACCGTACAGATCACCCGCGCCGTTGACGCCGTACAGGCCGTTCACCGGGGCATCGGCGGCAACGTCCTGCGCGCCGAAGGCGGAGCTGCCCTTCGTGGGCGCGCCGGTCGCGTCCTGCGCCGCCGCGGACGGCGCGGGCTTGTCGGCGGCGGACGCGGTACCCGCGACCGTGCCGGTGACGAGCAGGGCCGCGGCAGTTGCCGCGGCAGCGAGACGGGCACGTGCCCGGCCGCGCTTGAGGCCAGAAAGTTCGGCCACGTAGTTCTCCAAACGGGAAGGTAGACAGAACGTGGCTCGCCTCGCGAGGCGAGGCGAGCCACGGTTTCACCTTAATCCTTCCATACGGCCTTCACACATGAATTCGATTGTGGGGCGGAGGTGTGCTCCCGAGGGAACACCCCTCCCTAGCCGAGCAGTTCGACCTCGGCGAGCGTCCCCGAGCCGACGGCCACCAGCCGGTAGTGCGCGTACGCGCCGGGCGTGTCGACCGTGAATGCCCTGGTCTGCCTGTCCCAGGCGAACGACTGACCCGAGCGCTTGTCCAGATCGGTCCACGCCTTGCCGTCGGCAGACCCCTGCAGGACCCAGCCCGCCGGGGCCTTGTCCTTCGCGGCCGAGGTCAGGGTGTACTGCACCGCGCGGGTGCCGGAGGCCACCGGCAGTTCGACGGACGTGAACTCGGCGGACGTGCCCGAGGTGTTGTCGAACAGCGGACCCGAGCCCGTGATCGTGTCGTGACGCGGTGCGGGAACCTTGTCGTCCTGCGTGATGGAGACGGGTGCGGCGTTCTTGCCCGACCCCCACGCGGACGGCTTCGAGCCCATCGAGAACTCGAGCGTGCCGCCCTTGGCGACGATCTCGTGCGGCAGGGACGTGGAGTTCCACTTCTTGCCGTTGACCTTCAGGCCCTGGACGTAGATGTTCTTCGCGCTGTTCTTCGGGGCCTTCACCACCAGCTCGCGCCCGTTGTCGAGGTGCACGGTCGCCTTGGTGAACAGCGGGGAGCCGATGGCGTACTCGCCGCTGCCCATCACGAGCGGGTAGAAGCCGAGCGCGGAGAAGAGGTACCAGGCCGACTGCTCCCCGTTGTCCTCGTCGCCGTGGTAGCCCTGCCCTATCTCGCTGCCGGTGTAGAGGCGCGAGAGCACCTCGCGCACCTTCTCCTGCGTCTTCCACGGCTGCGAAGCCGCGTTGTACATGTAGGTGGCGTGATGGGCGACCTGGTTGGAGTGGCCGTACATGCCCATCCGCACGTCGCGTGCCTCGGTCATCTCATGGATGACGGAGCCGTACGATCCGACGAACTCCGGCGAGGCGGTCTCCGGCGTGGCGAAGTAGGTGTCGAGCTTCCCGCCGAGCGCCGAGCGGCCCCCGTACAGGTTCGCGAGACCCCGGCTGTCCTGGGGCGCCGTGAAGGCGTATCCCCAGCCGTTCGTCTCGGTGTAGTCGTAACCCCACACCCGCGGGTCGTACTGGTCCGACGGAACCCGCCAGTCGCCCTTGAGGTTGCGGCCCTGGAAGAAGCCGGCCTTCGTGTCGAAGAGCGTGACGTAGTTGCGCGCCCGGTTGAGGAAGTACTCCGACTCCTCCTTGTAGCGGGCCTTCTTCGTCTTCTTGTACAGCGCCTTGCCCATCTCGGCGATGCCGTAGTCGTTGAGGTAGCCCTCCAACGACCAGGACAGGCCCTCATGGGTGGAGGTGGAGGCGTAGCCGAGGAACGGCGAGGTCTCCATGCCCTTGCGGCCCACACCCGACGACGGCGGGACGACGGACGCGTTCTTCAGCGCCGCGTCGTACGCGGCCTCGGCGTCGAAGCCGACTCCCTTGACGTACGCGTCGGCGAAGGCGACGTCCGAGCTGGTGCCCGTCATCAGGTCCGCGTAGCCGGGCGAGGACCACCGTGAGATCCAGCCGCCGTCCTTGTACTGCTGGACGAAGCCGTCCACCAGTTCGCCGGCCTTCTTCGGGGTGAGGAAGGAGTACGCGGGCCAGGTCGTGCGGTAGGTGTCCCAGAAGCCGTTGTTGACGTACACCTTGCCGTCGACGATCTTCGCGCCGGTACGGGTCGGGGTGTCGGGGCCGGTCATCGGCGAGAACGGGCTCGCGTACTGGTGCTTCGGGCGGGACGTGGTGCCCGTGTTCTCGAAACCGGAGTTCGGGTACAGGTACAGGCGGTAGAGGCTGGAGTACAGCGTGGTCAGCTGGTCGCGGGTGGCGCCCTCGACCTCGAGCTTCCCCAGCAGCTCGTCCCACGCGTCCTGCGCCTTGTCGCGCACGCGCTCGAAGCGGGTGCCCGCCGGGATCTCGTCGGCCAGGTTCTTCTTCGCCTGGTCGATGCCGATCAGCGAGGTGGCGATGCGCAGATTGACGGTGCGGTCCTTGCCCGCGTCGAAGCGGAGTCGACCGCTGACGCCGTCCGCGGCCGAGTCGGTGACCGGCGCGTCGAAGACGCCGTACACGAACAGCCGGGTGGCGCCGGTGGACAGACCGCTCTTGACGTCGGAGTAGCCGGTGAAGGAGCGCGTCTTGGGATCGAGGGTGAGCCCGCCCTCCTTGGTGACGTTGTCGAAGATCACGCTCGCGTCGTCACCGGGGTAGGTGAAGCGCATCATCGCCGCGTGATCGGTCGGCGTCATCTCGGCCTTGAGGCCGTTCTCGAACGTGACGCCGTAGTAGTGCGGACGGGCCGTCTCGTTGTCGTGCTTGAAGGGCAGTGCCCGGGCGGTGCGCGAGGTGTCCGGGGTGCCGGCGGCGGCCGACGGCATCACCTGGAAGGTCTGCCGGTCGCCCATCCAGGGGCTCGGCTCATGGCTGGTGCTGAAGGCCTGCACGGTCGGCAGGTTGTCCCCGTTGTTGCCGCGGGCGTACTCGTACAGCCAGCTCTTGGACTCGGCGTTGGTCACCGGGGTCCAGAAGTTGAAGCCGTGCGGGACGGCCGTGGCGGGGAAGGTGTTGCCACGGGAGAACGAGCCGCTGGAGTTGGTTCCGCGGGTCGTCGAGGCGTAGTCCGAGAGATGGGCGAGCCGCTTCTCGGGCGCCTTGGGCCCGATCGTGACGTCGTCGAGCCAGCCCTGGAACTTCCCCGGCCCCTTGGGGGCGTCGTACGCCACCAGCACCCGGTCGACCGTCTTGCCGGCGGCCACCGTGCCGATGCCGGAGGCGACGGCGTTCCACTGGTTGACGTACAGCCGCTTCGCGGCGCCCTGGCCCTCGGGGGTCAGCAGTCCGCCGTGCGAGTCGACGGCCTTCAGATCGCTCAGGTAGGTGCCGTCGGTGAAGGCGAGGTCCACCGAGACGTTGGTGGCGGGGTAGTTGAGGTCCGTCTCCGCCATGGCCGGGAAGATCTTGTACGACAGTTCGGTGTCGCGGCGCACGGCCACATCGACGTCGAAGACCTTGTTGTACGAATAGGCCCGGCCGTCCGGCTGGTGCGTGCCCGCGTACTTCAGCGCGCGCTTGCCGGTGAAGCCGGCCCCGGCCTTGGCGGTGGGGGAGCCGCTGGGGCCGCGGTCGATCTGGGTGCGCATGTCGTCGGGAACGGGGGTGGAGGTGTCCCCGTTCGAGAACTGGACGTCGGCCAGCTGGGTGGCGTCGGAGGCACCGTTGTTCTTGGTGATCTCCAGCCGGTAGTGCGCGTAGGCGGTCACCTCGGAGGGCGCGCCTATGTCGTACGTCCTGGTCTCGAAGCGCTTGGCGAACGTCTCGTCCGTGCGGGTGTCCAGCACGGTCCAGGTCTTGCCGTCGGCCGAGCCCTTGAGCGTCCAGTCCCTGGGGTCGCGCTCGGCGTGGTCGTTGGCGGACGTCATCGCGTAGGTGGCGACCTTGACCGGTGCGTCGGTGTCGAACTCGATCCACGCCGTGGGCTCGAATCCCAGCCATTTGCTGCTCGGCAGCAGATCGACCAGGTTCTCCTTGGTCTCGCCGCCGCCGCCGTTCTCGTCGCTGGCGCGCAGTTCGATCACCTTGTCGGTGACATTGCCCGGAATTCCGCTGGAGAAGCCGCCATCGACACCCGATGCCCGCTTCTTGCCGTCGGCACCGACTTCCACGGTATTGCGCCAATCGGGCTGCGCTTCGTCCGCTTCGAAGGATGACGCGAATTCCCGGTCCGCCGCGTTCGGTTGTCCGGGCTGCGAGGGGAGGGCGACGGCGGCCGAGGGAGCCGTCAACACGAGGAGTGAGGCGCTCACCGCCAGGGTGACCGCGTGGATTTGTCGTTGCCGGGGTCGGGGTCTGGGCTGCATCCCGGGTCATTCCTCCAGGGGAAGGGCGCATGGACAACGTTGTCAGGCGCAAAGCGCAGGATCCAGTAGGGAGGTAAGTGTCGTACGGTGTCAAGGGTGTTGGCGGTGGAGCCGGTCGGAATGAGGCATTCCGCGAATAATGCGGTGGCCGTATGGGTGCACACGGGGCTGATGTATCCGCGAGGTCTCAACTCGGGAAAGACTGCCGTCCAACCTTGCATTCGATCTTGCTCACCTGGCGGGAAGTGGACTATACCTGTCGGCGTCCGCAAAGCAGTTCCACAAGGGTGCGGGCAGGGGGGACGGCGACGGTCGGTGCACACTGACCGGCAGTCGTTGAATCGTCCGTTCCCGCTGCCGGCCGTGAGCACAACCCGAGCTTCACTGGGTTTCCCTTCGGGAGGGCCCAGCAACTGACCGCGGTGGCGGGGCCCTTCGCCTGAGGTGAGACGGACGGGCGACCGGCCTACCGCCTGAGTCCTGATGAAGGCGAGGACTTGAGCATGGGATCCACCTCCGCCCACGAAAACAATGAGGGCCTCAGCCGTCGAAATCTGATCAAGCGGTCGGCCGCCCTCGGTCTGATTGCCGTGCCGACCATGAGTTTCCTGTCCGCGTGCGCGAGCAGCGGCAGCGGTGACGACCAGGAGAAGCAGAAGGGCGAG
This sequence comes from Streptomyces sp. NPDC043812, assembly GCF_056436245.1. NCBI lineage: Bacteria > Bacillati > Actinomycetota > Actinomycetes > Kitasatosporales > Streptomycetaceae > Streptomyces > Streptomyces sp. NPDC043812. The sequence goes on from NZ_JBWKCY010000004.1 coordinate 393,473, forward strand.
GTGACGAAGAGCAACCCGTTCGGCGTCACCAAGGGCGGCACCCTTGACGTTGTCATCTTCAAGGGCGGCTTCGGCGACCAGTACGCCATCGAGTGGGAAAAGCTCTACAAGGCCACGTGGGGCCCGCAGATCAGCCACCTGGGCACCCAGGAGATCACCGGCAAGCTCCAGCCCCGCTTCAACGCGGGCAACCCGCCGGACGTCGTCGACAACTCCGGTGCGCAGCAGATCAAGCTCGACGTGCTGCACAAGAATGCGCAGCTGGCCGACCTCACGGAGCTCCTCGACGCGCCTTCGGTCGACGACCCGGACAAGAAGGTCAAGGACGTCCTGATCCCCGGCACCGCCGACAAGGGCTTCATCGGCGGCAAGATGCACTCCCTCAACTACGTCTACACCGTCTGGGGAGTCTGGTACTCGGGCAAGCTCTTCAAGGAGAAGGGCTGGGAGGTCCCGAAGACCTGGGACGCCTTCCTGGAGATCATGCAGGATGCCAAGAAGGCCGGCATCGGCGGCCTCGCCCACCAGGGCAAGCACCCGTACTACATCAACGTCATGATCATGGACCTGATCGCCAAGACCGGTGGTCTGGACGCGATGAAGGCGATCGACAACCTCGACCCCAAGGCGTTCGTCGGCAGTGACGTCGCCAAGCAGTCCATCGAGGCGATCTACGAGATCGTCGACAAGGGCCTGCTCATGCCGGGCACCAACTCCCTCGACCACATCGAGTCGCAGACGGCGTGGAACGAGGGCAAGGCGGTCTTCATCCCCTCCGGCTCGTGGCTGGAGAACGAGCAGCTGAAGCAGACACCGGCCGACTTCGACATGAAGTTCCTGCCGATGCCGCTGCTGCCCGACAGCAAGCTGCCCTTCGAGGCGATCCGGGCCGGTGCCGGTGAGCCGTTCATCGTCCCGGAGAAGGCCAAGAACAAGGCCGGTGGCATGGAGTTCCTGCGGATGATGCTGTCGAAGGAGTGGTCGACGAAGTTCGCCCAGGAGGCCAACTCGCTGACCATCCTGCAGGACGGTGTCGACAAGGGTGTCAGCCTGCGCCCCGGCACCAAGTCGGCCATCGAGGCCGTCGACGCCTGTCCCGTCGAGCAGCGGTTCGACTACTTCTACATCAACTGGTACAGCGAGATGGACGAGTCCATCCGCACCGCGTCCGCCGAGCTGATGGCCAAGCGTATTCAGCCGAACGAATGGCTCAAGCGGGCGCAGGCCGCGGTCGACAAGGCGGCCAAGGACCCGGCGAGCAAGAACAACAAGCGTCCGTAGCCGAGGTCGGGAAACCAGGGACAGGGTGCCATGCAACAGGGAAAGTACCGGTTCGTCACCGGATTTCTGATCGTTCCGGTCGTGCTGTACGCGGTCTTCATGATCTGGCCGTATGTGCAGACCTTCGGATACTCCTTCACGAACTGGCAGGGCCAGTCGCAGGAGATGAGTTTCGTCGGACTCGACAACTACACCGCGTTGTTCGCCGACGAGGTGTTCCTGAAGGCCCTGTGGCACAACATCCTGCTGCTGATTTTCCTCCCCATCGGGACCATCCTGCTCGCCCTCTTCTTCGCCTTCATGGTGAACGTGGGCGGGCGGGGTGGCTCCGGTGGAATCCGCGGAGTGAAGGGATCAGGTCTCTACAAGATCCTTTTCTTTGTTCCGCACGTGCTGTCGATCGCCATCCTCGCCGTGCTCTGGCGGGCGATCTACCGCGGCGATGTCGCCGGCCTGATCAACGGCATCTTCATCAAACTCGGTCTCTCCGATCCGGCTCACCCGATCGAATGGCTCAACGAGCCCGATCTCGTGCTGTGGTGCGTGGCCTTCGTGCTGCTGTGGTGGGGCGTCGGTTTCTATCTCGTACTCTTCTCCGCCGCAATGCAGTCGGTTCCCAAGGAGATCTACGAAGCCGCACTGCTCGACGGCGCCAGCCGTACCCAGTCCTTCTTCCGGGTGACGCTCCCACTGCTGTGGGACACCGTGCAGACGGCATGGGTCTATCTCGCCATTCTGGCCATGGACTGCTTCGCCCTGATCTCGGTCATGACACCGGGCAACAGTTACGGCGGCGGTCCGGACCACAACAGCGAAGTCATGGCGACCTATCTGATGCGTAACTTCCTCTCCTTCGGGAAGAGCGGCTACGCCTGCGCGATGGGCGTGGTGATCCTGGTCCTCACGCTGATCCTGTCCCTCGTCACGCTGCGGGTCAGCCGCCGCGAGCGCATCGAATACTGAGCGGGGAACCACGCCATGTCGAACACCCGGTTGATCCCCGGCGTCACGAAGGACGCCGTGCCCGGCCCGCGCGGCTCGAACAACGGCGACGGAGCGCCTCGAGGAACCTCCGGCGGCGAGAGCGAGGGCAAGGTCCTCAACGTCTTCTCGCACGGCTTCCTCATCCTGTGGGCCGTGATGATCGTGCTGCCGCTCATCTGGCTGCTGCTCGGTTCCTTCAAGACCGACACGGAGATCGGAGCCAGCGCCTGGTCCTGGCCGTCGAACTGGAACTTCGACGCCTTCGGCCGCGCCTGGGAGAAGGGGATCGGCGACTACTTCGCCAACACCCTGATCGTGCTCGCCTTCTCCATCCCGCTCACCATGCTGCTCGGCGCGATGGCGGCGTACGTGCTGGCCCGCTACGAGTTCCCGGGAAACCGCTTCTTCTACTACTTCTTCGTCGCCGGCGCGATGTTCCCCGTGTACCTGGGCCTGGTGCCCCTGTACTTCCTGGTCGACATGCTCGGCATGCTCAACACGTACCAGGGTCTGATCCTGGTGTACGTCGCCTACTCGCTGCCGTTCACCGTCTTCTTCATGCACGCGTTCTTCCGGACGCTGCCGACCGCCATCCATGAGGCCGCGGTCATCGACGGCGCCTCCCACACCCGGATCTTCTTCCAGGTCATGGTGCCGATGGCCAAGCCCGGCCTGCTCAGCGTCGGCATCTTCAACGTGCTGGGCCAGTGGAATCAGTACATCCTGCCGATGACCCTGATGCAGCAGCAGAGCGGCTTCGACAAGGACCGGTCGGTGCTGACCCAGGGACTGGTGCTGCTCAACCAGCAGCAGGGCTACGAGGGCGACCTGCCGGTGATCTTCGCCGGTATGACGATCGCCATGCTCCCGGTGATCGTCGTCTACCTCTCCTTCCAGCGGCACGTCCAGTCCGGTCTCACCGCGGGCACGCTCAAGTAACAAACCGCACCGGCAAGTAACAAACCGCACCGGATTCCGGGCCGCCCGCCGCCGCGCACCCGCGCGGGGGCGGGCGGTTTCTCCGTTTCGCCGCACCCGCTCATCCGAGGTTGGCCACGCTCAAGGTCTTGACGTAATAACCCCCCGAGAGTTGAACTCAGAGTTCACAAGTTGGAAAGACGTCGGGGTTCATGAGTCACGGCCCCGGCCGGGGGCGGTCGTCGTGCCGCCCACCGGGGGCAGGAGTGGATGAGTCAATGGAGACTCCGGGATCGCAGACATCTCTGCACCGGGCCAACCTCGAGCGGGTGGTGCGCGCGGTGCGCATGGCCGGCTCGCTCACGCAGGCGGAGATCGCCAGGAGCACCGGCCTCTCCGCGGCCACGGTCTCCAACATCGTCCGTGAGCTGAAGGACGGCGGCACGGTCGAGGTGACGCCCACCTCCGCAGGTGGCAGGCGCGCCCGCAGCGTCTCGCTCAGCGGCGACGCGGGCATCGTGATCGGGGTCGACTTCGGCCACACCCATCTGCGCGTCGCGATCGGCAACCTCGCCCACCAGGTGCTGGCCGAGGAGTCCGAGCCGCTGGACGTGGACGCCTCGTCGGCACAGGGCTTCGGCCGTGCAGAGGCCCTGGTCAACCGGTTGATCGAGGCCACCGGGATCGGCCCCGGAAAGGTCATCGGCGTCGGCCTCGGTGTCCCGGGGCCCATCGACGTGGAGTCGGGCACGCTGGGCTCCACGGCCATCCTGCCGGGCTGGACGGGCATCAACCCCAGCCAGGAGCTCTCCGCGCGCCTGGGCGTGCCGGTGTACGTCGACAACGACGCCAACCTGGGCGCACTCGGCGAGCTGGTCTGGGGGAGCGGACGCGGGGTCAAGGACCTGGCGTACATCAAGGTCGCCAGCGGTGTGGGTGCCGGGCTCGTCATAGACGGTCAGATCTACCGCGGGCCCGGTGGCACGGCGGGGGAGATCGGGCACATCACGCTCGACGAGTCGGGCCCCGTGTGCCGCTGCGGCAACCGCGGCTGCCTGGAGACCTTCACCGCCGCCCGCTACGTCCTGCCCCTCCTCCAGTCCAGCCACGGCGCCGAGCTGACCATGGAGCGCGTCGTGCAGCTGGCCCGCGAGGGAGACCCGGGGTGCCGCCGTGTCGTGGCCGACGTGGGCCGTCACATCGGCAGCGGCGTGGCGAACCTCTGCAACCTGCTCAATCCCAGCAGAGTGGTGCTCGGCGGCGATCTGGCGGAAGCTGGAGAGTTGGTACTCGGACCGATCCGCGAGTCCGTCTCCCGTTATGCCATCCCCAGTGCGGCGAGGCAGCTCTCGGTGGCTCCCGGAGCGCTCGGCGGACGCGCCGAAGTCCTCGGCGCCCTGGCCCTCGTGCTCAGCGAAATGGGTGATTCATCCCTTCTGGACAGTGCCGTACCCACCGGGGCCCCCGCCTTCACTTAGATAACGAATGGCACCGTTGTCATCTCGTTAAGGATTTACTCCTTGACGCTGACGGCGGGGCCGAGTTGACTTCCAGCCACCTCGGCCGCAACGACGCGGCCTCGTCAGGGAGGTTTACATCGTGAACGCACATCTGCGTCGTGCCGCCGTTGCTGTCGCTGCCTCTGCGATGGCTGTCTCGCTCGCCGCCTGCGGCCAGGCCGGGGACGGGGACGAGACCAAGGAGTCGGGCGCCGCGAAGGGCGACGACGTCACGATCGGTCTGCTCCTTCCGGAGAACCAGACCGCTCGCTACGAGAAGTTCGACAAGCCGCTCATCGAGGAGAAGATCAGCGAGCTCACCGGTGGCAAGGGTAAGATCGTCTACGCCAACGCCAAGCAGGACGCCACGCTGCAGACGCAGCAGGTCGACACCATGATCACCAACAAGGTCGACGCGCTGATCGTGGACGCCGTCGACTCCAAGGCGATCGCCGGCGCCGTGAAGAAGGCCAAGGACGCGGACATCCCCGTCGTCGCCTTCGACCGCCTCGCCGAGGGCCCGATCGACGCCTACACCTCGTTCGACAACGAAGAGGTCGGCCACGTGCAGGGCAAGGCCCTGGTCGAGGCCCTGGGCGACAAGGCCAAGGACGGTCAGATCGTCATGATGAACGGTGCCATCACCGACCCGAACGCCGCGCTGTTCAAGAAGGGCGCCAAGGCCGAGCTGGGCGGCAAGGTGACGGTCGGCAAGGAGTACGACACCAAGGAGTGGAAGCCGGAGAACGCCAACGCCAACATGGAGGCCGCGATCTCGGCCCTCGGCAAGGACAAGATCGTCGGCGTCTACTCCGCGAACGACGGCATGGCGGGCGGCATCATCACCGCCCTCAAGGCCGCCGGTATCTCCCCGCTCCCGCCGGTCACCGGCCAGGACGCCGAGCTCGCCGGTGTGCAGCGCATCGTCGCGGGTGAGCAGTTCATGAGCGTCTACAAGCCGTACGCGCCGGAGGCCGCGGCCGCCGCCGAGATGGCTGTGGCGCTCGCCAAGGGCGAGTCGCTCGACTCGATCGCCAAGGAGAAGGTCGACAGCCCCACCACCAAGGGCATTCCGTCGGTCCTCGTCCCGGTCGTCTCGCTGACCAAGGACAACATCAACGACACGGTGATCAAGGACGGCGTCTACACCGTCGCCGAGATCTGCACGCCGAAGTTCAAGGCCGCCTGCGACAAGCTCGGCATCAAGTAGGGCAGCCCGCCGGCGCCAGGACCCTCGGGGTCCACGGCTCCGGCCCGGGACCTCCCGGGCCCGCAGAAACCTTCCGGTGCCCCTGCCCCGCCATCCAGCCCCCGCCGCTGGGCGGGGCACCGGTCGGAACTCAGCCCCTTCTTATCTCTCTGCTCAGCCTCCGCGCCACCTTCCCCCGGCGCGGCATCCCCGCCGGTCAGGCGGCGAAGGAGATGGTTCACGTGTCCGCTACGCCCGTGTTGGCGTTGCGCGGGGTCTCCAAGCGGTTCGGTGCCGTCCAGGCGCTCACCGACGTAGAGCTTGAGGTCCACGCCGGTGAAGTGGTCGCCCTGGTGGGCGACAACGGCGCCGGAAAGTCCACGCTGGTCAAGACGATCGCCGGCGTGCATCCCATCGACGAAGGTGCCATCGAATGGGAGGGCAAGGGCGTCTCGATCAACCGCCCGCACGACGCCCAGCACCTCGGTATCGCGACCGTCTACCAGGACCTCGCGCTGTGCGACAACATCGATGTCGTCGGCAACCTCTACCTCGGCCGGGAGCTGCGCAAGCGCGGCGTGCTCGACGAGGTCGAGATGGAGCGCCGTGCCCTCGAACTGCTGAAGACGCTGTCGATCCGGATCCCCAGTGTCCGCATCCCGATCGCGTCGCTCTCCGGCGGCCAGCGGCAGACGGTGGCCATCGCCCGTTCGATGCTCGGTGAGCCCAAGCTCGTCATCCTCGACGAGCCCACCGCCGCCCTCGGTGTCGAGCAGACCGCACAGGTGCTCGACCTCGTGGAGCGGCTGCGGGAACGCGGCCACGCCGTGATCCTCATCAGCCACAACATGGCCGACGTCAAGGCGGTCGCCGACAAGGTCGCCGTCCTCCGGCTCGGCCGGAACAACGGCGTCTTCGAGGTCAAGTCGACCTCGCAGGAAGAGATCATCTCCGCCATCACCGGCGCCACGGACAACGCCGTGACCCGCCGCGCGGCGCGCAGCTCGGAGGTTCAGAAGTGAGCACCAAAAAGACCTCCACGCCCGTCGACGCGCCGGTCGTCAACCCGGACGCCGCCCACGACGCGCTCACCGCTGTCGACCCCCGGCTGCTCGTGCGCGAGCAGGGCCTCAAGGGGTACCTCTCCGAGTTCAAGCGCAAGATGCACGCCGGTGACCTGGGCTCCATCCCGGTCGTCATCGGCCTGATCATCATCGCGGCGATCTTCCAGAGCCTGAACTCGCAGTTCCTGTCCGCGGAGAACCTGAGCAACATCGCGGTCACGATGGTCGCCACCGGCATGATGGCCGTCGGCATCATCTTCGTCCTGCTGCTCGGCGAGATCGACCTGTCGGTCGGATCGGTCAGCGGTGTCTCCGGTGCGCTCGTCGCCGTCCTGAGCGTCACCCACGGGATGAACGAGTGGCTCGCCGTGCTCGTCGCCCTCGCCGCCGGCGCGGCCATCGGCGCCCTCCACGGCTTCTTCTTCGCCAGGATCGGCGCGCCCGCGTTCGCCGTCACCCTGGCGGGCCTGCTGTTCTGGCTGGGCTTCATGCTCCAGCTGCTCGGTGAGAACGGCACCATCAACCTGGACGGCGAAGGTGTCGTCGGTCAGCTGACCACGTACTACTTCTCGGACATCGCGGCTGCCTACGGTCTCGCCGCCGTCGCCGTGGCCGCGTTCTTCCTGTCGTCGTTCTTCGACAACCGCCGTCGCGCCGCGGCGAACATCCCGTCCCGGCCGGTCTCCGACATCGTGATGCGCACGGTGATCCTTGCAGTCATCGCGTTCGCGGCCGCGGCCATGTTCAACCAGTACAAGGGCCTGCCCCTGGCGCTGGTGCTGTTCCTGGCCGTCCTCGTGATCACGGACTTCGTGCTCCGCCGCACCGCGTACGGTCGCAAGATCTTCGCGCTCGGCGGCAGCGTCGAGGCATCCCGCCGTGCCGGTATCAACGTCACGGCGGTCCGGATCTCGGTGTTCGCCCTGGCCGGGCTGTTCGCGGCGGTCGGCGGTCTGTTCTGGGCCTCCAAGATCGCGGCGGCCAACCAGAGCGCCGGTGCCGGTGACCTGCTGATGAACGTCATCGCCGCGGCCGTGATCGGCGGCACCAGCCTCTTCGGTGGCCGGGGCCGCACCTGGAACGCCCTCCTGGGCGTCATGGTGATCGTCTCGATCCAGTACGGCCTGGCCCTCGAGGGCATCGCCACGCCGATCCAGTACATGATCACCGGTGGTGTCCTGCTGGCGACGGTCGTGATCGACTCGATCACCCGCAAGACGCAGAAGACGGCTGGTCGTGCCTGACAGGGCCTGACCGACCACTCAGTGCCCGGCACCGCGACGGCGGTGCCGGGCACTGCTGCGCGCGTGATGCACAACGCACGGCCGCATGACCAAGATCGCGGTCGGAACATTAGACTCGGGCAATCGGCAGGCTCGATCAGCTCAATGCAAGGAGGCACGGGTGGCTCTGCTTTCCCGAATCAGGGGACCGCGCGATCTGGACCGGCTCGGCCCGGAGCAGCTGGAGCAGCTGGCCGCAGAAATCCGGACCTTCCTGGTGGACGCCGTCTCCAAGACCGGTGGCCACCTCGGACCGAACCTCGGTGTGGTCGAGCTGACCATCGCTCTCCACCGTGTCTTCGACTCCCCGAAGGACAAGGTCCTCTGGGACACCGGCCATCAGAGCTATGTCCACAAGCTGCTGACCGGCCGTCAGGACTTCACCCGCCTCAAGATGAAGGGCGGTCTGTCCGGCTATCCCTCGCAGGCCGAGTCCGAGCACGACGTCATCGAGAACTCCCACGCCTCCACCGTCCTCGGCTGGGCCGACGGTCTCGCCAAGGCCAACGAGGTCCTGAAGAAGGACGACCACGTCGTCGCCGTCATCGGCGACGGCGCGCTCACGGGCGGCATGGCCTGGGAGGCGCTGAACAACATCGCCGCCGCCAAGGACCGCCCGCTGGTCATCGTCGTCAACGACAACGAGCGCTCCTACGCTCCCACCATCGGCGGACTGGCCAACCACCTCGCCACCCTGCGCACCACCGACGGCTACGAGCGCTTCCTCGCCCGCGGCAAGGACATCCTGGAGCGCACCCCGGTCGTCGGGAAGCCGCTCTACGAGACCCTGCACGGCGCCAAGAAGGGGCTCAAGGACTTCATCGCCCCCCAGGGCATGTTCGAGGACCTCGGCCTGAAGTACGTCGGCCCCATCGACGGCCACGACATCGAGGCCCTGGAGTCGGCCCTCGCCCGCGCCAAGCGCTTCGGCGGCCCCGTCATCGTCCACTGCCTGACCGAGAAGGGCCGCGGCTACCAGCCCGCCCTCCAGGACGAGGCGGACCGCTTCCACGCCGTCGGCAAGATCCACCCCGACACGGGCCTGCCGATCTCCAGCTCGGGCCTCGACTGGACCTCGGTCTTCGGCGAGGAGATGGTCAAGCTCGGCAAGGAGCGCGAGGACATCGTCGCGATCACGGCCGCGATGCTCCAGCCGGTCGGCCTCGACAAGTTCGCCAAGGCGTTCCCCGACCGGGTCTACGACGTCGGCATCGCCGAGCAGCACGGAGCGGTCTCCGCGGCCGGTCTCGCCACCGGCGGAGTGCACCCCGTGTTCGCCGTCTACGCAACGTTCCTCAACCGTGCCTTCGACCAGGTGCTCATGGACGTCGCGCTGCACAAGTGCGGTGTGACGTTCGTCCTCGACCGGGCCGGCGTGACCGGCACCGACGGCGCCTCGCACAACGGCATGTGGGACATGTCGATCCTTCAGGTCGTCCCGGGCCTGCGGATCGCCGCGCCGCGCGACGCCGACCAGGTCCGCGCCCAGCTGCGCGAGGCCGTCGCCGTCGACGACGCGCCGACCGTCGTGCGCTTCTCCAAGGGCGCCGTCGGCCCGGCGGTTAAGGCCATCGGCAAGGCGGGCGGCATGGACGTCCTGCGCCGCGCGGACAGTGCCCGTCCGGACGTTCTGCTCGTCTCGGTCGGTGCGCTCGCGCCGATGTGCCTGGAGATCGCCGACCTGCTCGACGCCCAGGGCATCTCGACGACGGTCGTCGACCCCCGCTGGGTCAAGCCCGTGGACGAGGCACTCGCCCCATTGGCCGAACAGCACCGGGTTGTCGTCACCGTCGAGGACAACAGCCGTGTCGGGGGCGTCGGATCCGCCGTCTCGCAGGCACTGCGTGACGCGGGCGTGGACGTGCCGCTGCGCGACTTCGGCATCCCGCCGCGCTTCCTCGACCACGCCTCCCGCAAGGAGGTCCTGGCCGAGATCGGGCTGACGGCGCCGGACATCGCCCGCCAGGTCACCGGCCTCGTCGCCGAACTGGACGGCCGCATCGACAGTGAAGCGGTCGAACCCGCGCGCGACTGAGCCACCGACACACCCACGCGAGCGACCCGTGAACATAGGGGGCCGATCGTGTGCAGAAAGTGCCGACACCGGGCCGGAGGGTCACCCTGTAAGGGTGGTCCCTCCGGCCCATTCGGTTGAACTCCATCCGTTACGGCGCCCCATGGACCACCCACCGTCCCGATCATGGCGGGGACGACAAGCGTGGAGGTGTAACGGTGAGCACAGATACAGAGCCCCCGAGCGGTAGGGGCGGCATCTTCCGTACCAAGACGGTCGAGCAGTCGATCAGGGACACGGAGGAGCCGGAGCACGCACTCAAGAAGTCCCTCTCCGCCATGGACCTCACGGTCTTCGGCGTGGGTGTCATCATCGGTACCGGCATCTTCGTGCTGACAGGCATCGCGGCCCGGAACAACGCCGGACCGGCCACCGCCCTCTCCTTCGTGGCGGCGGGCATCGTCTGTGCCCTTGCCGCGCTCTGCTACGCAGAGTTCGCATCCACCGTGCCGGTGGCCGGCTCCGCGTACACCTTCTCGTACGCCTCGATCGGCGAACTCCCCGCCTGGATCATCGGCTGGGACCTGGTCCTCGAATTCGCTCTCGGCACGGCCGTGGTGGCGGTCGGCTGGGCCGGGTACGTGCGCCACCTCATGAGTACCAACCTCGGCTGGGACATGCCCGTCGCGCTGTCCGGGCCCGACGAAGGAGGGCACTTCGACCTGCTGGCCTTCCTGCTCGTCCTAGCGCTGACCGCCATCCTGGTCATCGGGACGAAGCTCTCGGCCCGGATCACGGCGATCGTGGTCGCGATCAAGGTCACCGTCGTGCTCATGGTCATCGTCGCGGGCCTGTTCTTCATCAAGGCCGACAACTACTCCCCGTTCGTTCCCCCGGCCCAGCCGCAAGAGGGCGGGGGCGGCCTCCACGCACCGCTTGTCCAGGTGCTCTTCGGCTACGAGCCCACCAACTTCGGTGTCATGGGCATCTTCACCGCGGCCTCGCTCGTCTTCTTCGCCTTCATCGGCTTCGACGTCGTCGCCACCGCCGCCGAGGAGACCAGGAACCCCCAGCGGGACATGCCGCGCGGCATTCTCGGCTCGCTCTTGATCTGCACGGTGCTCTATGTGGCGGTGACGCTGGTGGTCACCGGTATGCAGCACTACACGGAGATGTCTGCGACCGCCCCGCTCGCCGAAGCGTTCAAGTCCGTGGACCAGCCCTTCTTCGCGGGTGCCATCAGTCTCGGCGCGGCCGTCGGCCTGATCACCGTCTCCATGATCCTGCTGCTCGGCCAGACCCGGGTGGCCTTCGCGATGAGCCGTGACGGACTGCTGCCGCGCTTCTTCTCCGTCACCCACCCGAAGTTCCGCACTCCCTACCGGGCGACCATCGTGCTCGGTGTGATCATCGCCGTCGTGGCGGGCTTCACCAGCCTCGAGAAGCTCGCGGAACTGGTGAACATCGGAACGCTCTTCGCCTTCGTCGTCGTGGCGCTCGGCGTCATCATCCTCCGCCGCACCCGGCCCGACCTGCACCGCGCCTTCCGTACCCCGTGGGTTCCGGTGGTCCCGATCCTGTCGATCGCGGCCTCGCTCTGGCTCATGCTCAACCTGCCGACCGAGACCTGGATCCGGTTCGGCGTCTGGATGGCGATCGGCGTCGTCGTGTACTACCTCTACAGCCGCAGCCACAGCCGCCTCGGCCGTCAGGGCAAGGACGCCACGTTCTAGCCCGCGGTTCTTCGGCCCCGTACGCACGGCGGTGCGTACGGGGCCGAGCCGTGCCCGCGTCAGGCGGTGTCGTTCCTTCGGCGCACCGAGCGCGGACCCGCGCACCGCGCTCCGTGCTCCGTCACCCGCTCCCGCAGCCCCCGGTCGGCGGTGACCACGACGCAGGGCCGCCCGGCGCCGGCCGCCGACGCGGCCAGTTCGGCGATCAGGTCGTCGCCGCTGCCGGGCGCCGCCTCGACCCGCACCCCGGGCACCGGCGCGACGCCCCGCGCGGCCCCTTCGACGACGAGAACGATCTCCACGGGGCCTGCGGTCACAGCCGACTGCCCGCCCGGAGCCGCCAGCGAGTCCCGCAGCCGCTCGGCGGCCCCGCGGCGGTCCTGCCACCACCGGTCCGGCACAGAGCCGACCACGTTGGCGCCGTCCACGATCAGGAGGGTGTCCATGGGGTAAGCGTCGCAGGGAGGCCGCGGCGCAGGGGCCGGAGCCGGGCTGAGACAATGATCCGGGGGATGAACGATTCCGTACCCGACCCGTTTGGACGCACTGGACTTCCCATGACTACTGCGCGTGCGACGACGCTCCCGGACCAGGAGCGGACAGAATCCGCACGACTCTCGGGCGACTGGCTGACCCGGGGGAGGGACGGCCTGCTCACGGCCTGCGCGCCCGCCGAGGGCGCGGTGCTGCGCTGGACGCAGAAGGGCGCGGGCTGGAGCGGCCCCGACCGGCTGCCCGCACCCGGGCTGCTGCCCCAGCTCACCGTGGCCCAGGGGGCGGACGGATACATCCACCTCGTGGGCATGCGCCCGGTCGGCACCGGCGACGGCCTCGAACTGGTGCACGCGGTGCAGTTCCAGACCGGGCGCCCGCTGCTCGGGTGGCACTCCTTCGGGCACCCCAACAAGGTCGCCCGATGGACGGGCCGGCCGTCGGCCGTGGTCGACGGCGAAGGCCGCCTCTGCGTCGCGATGCGCAACGGGGGCTCCGGCGTCAGCTGCCGGAGCCAGGGGACGAAGGGCGGCTGGGGGCGCTGGCAGGACCTCGGCGGTTCCGGGGTCCAGGAGTCCCTGGCCGCGGCCGTCGACGGCGCGGGGCTCGTCGAGATCTTCGTGCCCGACCAGAAGTCGATCGCCCGGTACACGCAGGAGAAGTCGGGTGCCGCCTTTGCTCCGGCGGAGCGGCTGGACGTGCATGCGGTGCCGGGCTCCCTCGCGGCGCTGGCCACGACATCCGGGTCCGTCTCGCTGTTCTTCACCGACGACGACGGCGTCGTCCAGGTCTGGTCCCCGCAGCGGGAGCCGCAGCCCCGGCCGTTGATGAAGGCGGCCGGTACCGGTTCGCTCGCGCTCGCACGGGTGACGATCGACGGTCACGACTGCACGGTCCTTGCCCAGGAGACGGGCGAGGGGGCCGAGGTCGCGTTCGCGGCGTACCCCACGGAGGACGAGGAAGCGGGCGGCTGGTGGACCTGCACCTCCACCGGTGCCGCCACCGGCACGGGCCGGATGCCGCTCGCTCTGCGGGAGCACGGTGACGGCGGGCTGATCGCGATGACCCTCACCGGTGACGGCGTTCCGATGGCCACCCGTCAGAAGCCGGAGGCCGGCGGATTCGCGCTGGGCCGCTGGAAGCCGCTGGCCTGAACAGCGGCGGCGGACGCCCGGGAGGACGGCGGGACAAGGCCGGTGCGGCCCGCCCCCGACCGACGCCGCACCAACGCGCAGGCGCCGCACAAACGCGGAACGGGCCGTACGGGATCTCTCCCGTACGGCCCGTTCGCCGTGCAGCCGGTGCTTAGGCCGGGACGCTCGCGACGCCCTGCGCGAGGAACCGCTTGCCGTTCACGCGCTCCGAGACACCCTCACGGTCCAGGTACGGCGTGATGCCGCCCAGGTGGAAGGGCCAGCCGGCGCCGGTGATCAGGCAGAGGTCGATGTCCTGCGCCTCGGCCACGACACCCTCCTCGAGCATCAGGCCGATCTCCTGCGCGACCGCGTCCAGGACGCGGTCGCGGACCTGCTCCTCCGTCAGGACGACATCGCCCTGCTTGAGGAGTGCGGCGACCTCGGGGTCCAGCTCCGGCTTGCCGGAGTCGTAGACGTAGAAGCCGCGCTTGCCGGCCTTGACGACCGCGGCCAGGTTTTCGGAGACCGTGAAGCGCTCCGGGAAGGCGCGGTTCAGGGTCTCGGAGACGTGCAGACCGATGGCCGGGCCGACCAGCTCCAGCAGGACCAGCGGCGACATCGGCAGACCGAGCGGCTCGATCGCCTTCTCGGCGGTGGCCACCGGGGTGCCCTCGTCGATGACGTTCTGGATCTCACCCATGAAGCGGGTCAGGATGCGGTTCACGACGAACGCCGGGGCGTCCTTGGTGAGGACTGCGGTCTTCTTCAGCTTCTTCGCGACACCGAAGGCGGTGGCCAGCGACGCGTCGTCCGTCTTCTCGCCGCGGACGATCTCCAGCAGCGGCAGGATCGCGACCGGGTTGAAGAAGTGGAAGCCGACCACGCGCTCCGGGTGCTCCAGCTTCGAGGCCATCTCGGAGACCGACAGCGAGGAGGTGTTGGTGGCGAGGATCGCGTGCGCCGGGGCGACCGCCTCAACCTCCGCGAACACCTTCTGCTTGACGGACATCTCCTCGAACACGGCCTCGATGATGAAGTCCGCGTCCGCGAAGCCCTCGGCCTTGTCGAGCACACCGGTCACCAGGGCCTTGAGGCGGTTGGCCTTGTCCTGGTTGATGCGGCCCTTGCCGAGCAGCTTCTCGATCTCGGCGTGGACGTAGCCCACACCCTTGTCGACGCGCTCCTGGTCGATGTCGGTCAGCACGACCGGCACCTCGAGGCGGCGCAGGAACAGCAGGGCCAGCTGGGAGGCCATCAGACCGGCGCCGACGACGCCCACCTTGGTGACCGGGCGGGCCAGGTTCTTGTCCGGGGCGCCCGCGGGGCGCTTGGCGCGCTTCTGCACCAGGTTGAAGGCGTAGATGCCGGAGCGCAGTTCGCCGCCCATGATGAGGTCCGCGAGCGCGGTGTCCTCGGCGTCGAAGCCCTTCTGCAGGTCGCCGTCCTTGGACGCCTCGATGATGTCGAGGGCGCGGTACGCGGCCGGGGCCGCGCCGTGCACCTTGGAGTCGGCGATGAAGCGGCCCTTGGCGACGGCCTGGTCCCAGGCGTCGCCGCGGTCGATCTCGGCGCGCTCCACGGTCGTCTCGCCCTTGAGGACGGACGCCGTCCAGATCAGCGACTGCTCCAGGAAGTCGGCGCCGTCGAAGATCGCGTCGGCGATGCCGAGTTCGAAGACCTGCTTGCCCTTGAGCTGCTTGTTCTGGTTGAGCGAGTTCTCGATGATGACCGAGACCGCGCGGTCCGCGCCGATCAGGTTCGGCAGGATCGTGCAGCCGCCCCAGCCCGGGACGAGACCGAGGAAGACCTCGGGCAGCGAGAAGGCCGGGATCGCCTTCGAGACGGTGCGGTACGAGCAGTGCAGACCGACCTCGACACCGCCGCCCATGGCCGCGCCGTTGTAGTACGCGAAGGTCGGGACCGCGATGCCCGCCAGACGCTTGAAGACGTCGTGGCCGCCCTTGCCGATGGCGAGCGCGTCCGAGTGCTGCTTCAGCAGCTCGACACCCTTGAGGTCGGCGCCGACCGCGAAGATGAACGGCTTGCCGGTGACGCCGACGCCGACGATGTCGCCGTTCGCGGCCTCCGCCTCGACCTGGTCGATCGCGGTGCTCAGGTTCGCGAGCGACTGGGGGCCGAAGGTGGTCGGCTTGGTGTGGTCCAGGCCGTTGTCCAGCGTGATCAGGGCGAACTTGCCCGCGCCCGCCGGGAGGTCGAGGTGGCGCACGTGCGCCTGGGTGACGACCTCGTCCGGGAACAGCTCGGCCGCACCCTTCAAAAGCTCAGCGGTGGTGCTCACTTGCTGCCTCCGGCGTCCTTGTGGTTCGGGTTCTCCCAGATGACCGTGGCGCCCATGCCGAAGCCGACGCACATGGTGGTCAGGCCGTAGCGGACCTCCGGCTGCTCCTCGAACTGGCGGGCCAGCTGCGTCATCAGACGCACACCGGAGGAGGCCAGCGGGTGACCGTAGGCGATCGCGCCGCCGTACTGGTTGACGCGCGCGTCGTCGTCGGCGATGCCGTAGTGGTCCAGGAATGCCAGGACCTGGACGGCGAAGGCCTCGTTGATCTCGAAGAGGTTGATGTCCTCGATCGACAGACCGGCCTGGGCCAGCGCCTTCTCGGTCGAGGGGATCGGGCCGTAGCCCATGACCTCCGGCTCGACGCCAGCGAAGGCGTACGAGACGAGGCGCATCTTGACCGGGAGGTTGTTCTCGCGGGCGAAGTCCTCGGAGGCGATGATCGAGGCGGTGGCGCCGTCGTTCAGGCCCGCGGCGTTGCCGGCGGTCACGCGGCCGTGGACGCGGAACGGCGTCTTCAGGCTCGCGAGGCTCTCCAGCGTCGTGCCCGGGCGCATCGGCTCGTCGGCGGTGACCAGACCCCAGCCGGTCTCGCCGGCCTCGGGGTTGGTGCGGCGCACGGAGACCGGCACGAGGTCCTGCTGGATCTTGCCGTTGGCGTACGCCTTGGCGGCCTTCTCCTGCGAACGCACGGCGTACTCGTCGGTGCGCTGCTTGGTGATGTGCGGGTAGCGGTCGTGCAGGTTCTCCGCGGTCATGCCCATGAACAGGGCCGACTCGTCGACCAGCTTCTCGCTGACGAAGCGCGGGTTCGGGTCGACGCCCTCGCCCATGGGGTGGCGGCCCATGTGCTCGACACCACCGGCGATGACGGCGTCGTAGGCGCCGAACGCGATGGAGCCGGCGACGCTCGTCACGGCGGTCAGGGCACCGGCGCACATGCGGTCGATGGAGTAGCCGGGCACGGACTGCGGCAGCCCGGCGAGGATGCCGGCCGTGCGGCCCAGGGTCAGACCCTGGTCACCGATCTGCGTGGTCGCGGCGATGGCGACCTCGTCGATCTTCTTGGGGTCAAGAGCCGGGTTGCGGCGCAGCAGCTCCCGGATGGCCTTCACAACGAGATCGTCGGCGCGGGTCTCGTGGTAGATGCCCTTCGGGCCCGCCTTGCCGAACGGGGTGCGGACGCCGTCGACGAAGACGACATCCCTGACGGTACGAGGCACGATGGCTCTCCTCCAGGGTGCGGGGTTGCACTGCTGCGGGGCGCGCGCCTGAGCGTGCGCTTGCTTCCCTCATGCTACTTGCGGGTAACCAAGCTGCACAGTCCCAGGGGCCGGAGCGGCGAACGTCACACGGGCGGGCAGCCTGCGCGGGGTGCGCTCAAAGGCCGGACGGGCTGACGACGTCAGCCCGTCCGGCCTTTGAGGGAGGCCTACGCCGCCTCCACCGTCAGCGACGTCGCCAGCAGCGGGGCCACCAGTTCGATCTGCCAGGCGCGTGCACCCAGCGCGGACAGTGCGTCCGACACCGACGCCACCGACACCTCCGCCGGCGGCTCCCAGCACACCCTCCGCACCGTGTCCGGCGTGATCAGGTTCTCCTGCGGCATGTTCAGCTCCTCCGCCAGCGCGGAGACCGAGGCACGCGCGGCGGAGAGACGGGCGGCCGCCGCCGGGTCCTTGTCCGCCCACGACCGCGGCGGCGGGGGCCCGTTCATCGGCTGGCCCGGCTGCGGCAGCTCGGGGTCCGGCAAGGCCTTCGCCCGGTCCACGGCCGCCTGCCACTGCTCCAGCTGGCGACGGCCCATCCGGTGTCCGAAGCCGGGCAGTGCCGTCAGGGCCTGCACCGTCGACGGCATGGCGAGCGCGGCCTCCACGATCGCCGCGTCGCCGAGCACCTTGCCGGGCGAGACGTCGCGCCGCTGGGCGACCTTGTCGCGCGCGGTCCACAGCTCCCGTACGGCGGCCATCTGACGACGGCGGCGCACCTTGTGCATGCCCGACGTGCGGCGCCACGGGTCCTTGCGCGGGGGAGCGGGCGGGGCCGAGGCGATCGCCTCGAACTCCTGCAACGCCCACCCGAGCTTGCCCTGCCGGTCCAGCTCCTTCTCCAGCGCGTCGCGCAGGTCGACCAGCAGCTCCACGTCGAGCGCGGCGTACCGCAGCCACGGCTCGGGCAGCGGACGGGTGGACCAGTCGACCGCGGAGTGGCCCTTCTCCAGGGCGTAGCCGAGGACGCTCTCGACCATGGCGCCGAGTCCGACGCGGGGGAAGCCCGCGAGGCGTCCGGCCAGCTCGGTGTCGAACAGCAGGGTGGGCACCATGCCTATTTCCCGCAGGCACGGCAGGTCCTGGGTGGCGGCGTGCAGGATCCACTCCGTACCGCTGAGCGCCTCGCCGAGCGCGGACAGATCCGGGCAGCCGACAGGGTCGATCAGCGCCGTTCCCGCGCCTTCGCGGCGCAGCTGTACGAGGTAGGCGCGCTGGCCGTACCGGTAGCCGGATGCGCGCTCAGCATCGACGGCGACGGGGCCCGAACCCGCGGCGAAGGCGGCGACGACCCGGGCGAGGCCGTCGTCGGAGGCGACCACCGGCGGGATGCCGTCGCGGGGCTCCAGCAAGGGGATCGGCAGCCCATCGGCAGGGACGTCGTCGTCCGGGGGAGCGCCCCCGGGGGTTCGCAGTGCAGTCTCTGCTGCGGTCTCTTGGGCGTCGGTCACGTGTCAAGGGTATCTGTGAACGGAAGACGCCCGTCGACGGAACGTTCCGTCGACGGGCGCGGAAAGAATGTCAAGGCGTCAGTGGATGATTCCGGTGCGCAGGGCCACTGCCACCATCCCGGCCCGGTCGCCCGTGCCGAGCTTGCGTGCGATGCGGGCGAGGTGGCTCTTTACCGTCAGGGCCGACAGGCCCATCGAGACGCCGATCGCCTTGTTCGACTGGCCCTCCGCAACCAGACGAAGCACCTCGACCTCGCGGCCGGACAGTTCGCGGTAGCCGCCCGGGTGGCTCGGGGCACCCGGGGGGCGGCGGTGCATACGGCCGGCCGCGGAGCCGATGGGGGCGGCGCCGGGACGGCCGGGGTGGCCGATGTTGGTACGGGTACCGGTGACGACGTAGCCCTTGACGCCGCCCGCGAGCGCGTTGCGCACCGCGCCGATGTCGTCCGCCGCGGACAGGGCGAGGCCGTTGGGCCAGCCCGCGGCGCGTGTCTCGGAGAGCAGGGTCAGCCCGGAACCGTCGGGCAGGTGGACGTCGGCAACGCAGATGTCGCGCGGGTTGCCGACGCGGGGACGGGCCTCCGCGATGGACGACGCCTCGATCACGTCACGTACCCCGAGTGCCCACAGGTGGCGGGTGACGGTGGAACGGACGCGCGGGTCGGCTACGACGACCATGGCAGTCGGCTTGTTCGGGCGGTAGGCGACCAGGCTTGCGGGCTGCTCGAGAAGAACGGACACCAGGCCTCCTGGAAAGGTGCGGGACGGAGCCGGCTCGGGGAGTAAGCCGGGGCGAACCGTGCAGTTAGGTCATTGACCTCTTCGGCACCAAACCCGCCCGCCTTTAGAGAATGATCACGATTTGGTGAGTAATAATTGGGGCAATTCGGACAGGTGATCGATCATCCTACGAGCGAGCCGTCCCTGGGCACGGCCCCGCGCCAGTGTCACCGGCGCGACGACGTCCCCCGGTTCATGCCTGCTGGGGTCCGCGCCGCTGGGGGAGCGACACCACACCGGTCCCGCTGTCCGCCGCACCCGACGGGGACGGGGGCAGTCCGGCGACCTGGCAGAGCAGATCGCACCAGGCAGCGAGGTGTGCGGCCGTGTCCGGCACACCCCCCGCGTCCTCCCGAGGCGTCCATGACGCACGGATCTCGATCTGCGTCGCCGGACGGCGATCGGAGAGTCCACCGAAATAGTGAGAACCCGCGCGGGTGACAGTGCCGCTCGGCTCCCCGTACGCCAGCCCGCGCGCCTCCAGGGCGCCCGTCAGCCACGACCAGCAGACCTCCGGAAGCAGCGGATCCGCCGCCATCTCCGGCTCCAGCTCGGCGCGGACCAGCGTCACCAGACGGAACGTGCCGTGCCAGGCGTCATGGCCCGCGGGCTCGTGGAGCAGGACGAGACGGCCGTCCGCCAGATCGTCGTCACCGTCGACGACCGCCGCCTCCAGCGCGTACGCGTGCGGGGCGAGTTTCTGCGGCGGCCGGGTCGGGTCGATCTCGATCTCCGGCCGCAGCCGTGCGGACCGCAGCGCGTCGACCGAGAGCCGGAACGCGCGCGGCACCCCGCTCCGCTCCGCGCCTTCCGCCGAGTCAACGCCGTTGGAATGATCGGAAAAATGTCCCTGAGCCGCAGCCATGCGGGGAAGAGTAGGCGGAACGACGGCTCCGCGCAGGGAGGGACACCCCGGCCCGGGGCGGCCACTTCTCCCGCACGTGCGAAGATTCTGCGCGTGAGCGCCAACGACCTTCCCCTCGCCCGAGGCTCCGCCCGAGCTGGGGACGCCCCATCCGCGGGCCAGCAGACGAAGACGTACGA
Source organism: Streptomyces sp. NPDC043812 (assembly GCF_056436245.1). Lineage (NCBI taxonomy): Bacteria > Bacillati > Actinomycetota > Actinomycetes > Kitasatosporales > Streptomycetaceae > Streptomyces > Streptomyces sp. NPDC043812. Next base: position 413,908 of record NZ_JBWKCY010000004.1, read on the forward strand.
CTCCGCATTCATGAAGGCGTGCCGGCGTGAGCCCGTGCCGCACACGCCGGTCTGGTTCATGCGTCAGGCCGGGCGCTCACTGCCCGAGTACCTGAAGGTCCGCGAGGGCATTCCGATGCTCGAGTCCTGCATGCGGCCCGAGCTCGTCACGGAGATCACGCTCCAGCCGGTGCGGCGGCACAAGGTCGACGCGGCGATCTACTTCAGCGACATCGTGGTGCCGTTGAAGGCCATCGGCATCGACCTCGACATCAAGCCCGGTGTTGGTCCGGTGGTCGCCGAGCCGATCCGCACGCGAGCGGACCTCGAACGGCTGCGGGACCTGACCCCCGACGACGTCCACTACGTCACCGAGGCGATCGGGATGCTGACCGGGGAGCTGGGCGCCACCCCGCTGATCGGCTTCGCGGGTGCGCCCTTCACCCTCGCCAGCTACCTCGTCGAGGGCGGGCCGTCCCGCAACCACGAGAACACCAAGGCGCTGATGTACGGCGACCCGCAGCTGTGGGCCGACCTGCTCGACCGGCTCGCCGGGATCACCTCCGCCTTCCTGAAGGTCCAGATCGAGGCGGGCGCCTCCGCGGTCCAGCTCTTCGACTCGTGGGTGGGCGCGCTCGCTCCCGCGGACTACCGGCGCTCCGTGATGCCCGCCTCCTCGAAGGTCTTCGAGTCCGTCGCGTCGTACGGCGTCCCGCGCATCCACTTCGGCGTCGGCACGGGCGAGCTGCTCGGCCTGATGGGCGAGGCCGGCGCGGACGTCGTGGGCGTCGACTGGCGCGTTCCCCTCGACGAGGCGGCCCGCCGCGTGGGCCCCGGCAAGGCGCTCCAGGGAAACCTGGACCCGGCCGTGCTGTTCTCCACGCCGGAGGCGGTGCGCGCGAAGACGCGCGAGGTGCTGGAAGCGGCGGCGGGCCTCGAGGGCCACATCTTCAACCTCGGGCACGGGGTGCTGCCGACCACGGACCCGGACGCGCTGACGCGGCTCGTGGCGGACGTCCACGAGTCGACTGCCCGCTAGGGTCCTTCGTTCGGATTGAACGGATCAGCACGTGGCCCCTCTGCCTGCGCCCGAGGGTGCAGGCAGAGGGGCCGGTGGTGCGAGGAAAGCGGCGGGCGGTTACGCCCCCGCCTTCCGTACCGCCGTCGTCGCCTTCCGGGCCGCCACCAGGACCGGATCCCACACCGGGGAGAACGGCGGGGCGTAGCCCAGGTCCAGGGCCGTCATCTGTTCCACCGTCATACCGGCCGTCAGGGCAACCGCCGCGATGTCCACCCGCTTCGCCGCGCCCTCGCGGCCCACGATCTGGACGCCCAGCAGACGTCCCGTGCGGCGTTCCGCGAGCATCTTGACCGTCATCAGGGCCGCGCCCGGGTAGTAGCCCGCCCGGCTCGTCGACTCGATCGTCGACGTCACGTACTGCAGGCCCACCTCCCGGGCGTCCTTCTCGCGCAGGCCCGTGCGGGCGATCTCCAGGTCGCAGACCTTGCTCACCGCCGTGCCCACCACGCCCGGGAACGTGCCGTACCCGCCGCCCGCGTTCGCGCCGATGATCTGGCCGTGCTTGTTCGCGTGCGTGCCCAGCGCTATGTGGCGCTCGCGGCCCGAGACCAGGTCCAGGACCTCCACGCAGTCGCCGCCCGCCCAGATGTTCTCGTGGCCGCGCACGCGCATCGCCAGGTCCGTGAGGAGGCCGCCGTAGCTCCCGAGCGGCAGCCCCGCCGCGCCGGCGAGCGTCGTCTCCGGTTCGACGCCGATGCCGAGGACCACCACGTCCGCCGGGTACTCGGCGTCGTCGGTGGCCACTGCCCGCACCCTGCCGTCGTCGCCGGTGAGAATCTTGGTGACGGCAGAGCGGGTCACCGTCGTGATCCCCATGCCGTCCATCGCCTCGTGGACCAGCCTGCCCATGTCCGGGTCGAGCGTCGCCATCGGCTGCGCGCCGCGGGTCACGAGGGTCACCTCGTAGCCGTGCTTGAGCAGCGCCTCCGCCATTTCCACGCCGATGTAGCCGGCGCCGACGACGACCGCGTGGCGCACCTCGGTGCGCGACAGGGTGTCCAGCAGCGCCTGGCCGTCGTCCAGGGTCTGCACACCGTGCACGCCGGGCGCGTCGATGCCCGGCAGTGCGGGGCGGACCGGGCGCGCGCCGGTGGCGACGACGAGCTTGTCGTAGCCGGTCCAGGACTCGTCGCCCGTTTCGAGGTCGCGCGCCCGTACCCTGCCCGCCGCGACATCGATCTCCGTCACCTCGGTGCGCATCCGCAGATCGATGGCGCGCTCGCGGTGCTGCTCCGGCGAGCGCGCGATCAGGTCGCCGCGCTCCGGCACGTCCCCGCTCACCCAGTAAGGGATTCCGCACGCCGAGTACGAGCTGAAATGCCCGCGCTCGAACGCCACGATCTCCAGCTCGTCGGGGCCCTTCATCCTGCGGGCCTGTGATGCGGCGGACATGCCCGCCGCATCACCACCCACGACCACCAGTCGCTCCGTTGTCATGAGGAACACGCTACGGGGCAGGGCGCGTTCAGTCCTCCGAGACCGACGGAGAGGGCTGCTGCCGCCGCAGCCGCAGCCGCGGACGCACCAGCCACCGCCACAGCGCGTACAGCACGGCACCCAGGGCGGCGAACGGAGCCACCGCGCCGATCGCCACCGTGATCCACCGCAGCGTCGCCACCAGCGCCCCCCAGCCGCCGGAGAGCGCGTCGAGGAAGCCGGGGTCGTCGTCCTTCGCGGTCTCCTTGTGCTCGGTCTCGACCAACGAGAGCGTGATCGTCGCCAGCGTCGTGCTGTCCTTCAGCGCCGCCTGCTTCGCCAGCAGCGACTCCAGGTCGGCCTGACGGGTGCTCAGCTGGCCCTCCAGCGTGACCACGTCGGACAGCTTCGTCGCCCGCTCCATCAGTTCCCGCACCCGTGCCACGCTCGCGCGCTGTGTCGCGATCCGGCTCTCCACGTCCACCACCTGGTCGGTGACGTCCTTCGCGTCGGCCTGGCGGGCCAGCAGCTTCCCGGCGCCCGACAGGTCGGCCAGGACGGAGTCGTATCGGTCCTGCGGCACGCGCAGCACGACGTGCGAGATGACGCGGCCGTTCTCCTCGCGTTCCGTGCTCTCGTTCTCCACGCGCCCGCCGGCGGCCACGGCCGTGCTGCGGGCCTTCGCGAGGGTCTTGGTCGCGTCGTCGACCTCCACGTCGAGCCGGGCGGTACGGATGATGTGCGCGCTCGGCACGGCCGCCGGCTTCGCGTCGTCGCTGTCCGTGCCCTCCGCCGGCTTCGCGGCGGACTCGTCGGCCGCGTGGCCCGAGCCGGCGGCTCCCTTGCCACCGTCCTGCAGCGCGGGCTTGCTGTCGGCTCCCGCCGACGAATCGCTCGCGCTGCAGCCGGCGAGGCCGAGCGAAGCGGTGAGAAGCAGTGCCGCGAACAGATGTCGTGCACGCATGGAACCCCCCAGGGCGTGGATGGTGAACGGTTGCCGGTTGGACGTTCCGTCCCGGGGGAGGAGTTGCCCGCTTCCGGTCCCGAAGCGGTCACGTTCAGGACTCGGTAAGGGATTTGAGAGAGTTGGACCATGAACGTGGACACAGCGGGGCGTCATGTCGTCGTGATCGGGGGCGGCATCGCCGGTCTGGCGGCCGCCCACCGGCTGACTGGTGCCGGGGTACGGGTCACCCTCGTCGAGGCCACCGACCGGCTCGGCGGCAAACTCCAGGCCGGTGAGATCGCGGGCGTCCCGGTGGACCTCGGTGCCGAGTCGATGCTCGCGCGGCGCACCGAGGGCACCGACCTCGCCCGCGCCGTCGGCCTCGGCGACCGGCTCCTGCCGCCCGCCGTCGCGACCTCCGCCGTGTGGACCCGCGACGCCCTGCGTCCCCTGCCCAAGGGCCATGTCATGGGTGTGCCCGGGACCCCCGACGCGCTCGCCGGACTGCTCTCGTCCGAGGGGATCGCCCGGATCGAACGGGAAGGGGACCTGCCGCCCGTCGAGGTCGGCGACGACGTGGCCGTGGGCGCGTACGTCGCCGAGCGCATCGGCCGCGAGGTCGTCGACCGCCTCGTCGAGCCGCTGCTCGGCGGGGTGTACGCGGGCGACGCCTACCGCATCTCGATGCGCGCCGCCGTCCCCGGCCTCTTCGAGGCCCTGCGGACGAACGGCACCCTGCTCGGCGCCGTGCGCGAGGTCCAGGCCAAGGGAGCCGCACAGCAGGGTGCGGGACCCGTCTTCATGGGCATCGACGGCGGCATGGGCACCCTGCCCGCCGCCGTCGCCGATTCCGTACGAGCCGGTGGCGGCGAGATCCGCACCGAGACCGCGGTCCTCGGACTGACCCGCACGGCCGCCGGCTGGCAGATCCGCACCGACCGTGAGGACCTCACCGCCGACGCCGTCGTCCTTGCCACCCCCGCCTGGTCGGCCGCCGCGCTGCTCGCCGCCGAGTCCCCGGCCGCGGCCGCCGAACTCGGCCGCGTCGAGTACGCCTCCATGGCCCTGGTCACGCTCGCCTTCCGGCGCGCCGACCTCGGCGCCCTGCCGGGCAGCGGCTTCCTCGTCCCGCCCGTCGACGGGCGGACGATCAAGGCGTCCACCTTCTCGTCCAACAAGTGGAGCTGGGTCGACCGCGGCTCGGACGACCTGTTCGTGCTGCGCACCTCGGTCGGCCGCTACGGCGAGGAGGAAGCCCTGGAACGCGAGGACTCCGAACTGGTCGACGTCTCCCTGGCCGACCTCGGCGACGCGATCGGCCTCACCGCCCGCCCCGTGGCCGGCGAGGTCACCCGCTGGACCGGCGGCCTGCCGCAGTACCCCGTCGGGCACATCGCCCGGGTCGCGCGCATCCGCGACGAGGTCGCCAGGATGCCGGGACTGCGGGTCTGCGGAGCGGTCTACGACGGCGTCGGCATCCCCGCCTGCATCGGCAGCGGACAGCGGGCGGCGGACGAGATTCTCGCCACGCCGACCCTGGCGCGGGGCACCGATCCGGACACGGGAGAATAGCGGTATGAGTGCGCCCGAAAAGATCCCGAACGCAGGCAAGAAGGCCAAGGACCTCAACGAGGTCATCCGGTACACGCTGTGGTCCGTCTTCAAGCTGCGCGATGCCCTGCCCGAGGACCGCTCCGGCTACGCCGACGAGGTCCAGGAGCTGTTCGACCAGCTCGATGCCAAGGACGTCACCGTGCGCGGCACGTACGACGTCTCCGGCCTGCGCGCCGACGCCGACGTCATGATCTGGTGGCACGCGGAGACCGCGGACGAGCTCCAGGACGCGTACAACCGCTTCCGGCGCACCCGCCTCGGCCGTGCACTCGAGCCGGTGTGGTCGAACATGGCGCTGCACCGTCCCGCCGAGTTCAACAAGTCGCACATCCCGGCCTTCCTCGCCGACGAGACGCCGCGCAACTACGTCTCGGTGTACCCCTTCGTGCGGTCGTACGACTGGTACCTGCTGCCCGACGAGGACCGCCGCCGCATGCTCGCCGACCACGGCAAGATGGCCCGCGGCTACCCGGACGTGCGCGCCAACACCGTCGCCTCGTTCTCCCTCGGCGACTACGAGTGGCTCCTCGCCTTCGAGGCGGACGAGCTGTACCGCATCGTCGACCTGATGCGCCACCTGCGCGCGTCGGAGGCACGCATGCACGTCCGTGAAGAGGTCCCGTTCTACACCGGTCGCCGCAAGAGCGTGGCGGACCTGGTGGCGGGCCTGGCCTGAGGCCCGCACGACGTGACGGCCGTGTCCGCCCGCCGGCGGACGCGGCCGTCGAACGACCCGGAAGATCAGACGGCGGGTGACAGCTCCGGCTGCTTCGCCCTCCGGTCCAGCGACACCGGGTCCGGCTCCGGGTGCGGCGCGCACGATGCGCGCCGCACCGGTGTCTCGCCCCGCAGCAGATAGTTCTCCAGGTGCGTGTTGACGCACTTGTTGCTGCCGCCCGCGATGCCGTGCGTGCCCGCGTCCCGCTCCGTGATCAGCACGGACCCTGCCAGCCGCCGCTGCAGTTCGCGCGCACCCTCGTACGGTGTGGCCGCGTCCCGCTCGGCCGCGAGGATCAGCACCGGCGGCAGGCCCGTCCCGTCCGTGCGGATGTCCGGCGGCTGCTGTCGCGGCGCGCTCCAGTACGCGCACGGCAGATTCATCCAGACGTTGTCCCAGGTCTCGAACGGCGCCTCCTTCGCGAGCAGGCTGTTGTCGCGGTCCCAGGTCTCCCAGTCCTGCGGCCACGGGCCGTCGTTGCACAGGACCGCGGTGTAGACGGCGCTCGCGTTCTCCGACGCTTCGGCCGCATCGGTCTCCGGCGCACCCATGGCGATCAGCGGCTTGGGATCGCCCTTCAGGAAGGCCGACAGGGCGCTCGCGCGCAGCGGCCAGTAGTCGTCGTAATAGGCCGCACCGAGGAACGCGGCGTGCAACTGACCGGGACCGACCGTGCCGCCCGCCGGCTTCAGCGTCACGGCCTTACGAACCTTCTCGTAACTGTGTGCCACCTCCTTCCGCGTGGTACCCAGCTCGAACGTCTTGTCGTGCTTGGCCACCCATGTGAGGAAGTCCGCCCAACGGCGCTCGAACGCCCGGGACTGGTCGAGGTTGTTGCGGTACCAGATCTGCTGCGGCGCCGGGTTGACCGCCGAGTCGAAGACCATGCGGCGGACATGGCCCGGGAACAGGCTCGCGTACAGGGCGCCGAAGTACGTTCCGTACGACGCACCCATGAAGGTCAGCTTCTTCTCGCCGAGCGCGGCACGCAGCACGTCGAGGTCACGGGCGTTGTTCAGCGAGGTGAAGTGCCGCAGGGTCGTTCCGGACCTGCGGGCGCAGTTGCGCGCGTACGCCTGCGCCTGCGCGATCCGTTCCTTCTTGTACGCGGGTGAGGGATGCGTCGGGGCCTGGGTGGGCGCCTTCACGAAGTCGGCCGGGTCCTGGCAGGACAGCGGGGCGGAGCGACCCACGCCGCGGGGCGCGTAGCCGACCATGTCGTACGCCTTCGCGAGGCGCTTCCACTCGGGGAGCGGGGCCGCCATCGGGAAGTACATTCCCGACGCCCCGGGGCCGCCCGGGTTGTAGACGAGGGAGCCCTGCCGCTCGGCCGGTTTCCCGCTCGCGCGCACACGGCTGACGGTCAGCCCGATCCGCCGACCCGACGGCTCCGCGTAGTCCAGAGGCACCTCGACCGTGCCGCACTCGACCGTCTTCGACAGCTTCTCCTCCTTCGGACAGGCACCGAACGCGATACCTGCCGCGGCCGCGCGTCGGGCGGCCACCCGGGTGCCGTGGGACTCGGCGGACCAGAGGTGCGGAACCTCGGCCCGGGGAACGGCTCCGCCCGCGGGAGGGACGGCGAGCGCGGTGAGGACCAATGACCCGAGACCCGCCACGGCCCCCCACTTCGCAACTGCTCTCATCGCGTTCCCCTTCCGTCGCGCGCGGCGGCCCGGTGATCACGGGACAGAGGGATCCTTGGCGGGGTGATCAGCGATGTAAAGCACCGATATGTGCGTGTCGCGGGTGCGGTGAGGAAGGGAACCGGCCGAGGATCAGCGGCCGGGGTACGCCGCCCGGCCGGCTGTGAGCGCCGCCCGCAGCTGCGGGTCGTCCAGCGCCCGGACGCCGTGCACGGCGAGCGCGGTCAGCTGCGCCTGCTCGCCGTGGCACATGCCCGCGGTGGCGGGCCGGGAGGCGCGTTCGGCGAGCGAGGCGAGACGGCGGTTGCCGAGCGGCGAAGCCCAGCGGGTGTACGGGTGCACCTCGAAACGCGCTATGCCCAGGCAGCCGAGCGTCAGGGCGAGAGGAAGCGCGAACCAGGCCATGACCGGTCCCGGCTCCTGCCCCTGAGGGAGCACCAGCAGGGCGCCGGCCGCCAGCGACACGGTGAGCACACTCGCCGCCCGTACGCCGCGCAGTGCGGAGACGACCGACGACCTGATCGCCTCCGGGATGGCGAGACCGGCGCCGACGAGCCGGTCGGACAGGCCCCGTACGGCTCCGGCCGAGGCCACGGCCGTCCGCACCGCGGTGGTCCGCGCCTGGCCGACGGGACCTATCGCGCCGATGACCGATCGCTCCAGCGCGTTGTGCCCTTCCGGATCCACGACGGTCGACCAGCCGGTGTGCGCCAGCAGCAGACGCCGCTGGCTGTGCATCGACGCGAGCGTCAACTCGGTGACGCGGTACGGGCCGCCGGCGAGGAACGCCGCCTCGTACAGCGTCAGCTCACGCAGGCCGCCGGAGTCGATCCCGGCGTCCGTGCCGTTGGCTCCTTCGGGCAGCTGCCGCGGGGCGTCGGCCGCGGCGAGGCACAGCCGCAGACAGCTGACAGCCGCCGCGGCCCAGGCCAGGAACAGCAGGAGGAGCCAGAGCATGGGCGAGTTCTACGCGAGGACTGCGCGGGCGCGCCACGGTCTGTTCACGATGTGGACAGACACGTCAGCTGCTCGAACCACAGCTCGAACCGCCGGAGGAACTGCCGCAGCTCGAACCGGACGAGCTGCTGCAGCTCGACCCGCCGCCGGAGCTGCCACAGCTCGAACCGCCGCCCGAGCCGCCACCCGACCCGCAGCCCGAGCCCGGCCCTGATCCGGCGCACCACACGGGCTCGGCGCCGCTCGAGTCGTCGGCCCAGGGCAGGGGTGTGTACGACGCGTACCCTGCTGTCGTCCCCCCGGCGCCGTGGCGGGCCGCGGCCACGAACTCGGCACGCAGACGCGGGTCCGGCAGCCCGCGCCACCCGCGCACGGCGACCAGAGCGGCGACGCTCGGCGGCATGTGGGTGAACGCAGCCGCGAAGGCGCGCAGGGCGCGGCGGCCGTTCGGCGTGACCCGGCCGCCGATGCGGTGCGCCTGGCTCAGGCCGATCACCAGTCCGGGGAGCAGGGCGGGCAGGGCCATCACGACGAACGGCATGCCGATGCGGTCCAGCCCGGAGCCGGCGTACTGCCCGACGGTCGCGAACACCGACAACGGCAGCCCGATCAGGCAGAGAATGCCCTGGACGACCCCCCAGCGAGCGAGCCCGCTGTGGGTGCGCCGGGGCATCATAAGCCCGCGGGCGGCGAGCCCGTGACCGATGTCCTGCACGGCCGGGTTGCGCATCACTCCGCTCCGCACCAGGGCAAGCACGCCGCCGGGCACCACGCCGAGCGCCTGGAGCACCGCGTGCTCCACCGGATCGTGGGCGGCCGGGCGCAGCACGGCCACGACCCCGGGTCCGCCGATGTGGATCCGGCCGTCCATGTGCATCGCCGCGAGCGCGGCGTCGGTGACACGGGCCGGGCCGCCGGCGAGGAACGCGGCCTCGTACGCGTGCTGGACGTGGGCCGTGCCGTACGGGGCGGTGCGCAGCGCGGCGGAGACCTTGACGATGAGCAGCGCCGAGGAGATTCCTACTGCGAGATAGAGGGCGAAGGCAAGAAGGACCATGGTGTTCACCTTCCTGTGCCGACGAGTGCGGCACGGGCCGCCCGGACGAAGCGGGTCGCGCGGCGCGGCGGCTCGGGAGCGGCCCGCTCCTGCCACCACGACGTGAGCCGTCGGCGTGCCGCGGCGTTCTCGGGACGGCCGGTGGCGAGCAGGTGCGCGGCGAAGTCGAGCGCGTCGCGGCGATAACCGGCGTGCATGGGGCGGTTCCTGGCGTAGGCCAGGAACGCGGGGCGGTAGCCGCTGCCGAGGATGCGCGGCAGCTCGGGTGCGACCTTGCCGACGACATCGGCCCGCTTGGCGACGAGTGCCTGCGCCTGCACCCGCAGTCGACGCGGATCGAACCCCTCCGGGGCGGGTGTCCCCCCGACGAGGGCGGACAGCAGCGCGGCCTGTCCGATCCCCACCCGCCCGCGGGCACCGGCCCGCTCGGCCGGGACTCCGTTCACCGCGGGGGCCGCTGCTGCCGGAGGCGTGAGCGGCGCGCTCGCGGGCGTGGCTCCAGGTACGCCGCGGGGCTTCGCCGCGCCCCGCACGGTGTCGCGGATCGTCGAAAGTTCCTGTGCCAGAGTCTGTGCCGCCGGGAAGTCGTCGTCCCGTTCCAGCAGGACCCCCGGCGGCGTCACCCGTGAGCTCAGGTCCGACAGGATGTCCAGTACCGGCTCGGTCACCGGGTGCGCGTGCGTGTCGTGCCAGACGCCGTCACGTTCGATCCCGCCCGCCACGTGGACGTACGCGATCGCTTCCACCGGGAGCGCGTCGAGCGCGGCCGACGGGTCCTCGCCACGGTTCACGTGGTTCGTGTGCAGGTTGGCCACGTCGATCAGGAGACGTACACCTGTGCGTTCCACCAGCTCCGCGAGGAACTGGCCCTCGGTGAGCTCCTCGCCCGGCCATGAGATCAGCGCCGCGATGTTCTCCAGCGCCAGCGGCACGGGCAGCGAGTCCTGCGCGATGCGCACGTTCTCGCAGAGCACCGAGAGCGCGTCCCAGGTGCGGGGCACGGGCAGCAGGTGGCCGGCCTCCAGCACGGGGGACGCGGTCAGCGTGCCCCCCGCCCGTACGAACGCGATGTGCTCCGTCACCAGGGGCGCGTTCAGCGCCTCGGCCCGTTCCGCCAGGTCCGCCAGCCGCTGCGGTGACGGGCGGTCCGCGCCGCCGACGCCGAGCGAGACGCCGTGCGGCACGACCGTGATGCCCCGCTCGCGCAGCCGGGTCAGCGACGGGTGCAGATGGCCGGGGCACACGTTCTCCGCGACGACCTCGACCCAGTCGAGGCCGGGCATGTGCTCGACCGTGTCCGCGATCTCCGGACGCCAGCCGATTCCGATGCCGAGTTCCATGATGTCCCCCTCCTCTGCCCGACATGTGTGACGGTCCTGGGGTCATGGCCCCGGCGGACGCCGGTGAATCCAGAGGAGGGGACGTTCAGAGCTTCATTTGAGGTTCCGCGCAGTGCGCGCGGAACCTGTCTAGGTCCTGTCCGGGCGATCTTTGAGGATCAGCCCGCGGCGTCGGATGCATGGGGCCTCCCCCGGCCCGCCAGGGCCGAGGGGACGCATCGCAAGGCGGTGGGGGCACCACCCGGCCGCCAGGCCGGGGGAGATCGTCCTCGTACTGGATGTACTTGGGCGACTCCGACAACACAGCGTGGGGGTACCCCCGGCCGAAGGCTGGGGGAGTGCCGTAGCTGTCGTCGCGGGCCCGAGAAGATCACCCGGACAGGGCCTAGCCGGCCGGCGGCACCTCTGGCCGGTTCGTGTTGACCGTGCCCGGCGCCGGGGGCGACGGCCGGGAAGTGAAGGACTGGTCACCGGTCGGCTGGGCGGGCGGCGGGGACGGCGGGAGGTTCCCGTCCGGCGGCGGGGGCCCGCTGGGGCTGGCTGTCGCGTTGCCTGCGGCCTCGTTCGCGATCGCGTCGAAGTCGACCATCCCGGTGGCCTCCAGCATGGTGATGTGGTCCAGCACCGTCTGGTTGGAGTCGCTCGCGAGCTGGCGTATCAGCGTGTTCCGTGTGGTGTGCCGGACCTCCGCGATCGCCGCGAAGACCTTGCCGTGCGCATTGCGCAGCAGGTTGGCGAACTTGCGCTCGTACTCCTGGCCGCTGGCCGCCGACAGCTCCCGCAGCCAGCCCTGCTGCTGCTCGGTGGGCTGGTTGGGCAGTTCGACACCGAGCTTCGCCGCCACATCACGTGCACGCCGGTCCAGGTCGGTGTGGCCGACGACGAGGTGGTCGCCGGCGTCCTTCATCGCCTGGCTCGGTGCGCGTTCGATGGCCTGCTGGCCGGCGGGCAGCTCCCACAGACCGGCCAGCCGTACCTTCACCAGAAGATCGCGGTCCTTCGCCGACAGGGGACCCCACTGCGTCGCCACGGTCGAGGCGTTGAGGTTCGCCTGGCCCGTGCCCGACCGGTCGGCATAGGACCACACGGGAAACGCCAACGCGCCGACCGTGACGACCAGGGCCGCGATGATGAGTGCTGTCCCGTTGATGCGCCGCAACAATGTCCCTCCAGAGCCGATGCGTTACACGGCAACCTATCCGCCGACTGACCAGCGGTTCAGTTCGCCGGTCACCGCCGGTCGAACTCAGCCGGTCAACCTACTTGGCGGTACCGAGGAATACGAAGCCGGGGGTCCGATCGTTCAGCGGTGCACCCGTTTCAGTCGCGCAGCGACGGATGATCGGCAACCACCGTGCAGGATCCGGGAGCGATCTCCGTGAAGCCCGCGTCCCGCACGACCGGCAGTCCGCTGCCCGTGAGTGCGCGCCAGTCTGCCGGATCCGCGGTGCGCACCGACAGCCGGTACCCGGCCGCGCGCCACGCCTTGCGGTCCGTCTCGGAAAGCTCCCACCAGGCAAGTTGGGCGCCGTGACCGGCCTGCGCCATGGCCTTGCCGGCCGACATGCCCACCTCGGGGCTCAGCCACAGGACGGGTGCGCCGAGGTCGGGGGCGGGGGGCGGCGCGGGGTCGTCGAGGTCGGTGCCGGAGACCTGGAGTTTGGCCAGTTCCTTCGGCCATCCGTCGAGCGGTACGGGTGGAAACACCCGGACTTCGGCTGTTTCGCCGGCCACCGTGATACCCGGCAGCGTGCATGCCCGGCGCCACTCCGCGCCGCGTGCCCGCCGTACGACCTTGCGGATACGGGCGTCCTGCCAGTCCCGCATCGCCGCGGCCCACTCGCCCTCGCCGGTGGACCGCTCGTCGTCGAGGATCTCCAGGACGGCGCGTGCCGCGGTCTGCAGGGCGTCGGTACGGGCGGGCGGTTCGGTCTTCTCGATCCGCACGACCAGCGGCAGGACGAACTGGGGCGCTTCGTCGCGGTGGGTGTTCTCGTGCCGGAAGGGACTGTCGCCGGTGCGGGGGTCTTCGCTGCTCACCCGATCAGTGTGCCAGCCGCCACGGCGCGGGCAGTTGGCGGAACGACTGCCTCCGGGCGACGATGCCTGCCATGAGAAGCGATCTCTTCACCACCGAGAACATGGCACAGCAGGCGACCGTGCCCGGGATGACGCTGCAGAACGCCAAGTCGGTCAAGTACGCGGTCAACGGCGAGATGCACGCCCGCCAGGGATCGATGATCGCTTTCCGCGGGAACCTGCAGTTCGAGCGCAAGGGCCAGGGGATCGGCGGCATGCTCAAGCGCGCCGTCACCGGCGAGGGCCTGGCGCTCATGGCGGTCCGCGGCCAGGGGGAGGCGTGGTTCGCGCACGAGGCCGCCAACTGCTTCATCGTGGAGATCGAGCAGGGCGACGCGCTGACGATAAACGGCCGCAACGTGCTGTGCTTCGATGCCACCCTGTCCTACGAGATAAAGACGGTGAAGGGTGCCGGCATGACCGGTGGCGGCATCTTCAACAGCCTTTTCACCGGCTACGGGAAGCTCGCCGTCATCTGTGAGGGCAACCCCATCGTGATCCCCGTCACGCACGGGCAGCCGGTGTTCGTGGACACCGACGCGGTCGTCGGCTGGAGTGCCCAACTGAGCACCTCGCTGCACCGTTCGCAGTCCATCGGCTCGATGATCCGCGGCGGTTCGGGCGAGGCCGTCCAACTGAAGCTGGAGGGCGACGGCTTCGTGATCGTCCGGCCCAGCGAGGCAACCCCGCAGAAGGCGACGCAGAACTGAAGCTGCAAGGAGTCGGCCGTCGCTACGGTCTCGGCGGCCCGTGGGTGCTGCGGGGCGTCGACATCGACGTGCCTGCGCGCACCCTCCTCCGCGTCGAGGGCACCAACGGCAGCGGGAAGTCGACACTGTTGCGGTTGCTCGCCGGAATCGACGCCCCGACCGAGGGCAGGATCATGGACCGGCCGCGCACGGCGTACGTGCCGGAACGCTTCCCCGCCGCACTGCCGTTCACCGCGACCGGCTATCTGACCCGTATCGGACGCGTCCACGGCCTCGCCCGACGGGCGGCCGCCGCCGAAGCCGCGGCATGGCTGGAACGATTCGGGGTCGCGGCCCACGCCCGTACCCCGCTCGCCGAACTGTCCAAGGGCACGAGCCAGAAGGTCGCCGTCGCCCAGGCGCTGCTCGCCGAACCGGAACTGCTCGTTCTCGACGAGGCGTGGACCGGCCTGGACGCGGCAGCCCGCGGGGAACTGGACCGCGCCGTGGCCGAACGGGTCGCCGCCGGGGCGGCCGTCGTCTACGTCGACCACGATCCGCGCAGACTGGCGGGCGCGGTCGACACCGTCCACGCCGTGCAGGACGGCCGCCTGGTCGAAGGCGCCCCGGCGGCCGCCGATGACGCGGCGGGCCCGCGCACCAGGATCGTGGCCGTCGGCCCGCCGGGCGCGGCGCCGCCCGACGGTCTGCCCGGGGCACCCGTGCAGGGCGCGGGGGAAGCCGGCGCCACGGTGCTGACCGTCGCGGCCGTCCACTCCGACGCACTGCTCCGGGTGCTGCTCGCGTCCCGGCCGCCGTGGCACGTGCACCGCGTGGAACCGGCGGTCGGTCCGGAGGCGGACACGGAAGCGAGCCCGGCCACCGCGGCCGGGCGGACGACGACGAGGCACAGCACGTGATGAGCGCACTGTTCGCGTACCAGGCCGCCCTGCTCCTGCGTTCCCAGCGATGGCTGCCGCCCGTTCTCCTCTACGGGATCCTGCTCGCCGTCGGTGTGCAGAGCGGCCGGCCCGTACTGGACTCGCTCGGCTGGACGGCCGCGGCGCTGCTGCCGGTCACCGCCTGGCTGGTCCGCATCTGCGCGACGCAGGAGCCCGCCGCCGCCCGCAACGTCACGGCCGCCGCTGCCGGACCGCCGAGGGTGCACCTGTCGGCCCTGTTCGCGGCCGTCGCGTGCGCGGGGGTGCTGGGCGCGGTCGCCACCGGCGTCGTCGCCGCGATCAGCGAGGCGGCGGGCGCCGACCACCGGGTGGGGATCCCGATCGTGACCGCGACGGCGGCGGGGCTGCTGGCCTGCGCGGTGAGCATTCTGACCGGTGCGGCGGTAGGCGCCCTGTGCACCAGGCCGTTGCTGCACTCCCGCGGCTGGTCGCTCGTGGCCACCGCGCTCGCCGCGCTGCTTGCCCTGGTGACCACCGGTTCGCCGGCCAAGTACGCCGTGATCGCCCTGGCCGACGGCTCCCGGACGGGCACCGTCCAGCTGCCGGTGCTGCCGCTGGGCGCGGCGGCACTGCTCGCGGCCGCGGCGGGCGCACTCGCCTGTGTCCTGTGCGGGCGGCGCGGCGCCGACGACGGGAGCGCGGGGGCCTGAGCCCGGCAGCTGGTGGCCCCTGGCAAGGCTCTGCCCTGTCCTGTCGCGCCAGAGCCCTGGTAGCTCCGCTGCAAGGACTTCCGGCCGCCTTGCGATCGCACGCACCGGACGACGCTCCATACCGGGCAGACATTGCCGGTCACGGCACTAGAGTCGTACGTATGGACGAGCGTGAGGGCGAGTCGTACTGCGAGACCCCGGCCACCTCCCCGACGGGCCGTGCCGTGGCGCCCGGTGAACCGTTCGCCGAGTGCGTGCTGTGCCGCAGGCCCACCGAGTACCCGGCGTCCGTCAAGGGCGCTCCGCTGTGCCCCGTCTGCGAATGGCAGGAGGCCCAGCGGACGGCGTGTTCCGGCTGACCGAGGATCTCCACCGGACGCCGGTCCCGCCCCCGGCCACCGGGGGCCGGAGCCCCCACCCTCGGCCCCGCCCCTGCCACCGGCGCAGGACCCGGGCCCCCGGCTCCGGGTGCCTTCGGGCGAATCCTGGGTCCGCCCCGTGGGGCGAGGGGCAACCGGTGGTACGAGCTTGTGGATGTCCAGGCCATCGGATCCGCAGCGCAGGAACTCCGTCCCGCCGTCCGCAGGGCGACGGAACCGGATCCGCACGGCATCGCGCCGGGCGTGGTCCGGGCTCTCGCGTCCCGTGGCCGGTCAGGGGACGAAGGACGCGTCTCCGAGCGTCCCGGGCACCTTGCGGACGGCCGCCGCGTACGCGTGGCGGATTCTCGTGGTGGGCGCCGTCGTCTACGCCTTCTTCTCGGTGCTCGGCCAGTTCCACAAGATCGGCGTGGCCGTCTTCCTCGGCCTGGTGATCACTGCGGTGCTCCGGCCGGTCGCCGACCTTCTTGCACGAGTGCTGCCGCGGCCGCTCGCCGTCGCCGTCGCCCTGCTCGGCACCATCGTCCTCGTGCTCGGCGTGCTGGCCCTGATGGGCGAGGCGGTGGCGGGGGAGCGGTCCGGGCTGGAACGGGAGTTCGGCGCGGGCATCGACAGGATCGAGCGATGGCTGGAGCAGCCGCCGTTCCGCGTCAATCCCGAGGCACTCACCGACATCCAGTCCCGCATCGGGCAGCTGCTGTCGAGCCACCGGTCCACGGTCATCAGCACGGCGCTCAGCGGCGCGGACCGGCTCGTCGAAGTGCTGACCGTGCTTGCGCTCGCGCTGTTCTGCTCGGTCTTCTTCATGCACTCCGGCGACCAGCAGTGGAGCTGGTTCTGCCACCAGCTGCCGCAAGCCGCGCAGGGAAGCGTGACGGCCGCCGGCCGGGCGGCCTGGCGGACCTTCACCGGCTACACCCACGGCATCCTGCTGGTGGCCGTGACCAACGCGATCCTCGTCGGCGTCGCCCTGTTCGCACTCGGCGTGCCGCTTGCGCTGCCGCTCGCCGTGCTGGAGTTCGTCGCCGCCTTCATCCCCCTCATCGGCTCACCCATCGCCCTCGCGGTCGCCGCCGTCGTGGCCCTGGCGACGAAGGGCCCGCTGATCGCGGGTGTGGTAGTCGCCCTCATCGTGGTCATCGGCCAGATCGAGGGGCATCTTCTGCACCCCATCGTGATGAGCTGGGCGGTCCGGCTGCACCCCGTGGTCGTCGCCCTGTCCGTGGTCGGCGGCGCCGTCGCCGCCGGAGTCGTGGGTGCGGTGGCGGCCGTGCCGCTGGTGGCCGTGGTGTGGTCGGTCCGTCAGACGCTGCGCAGGCCGGAGCCGAACGACAGACCCTACTGATCTTTTCGTAAGTTCGGTGGGTGTGGTGGGCGGATGGTCAGGCCGGTGTGGGCGAGGAATGACCATGGCAGTCGGGGGTTGGCGT
>NZ_JBWKCY010000005.1:0-40235 GCF_056436245.1 Streptomyces sp. NPDC043812
GCCCGGTTACATTCCGAACCCGGAAGCTAAGCCTTTCAGCGCCGATGGTACTGCAGGGGGGACCCTGTGGGAGAGTAGGACGCCGCCGAACAATCTTTCAGGACCCTTGGTCCAGCGTTCACGCTGGACCAAGGGTCCTTTTTGTTTTACCGATAATGCCGAAGCGCGTCCGATGGCAGGCTGCGCGAGAATGACTGTAGTACCGAAGACAGGAGTCACACCGATGACCACCAACTCTCCCGACGATCGTCCGGAGCGCGAGCCGCGTCGCAGGGACGGTGGTGACAGGGGCGGTTTCCGCGGTGGTCGTGATGACCGTGGACCGCGTCGTGACAACGACCGTGGTGACCGGGGTGGGTACCGCGGTCAGCGCGACGACCGCGGTGGCCGTCCCGGCAGCAGCAGCAGCAGCGGTGGTGGCGGTGGCTACGGCCGTCGTGATGATCGTCAGGGCGGCGGTTTCCCGCGGCGTGACGACGACCGTGGTGGGTACCGCGGCCAGCGTGACGACCGGCCGCGTGACGACCGTCGTGATGACCGGTCGCGCGACGACCGCGGCTCCCGCCCGAGCGGTGGTGGCGGTGGCTACGGCTCCCGCCCGAGCGGTGGTGGCGGTGGCTACGGCTCCCGCCCGAGCGGTGGCGGCGGTGGATATGGTTCCCGACCCGCCGGCGGTGGGTTCCGTCGTGACGACCGGCCGCGTGACGACCGTCGCGATGACCGGTCGCGTGATGACCGTGGTGGTCGCTTCCCGCGTGATGACCGTCAGGGCGGTGGTGGCGGTGGCTACGGTCGCCGTGATGATCGTCAGGGCGGCGGTTTCCCGCGGCGTGACGACGACCGTGGTGGGTACCGCGGCCAGCGTGACGACCGGCCGCGTGACGATCGCCGCGATGACCGGTCGCGTGATGACCGTGGTGGTCGCTTCCCGCGTGATGACCGTCAGGGCGGTGGTGGCGGTGGCTACGGCCGTCGTGATGATCGTCAGGGCGGCGGTTTCCCGCGGCGTGACGACGACCGTGGTGGGTACCGCGGCCAGCGTGACGACCGGCCGCGTGACGACCGTCGTGATGACCGGTCGCGCGACGACCGCGGCGGCCGCCCCGGTGGTGGCGGTGGCTACGGCTCCCGCCCGAGCGGTGGTGGCGGTGGATATGGTTCCCGACCCGCCGGCGGTGGGTTCCGTCGTGACGACCGGCCGCGTGACGACCGTCAGGGCAGCGGGGCTTACGGTCGCCGCGACGACCGTGACCGCGACCGCGGGCCGCGGCGTGACGACGACCGTGGCGGCTTCCGCGGCCAGCGTGA
The DNA here is from genome assembly GCF_056436245.1 of Streptomyces sp. NPDC043812. Lineage (NCBI taxonomy): Bacteria > Bacillati > Actinomycetota > Actinomycetes > Kitasatosporales > Streptomycetaceae > Streptomyces > Streptomyces sp. NPDC043812. The sequence goes on from NZ_JBWKCY010000005.1 coordinate 1,309, forward strand.
CGATCGTCGTGATGACCGGCCCCGCGACGACCGTCGCGACGACCGTCGTGATGACCGTGGTGGTCGCTTCCCGCGTGATGACCGTCAGGGCGGCAGTGGCGGTGGCTACGGTCGCCGTGACGACCGTCAGGGCGGCGGCGGTGGCTACGGTCGCGACAACGACCGCGGTGGCTTCCGCGGCCCGCGCCGCGACGACCGTGACCGCGACCGGCGTGATGACCGCGGTGGGTTCCGCGGGTCGCGCGACGACCGTGGAGGATTCGGTCGGCGTGACGACCGCGACCGCCCGGACCGTGAGCCCGTCAAGCGCCTGCCGATCCCCGAGGACGTGACGGGCGACGAGATCGACAAGGACGTGCGCCAGGAGCTGCAGAGCCTCCCGAAGGGGCTCGCCGAGGACGTCGCGAAGAACCTCGTCATGGTCGCGAACCTGATCGACGAGGACCCCGAGCAGGCCTATGCCTATGCGCGCGTCGCGCTGCGGCTCGCCTCCCGTGTCGCAGCCGTGCGCGAGGCCGCCGGCTTCGCCGCGTACGCGACGCAGAAGTACTCCGAGGCGCTGGCCGAGTTCCGGGCCGCGCGGCGGATGACCGGGAGCGTCGAGCTGTGGCCCGTCATGGCCGACTGCGAGCGCGGGCTCGGGCGGCCCGAGCGTGCCCTCGCCATGGCCGGTGAGGCCGAGGTGCAGAAGCTGGACAAGGCCGGGCAGGTCGAGATGCGGCTCGTCGCCGCCGGAGCCCGCCGGGACATGGGGCAGCTGGACGCCGCCATCGTGACCCTGCAGAGCCCCGAACTGGCCTCCAGCTCCGTCCAGCCGTGGACCGCGCGGCTGCGGTACGCGTACGCCGATGCGCTGCTGGCCGCGGGGCGTGAGGACGAGGCGCGGGAGTGGTTCGCCAAGGCGCTGGAGTCCGACAAGGACGGTGCGACCGATGCGTCCGACCGGCTCGCCGAGATGGACGGGGTGGAGTTCGTCGACGCGATGGACGGCCACGACGTCGTTCACGACGTGAGCGACGCACCGCAGGACGCCGGCGCAGATCCCGCCCCGGCGGAGACCGAGGACGGCAAGGCCACCGACGCAGACCCCGCCCCGGCGGAGACCGAGGACGGCAAGGCCACCGACCAGGCCCAGCCGTAGCGTGAACGAGTGAGGGCGGCACCCCGACCGGGGTGCCGCCCTCACTCATGTCGCCGTCGCTGCTCCGTCAGTCGAGCGCGAGGCTCCGCAGCACGAGGCCGGTCGCCGGCTTCGGGCCGAACGACGTCGACTTCCGTGGCATCGTGACGCCTTCCCGTGCCAGGTCCCTGACGATCTCCTCCCGTACGGGGTGCATCAGGACGGCCGTGCCACCGTTGCGTTCGGCGTGTTCGACGACCGCCTGGCTGTCGTGGATGTACGTGATGTGCTCGGGGGCGTCCGGGATCTGCCAGATGTGGTCCAGCAGGGTCGCGTGGAGCACCGTCGCGTCCAGAGTGCGCCACGCGTCCGGCCGTCCGCCGGGGACCGTGCGGACGAGCAGCGTCGGGTCGGGGCGGTCGACGAGATGGAATCGGCCGTCGCCGGCGAGCAGGAAGGCGTTTCCCTCGGCTGCTGCGGCCGCGAGGGCGTCCAGTGCCGCCGGCAGCGGGACGTCGAGGCTGCGGATGCGGAAGAAGCCGTCCAGAGCGGCAAGCGCACGGTCGACGGGCAGCCGGTGCAGCAGCCGGTGGATGGCGCGGACCTGGAGTGGATAGCGGGCCGTGTCGATGAGCAGGACGAGGCCGTAGTTCCAGGGGTCTGGCGCCGAGGATCCTGTGGCCTGGCCGGAGAGGTCGTGCCCGGATGCCCTGTGCTCCGAGCGCAGTCGCAGATAGGTCGCCCACCTGTGATGGCCGTCGGCGATCAGGGCCTGATGGAGGGTCAGGTCGGCGCGGATCTCGGTCAGTTCGGCAGGGTCGGTGACCGACCACAGCCGGTGGTGGAAACCGTCCTCCGTGGTGGTGTCGAGCAGCGGCTCGCGCGCGACGGTGCGTTCGACCACGGCGCTCGCCCCGGTTCCTTCGCCGCTGCCGCGGTACGTGAGGAGCAGCGGCTCGAGGTTCGCCGCGGTGCTGCGCATCAGAGCGGCCCGGTCGGCGACGATGTCCGGCATCACGTCCTCGTGCGGCAGCACAATGCCGTCGGCGGGCTCGGACAGGGCGAGCGCACCGATGACGCCGCGTTGCAGCAGGTCGCCCTTGCGCTGTTCGTACACGTAGAGGGCGGGCTCGGGATCCGCGGCCAGGACGCCCTCGGCGAGCCAGCGGGACAGGGTCTCGGCGGCCTGCCGGTGGCGTGCCTCGGGCGAGTCGGCCTGCGGAAGGATCAGGCGCACGATGTTGTGCGGGTCCGCCGACTCCAGGTGGAGCAGACCGTCCGGCCTGACGACCACGTCGTACGGCGGCGAGGTCACGGCGGCGAGGCTGCCCACCCGCTCGGGGACGTAGCGCAGTCCGCGGAACGGGATCAGGTGCAGACCGCCATTGGCCGCAGGACCTTCGTTGTTCATCAGGGCATCGTATGCGGCTGCCGCGATGAGCGATGATCGGGGGAGCGGACCCGACGGAGGAGAGCACAGGAATGAGCCAGCAGGGCATGAACAGGCCGGACGGAAGCGCGATCGCGCTGAGCGAGGCGTACGACACTGCCCTGCTCGACCTCGACGGGGTGGTGTACGCGGGCGGTGAGGCGATCGCGCACGCCGTCTCGTCACTGGAGACCGCGCGCACCGGGGGCATGCATCTCGCCTATGTGACGAACAATGCGCTGCGCACCCCGGACGCCGTGGCCGCGCACCTCACCGAGCTGGGCATTCCGACCGTGGCCGCTGACGTGATCACCTCGGCGCAGGCCGTGGCGCGGCTGATCTCGGAGCAGGTCCCGGCCGGCTCCCGGGTGCTGGTCATCGGCGGGGAAGGGCTGCGGGTCGCGTTGCGTGAGCGCGGGCTGGAACCGGTGGAGTCCGCGGAGGACGGCCCGGTCGCCGTGGTGCAGGGGTACGGCGGGCCGGATCTGGCGTGGGGACGCTTCGCCGAGGCCTGCTTCGCGATCGCCCGCGGTGTGCCGTGGTTCGCCTCCAACACGGATCTGACGATCCCCAGTGCGCGGGGCATCGCGCCCGGAAACGGCGCGGCGGTGGAAGTGGTGCGGATCGCCACGGGTGGAGAACCGCAGATCGCGGGGAAGCCGCTGCCGCCGATGCACCGGGAGACGATCCTGCGGACGGGCGCCGAGCGGCCCCTGGTGGTGGGGGACCGTCTGGACACCGACATCGAGGGGGCGTTCAACGGAGGTGTGGACTCGCTCCTCGTACTCACCGGTGTGACGGACCCGGCGCAGCTGCTGACGGCGGAGCCGAGGCACCGGCCGACGTATGTGGACGCCGATCTGCGCGGCATGCTGGCGCCGCAGCCCGAAGTGGCGGAGGCGGACGGGGAGTTCCGGTGCGGTGGCTGGAGTGCCGCGGTGCGCGGCGACGAGCTGGTGCTGGACGGCGATGGCGCGCCGCTGGACGGACTGCGAGCCCTGTGCGGGGCGGCATGGACGTATGCGGGGGACGGAGCCTGCACTCTCGACGCGGCCAAGGTGCTGTCCCGGCTGGGGTGGTAGACGCCACGGGGGCACGGCGGAGGACCACTTCCGCAGGTCACGGCAGGGTAGGCTAACCTAACCTCGTGTTGGTCGACAGTCCCCCGAAACAGAGCGCGGAGCCGATATCCGCACCCGCTGCCCCCAGGCGTCCCGTATGGCGTGCTGCCGGGCTGCTGGTGTCCGTCGTCCTTCTGCTGCTGGTCTGCGTCGCGAGCATTGCCGTGGGCGCCAAGTCCGTTCCGCTCCCGGAGGTGTGGGACGGACTGTTCCACAACACGGGGACCGGCAACGACGTCATCATCCGGGACCTGCGCGTACCGCGCACGCTCCTCGGCCTCGTCGTGGGCGTGGCGCTCGGGCTGTCCGGCGCGGTGATGCAGGCGCTGACGCGCAACCCGCTCGCGGAACCGGGCCTGTTGGGTGTGAATGCCGGAGCGGCCGCCGCCGTCGTCTCCGCCATCAGCTTCCTCGGCGTCACCTCGCTCACCGGCTATGTGTGGTTCGCGTTCCTCGGCGCCGCTGCCGTCTCCGCCGCCGTGTACGTACTCGGCGGCAGCCGCAGCGCCACCCCCGTACGTCTGGCGCTGGCCGGCACCGCGGCGACCGCCGCGCTGTACGGCTACATCAACGCGGTGCAGCTGATGGACGCCGCGGCCCTGGACCGGCTGCGCTTCTGGACGGTCGGCTCCCTCGCATCGGCCAACATGGAGACGCTCACCAGGGTCGGGCCCTTCATCGCCGTCGGCGTGGTGCTCTCCCTGCTGCTCGCCCGGCCGCTGAACGCGATGGAGATGGGCGACGACACCGCCCGCTCCCTGGGCGCACACCTGAACCGCACCCGGGTCCTCGCCATGGTCGCCGTCACGCTGCTGTGCGGGGCCGCGACCGCCGCCTGCGGGCCGATCATCTTCGTCGGGCTGATGATTCCGCACGTGGTGCGCGCCATCACCGGCCCGGACATGCGCTGGATTTTGCCGTACGCGGCGGTCCTCGCGCCCGTCCTGCTGCTCGGGGCCGACGTGATCGGCCGCGTCGTCACCCGCCCCTCCGAGCTGCAGGTCGGCATCGTCACCGCGCTGATCGGCGGGCCCGTCTTCATCCACCTCGTACGCCGCAAGAGGATGGCCCAGCTGTGACGACGAAGACGAAATCGTCCGCCGCGCCGGACGCGGGCACGGGTATGGACGCGGGCATGGGCACGGGCATGGACGCGGGCATGGGCATGGGCACGAAGGCGATACGGACACCGGGCGGGCTCTCGCTGCGCGTCGACCCCAGGGCGGCCGTCGTCGTCCTGCTGCTCATCCTCGCGGCCGCCTCGGCGGCAGTTGTCCTCATCGGCAGCGGCGACTTTCCGATGTCGTTCGGCGAGGTCGTCGCCACACTGCTCGGAAACGGCACGGGCGCACAGGAGTTCATCGTCCAGGACGTGCGGTTGCCGCGTGTGCTCGTCGCCGTCCTCGTCGGTGCGGCGCTCGCCGTCAGCGGCGCGATCTTCCAGTCCCTGTCCCGCAATCCGCTGGGCAGCCCCGACGTGATCGGTTTCGGGCAGGGCGCGACCGTGGGCGCGCTCACCGTCATCGTGCTCTTCGGAGGCAACTCGCTCGCAGTGTCGGGCGGCGCCGTCCTCGGCGGGCTGGTGACCGGTGTCCTCGTCTATCTGCTCGCCTGGAAGCGCGGAGTGCACGGCTTCCGACTCGTCCTCGTCGGCATCGGAATCGCGGCCATGCTCACCGCGCTCATCCACTACCTGATCACCAAGGCCAATCTGATCGACGCGACCCGCGCCACGCTCTGGATGACCGGATCGCTCGATGGACGGGACTGGGCCCAGGTGTGGCCGCTGCTGGCCGTGTGCGCCGTACTGATGCCGGTGGCGTTCGCGTACGGGCGGCCTCTGCGAATGCTCGAGATGGGTGACGACGCCGCGTACGCGCTGGGCGTGCCCGTCGAACGAACCCGCATCGTGCTCATGGGAGCCGGCGTGGTGTTCATCGCCGTGGCCACGGCGGCCGCCGGGCCGATCGCCTTCGTGGCGCTCAGCGCGCCTCAGCTGGCCCGTCGGCTGACCCGTTCCCCCGGCCCCAATCTCGCGGCTTCCGCAGCCATGGGCGCGGCGCTGCTCCTGGTCGCCGACTGGGTGGCCACCAATGCCTTCGCCGACCGTCAGCTGCCCGTCGGCGTGGTGACCGGAGTCCTCGGCGGCTGCTATCTGCTGTGGCTGCTCGTCACCGAACGCAGGGCGGGCCGGATATGACCCCGCCGCCCACCGCCACGGCCACCACCCAGAAATCCCCTCAGAACGCCGGGAGTACGACCACCATGCAGCGTCTCACCGCGGAATCGGTCACCCTCGCCTACGACCAGCGGGTCATCGCCGAGAACCTCTCGGTGGAGATCCCCGACAACTCCTTCACGGTGATCGTCGGACCGAACGCCTGCGGCAAGTCGACACTGCTGCGCGCCCTGTCCCGCATGCTCAAGCCGTCCCACGGCCGGGTCCTGCTGGACGGGCAGGCCATCCATTCGCTGCCCGCCAAGAAGGTCGCGAAGACACTCGGGCTGCTGCCGCAGTCGTCTATCGCGCCGGACGGCATCACCGTCGCCGACCTCGTCGGCCGCGGCCGTTATCCGCACCAGGGTCTGTTGCGGCAGTGGTCGGCGCAGGACGAGCGGATCGTCCAGGAGTCGATGGCCGCGACGGGAGTCGGCGCGCTGGGTGACCGCTTCGTGGACGAGCTGTCGGGCGGTCAGCGCCAGCGTGTCTGGATCGCGATGGCGCTGGCCCAGCAGACACCGCTGCTGCTCCTCGACGAGCCGACGACGTTCCTGGACATCCAGCACCAGCTGGAGGTGCTGGATCTGTGCGCGGAGCTCCACGAGTCGCAGGGCCGCACCCTGGTCGCGGTGCTCCACGACCTCAACCAGGCCGCGCGCTACGCCACGCACCTCATCGCGCTGCGCGAAGGCAAGGTCGTCGCCGAGGGGACACCGGGCGAGGTGGTCACGGCGGAACTCGTGGAGGAAGTCTTCCGGGTGAAGAGCCAGATCATCGAGGACCCGGAGTCGGGGACGCCGCTGGTGGTGCCGGCGGCACGTCGGCGTGTCGCGGTCTGAGGGCAGGGGAGGGGCACGGGCTGGATTCCCCGGCCCGTCCGGTGTGCGAGGAGACGGCCGGAGGCCGTGCGGGGTACGTGGCGAAGCCCCCGTTCACAGCAGTGTGCGCAGGCGCAGCAGGTCGCGGACGCCGGCCTCCAGCCTGACCCGGCCCGATGCCCACGCCTTCGCGAAGTTCAGGTCGCCGTCGACCAGCGACACCAGGTCGTCGCCGGTCATCGCGAGCCGGATCTGGGCCTTCTCCCGCGGTGGGCCCGGCATGGTGTCCGCCACCTCGATCCGGCCGTCCTGGAGGCGGCCGGTGAAGGTCGTGTCCAGGTCCGTGATGTGGCAGCTGAGGGAACGGTCGAGCGCGGCCGCGCCGCGAACCTCGCCGTTCGCCTTCGCCAGATTGTCCGAGAGTCTGTCGAGTGCGCTGCGGCACTCCTGCGTGGTCGCCATCGTGATCGACGGTACCGCAGGGCTTCGCGGTAGCGTCTGGGCATGAGCGACTCGATGCCGGGGCCTGGTCACGTACCGGAGCCGGACGTGTACGACGACGGTGCGCAGGCCGTGGAACAGGCACCCGACCCCGCCGCGCCCGCGCCGCTCGGCGTACAGCGCGTGCCGACCGGCGACGCCGAGGTGGACATGCTGCTGGAGCGGCTCGCCGACGCCGACCACCTCGCTGCCGACGGACACCTCGAGGTGTACGAGGATGTACACCGGGGACTGCGGGACGCGCTGACCGCGCTCGATGCGCGCCCCCACGAACCGTCGCACAACCACAGGAGCTGAACCCACCGTGGCAGGAGTCGCCCGCCGCCGTCTCGACGCCGAGCTGGTGCGCCGCAAACTCGCGCGCTCCCGCGAGCACGCGGCCCAGCTGATCGCCGCGGGGCGGGTGACCGTCGGCGGCAACACCGCCACCAAGTCCGCCACGCAGGTCGAGACCAGTGCGGCGATCGTCGTCGCCGCGGACGACAGCGACCCGGACTACGTCTCCAGGGGCGGCCACAAACTGGCCGGAGCCCTGGCCGCCTTCGTCCCGCTCGGCCTGACGGTCGAGGGGCGGCGGGCGCTCGACGCGGGCGCGTCGACCGGCGGTTTCACCGATGTCCTGCTGCGCGCGGGCGCAGCGCATGTGGTCGCCGTGGACGTCGGTTACGGACAGCTCGCATGGTCTTTGCAGAGTGATGAACGGGTGACCGTCAAGGACCGTACCAACGTCCGAGAAATGACGTTGGAAACGATCGACGGAGAGCCGGTGGACCTGGTGGTGGGCGATCTGTCCTTCATCCCCCTCGGCCTCGTGCTGCCCGCGATGGTGCGCTGTACGGCGCCCGACGCGGATCTGGTCCTGATGGTCAAGCCCCAGTTCGAGGTGGGCAAGGAACGCCTCGGCAGTGGCGGTGTGGTGCGCAGCCCGGAACTGCGTGCCGCGGCCGTACGGGATGTGGCACAGCGGGCGGTGGGACTCGGCCTCGGAGTGCTGGGAGTGACCGCCAGCCCGCTGCCGGGCCCGTCCGGGAACGTCGAATACTTTCTGTGGCTCCGGGCCGGGGCGCCCGAGCTCGATCCGGCGGACGTCGACCGTGCAGTGGCGGAGGGACCTCGTTGACCACGACAGCAGCGCTCACGACAGCAGCTAGAACCCGCGTACGCACCGTATTCCTGCTCGCGCACACGGGGCGCCCGGCCGCGATCCGCAGTGCGGAACTGGTCGTCCAGGGTCTGCTGCGCAACGGCATCGACGTCAGGGTGCTGGAGGCGGAGGCGGCGGATCTGCCGCTGCCCGCGTCCGTCGAGACCGTCGCCGACGCCACGCCCGAGGTGCTCGACGGCTGCGAACTGTTGATCGTGCTCGGCGGCGACGGAACGCTGCTGCGCGGCGCCGAGTTCGCCCGTGCCTCCGGCGTGCCGATGCTCGGCGTCAACCTGGGCCGGGTGGGCTTTCTCGCGGAGGCCGAGCGCGACGACCTCGACAAGGTTGTCGACCGGGTCGTCACCCGCGCCTACGAGGTCGAGGAGCGGATGACCCTCGACGTGGTCGTGCACAGCAACGGCGACATCGTGCACCGGGACTGGGCGCTGAACGAGGCGGCGGTCCAGAAGGTCTCGCCCGAGCGGATGCTGGAGGTCGTCCTCGAGATCGACGGCCGTCCGGTCACCGGCTTCGGGTGCGACGGCATCGTCTGTGCGACGCCGACGGGCTCGACGGCGTACGCCTTCTCCGCGGGAGGTCCCGTGGTGTGGCCCGAGGTCGAGGCGCTGTTGATGGTGCCGATCAGCGCGCACGCCCTGTTCGCGAAGCCGCTGGTGACCTCGCCGACGTCGACGCTCGCCGTCGAGGTCCAGCCGCACACGCCGCACGGTGTGCTGTGGTGCGACGGCCGCCGGACGGTGGAGCTGCCGGCGGGTGCCCGTGTCGTGGTCCGGCGCGGAGCGGTGCCGGTACGGCTCGCCCGGCTGCACCACGCGTCGTTCACGGACCGGCTGGTGGCCAAGTTCGCGCTTCCGGTGTCGGGTTGGCGGGGTGCACCGCACTGACGGCGCCCGGCACGGCGGTGTGCGCGACGGGTGAGGATGCCCGGGAGAGTGAATGGGTGGCCGGGGTCCGTCGCGCGGCGGCCCCCGGACCTCGTAAGGTCATGTCCGTGTTGGAGGAGATGCGGATACGGTCGCTCGGAGTCATCGACGATGCGGTCGTCGAGCTGTCGCCCGGGTTCACCGCGGTGACCGGCGAGACGGGCGCGGGCAAGACGATGGTCGTCACCAGCCTCGGGCTGCTGCTCGGCGGGCGTGCCGACCCTGCCCTGGTGCGGATCGGCGCGAAATCGGCGGTGGTCGAAGGCCGGATCAGAGTGGACGCCGACGGTCCGGCCGCCCTGCGTGCCGAAGAGGCCGGGGCGGAGCTCGACGACGGCACCCTGCTGATCAGCCGGACCGTTTCCGCGGAGGGGCGCTCACGCGCCCACCTCGGCGGGCGGTCCGTACCGGTGGGAATGCTCTCCGAACTCGCCGACGAACTCGTCGCGGTGCACGGGCAGACCGACCAGCAGGGCCTGCTGCGCCCGGCACGCCAGCGCGAGGCGCTCGACCGCTACGCGGGCGACGCCGTGACCGGGCCCCACGCCAAGTACGCGGCCGCGTACCGGCGGCTGCGTGGCGTCGCCGTCGAGCTGGACGAACTGACCACCCGCGCACGTGAACGTGCGCAGGAGGCCGATCTGCTGCGCTTCGGGCTCGACGAGATCGCGGCCGTGGAGCCGCGCGCCGGCGAGGACGTCGAACTGGCCGCCGAGGCGGAGCGGCTCGGGCACGCCGAGGCGCTGGCCTCCGCCGCGTCCGTCGCGCACGCCGCGCTCGCCGGGAATCCGGAGGATCCCGAGGGCGTGGACGCCACCACGCTGGTCGCCGGCGCAGGCCGTGCACTGGACGCCGTACGCGCCCACGACCCCGCGCTGGCCGCGCTCGCCGACCGGATGGGCGAGATCTCCATCCTGCTCGGAGACGTGGCGGGCGAGCTCGCCGGATACGCGGACAATCTCGACGCCGATCCGCTGCGCCTCGCGGCGGTCGAGGAGCGCCGGGCGGCGCTGACCCAGCTCACCCGCAAGTACGGCGAGGACATCGCGGCCGTGCTGGCCTGGGCGGAGCAGAGCGCGGAACGGCTCACCGAGCTGGACGGTGACGACGACCGGATCGGCGACCTGACGGCCGAGCGCGACGCCCTGCGCGGTGAACTCTCGGGTCTGGCACAGACATTGACGGACGCACGCACCGAGGCGGCGGCCCGTTTCGCGGAAGCCGTCACCGAGGAGCTGGCGTCGCTCGCGATGCCGCACGCCCGGGTCTCGTTCGCGATCCGGCAGACGGAGGCCGCGGACGAGGAGTCCGGTGTCGACGTCGGCGGACGCAGCGTTGTGTACGGTCCGCACGGGGCCGACGAGGTCGAGCTCCTGCTGGCCCCGCACCCGGGCGCGCCGGCGCGGCCGATCGCCAAGGGCGCCTCGGGCGGTGAGCTGTCCCGGGTGATGCTCGCCGTCGAGGTGGTCTTCGCGGGCACGGACCCCGTGCCGACGTACCTGTTCGACGAGGTGGATGCGGGCGTCGGCGGCAAGGCGGCGGTCGAGATCGGGCGTCGGCTCGCGAAGCTCGCCAGATCGGCGCAGGTCGTGGTCGTCACGCATCTGCCGCAGGTGGCCGCCTTCGCGGACCGCCAGCTCCTCGTGGAGAAGACGAACGACGGGTCTGTGACGCGTTCCGGTGTGATCGCCCTGGAGGGCGAGGAGCGGGTGCGCGAGCTGTCCCGGATGCTGGCCGGCCAGGAGGACTCGGAGACGGCGAGGGCGCACGCGGAGGAGCTGCTGGCGGCGGCCCGCGCGGACGCATAGGACCCCTTCGGGGCGGTTCGCGGGTCTTCGAGCAGCCGCCCGCTCGCAGGGCGCCCCGACGCGACAGCTCCCGGGGCGGTCGGCAGCGTCCCTGCCCCGAGGTGCTCGGCACCGGGCAGGCTCATGGGGCCGAAGGGCCTGCCGGACGGAACATGTCCGCCGCGCCGCCCGTGGAAGCGTATGCCCCAGCCGGCGCCCCGGGCTTCGCCGACCACCGGCCGCGGGCGCCGGCGGCGGGTGATCATAGGCTGGCCCCCATGCGAGCAGGTCAGGACATCCGTCACCACGCCCGGTCCACCTCCTTCCTCACCGCCCTGGGTGCTGCCCGCGGCGTCTATGAGGTGCTGCGGCGGCGCACGCCCGGCGGGGCGGAGCGCTGGGAGCGCACCAACTACGCCGGTCGCACCGTCGATCTGTGCGCCGGGCCGGCCGTCACCGCAGGCGCCGTGCTGGGCGCCCTGTCCGCCCGTACACGCGGTGCCGCCGCGATCGCCGTCGGTGCGGCCGGGCTGTGCGGGGCGTACGACGACATCGCCGGTGCCGGCGACCCCCGGCGCGGGTTCCGGGCCCACCTCGGGGCCCTGCGTCAGGGCGAGGTGACGAGCGGCGCGGTGAAGCTCCTCGGGATCGGCGCGGCGGGGCTGATCGCCGGCGCGATGCTCAAGGAGCGCCCGGTCGACAAGGCGCTTGCCGGTGTGGTGATCGCCGGGTCCGCGCACTTCGTCAACCTCGTCGATGTCGCCCCCGGCCGTGCCGCTGTCGCCGTGCTCGGTCTCGGCGCCCCCGGCCTGCTGCGCCGGGGCGCCGCCGGATCACTCGCGGCCGCACCCGTCGGTGCCGCGGCCGCCGTCGTCACCGAGGACCTCGGGGAGCGGACGATGCTCGGTGACGCGGGGGCGCATGCCCTGGGAGCCGCGCTCGGCACGTCGATCGTGGCGGCCAACGGCCGTGCCGGGCTGGCTCTGCACGCCGTGGCGCTCGTCGCCGCGGCGGTGCGCGGCGCGGAGGTCAGCCGGCTCGCAGGTTCACCTATGTGAGTGATCCGGCGACAGCGGACCCGCTTCCGTACACAGGCGCGACACCCGGACGGTGCCGGAACGTCCGTACGGACTGGCATCCTTGGCGGGTGACACAGCTGCGTACGGTCCAGGTGCTGGGCGGCGGCAGTGCGGGCAGCAGCGCGCACGTCAGGTCGCTGGCCGCGGGGCTGGTGGCACGGGGCGTGCGGGTGACGGTGTGCGCCCCCGCCGAACTCGACCATGAATACGACTACTTGGGTGCGGGGGCGCGTTTCGTGCCCGTGCCGCGCCGGAGCGATCCGCTCTCCGTCGGTGCGTTGCGCGCGGCGTGCGCCGGGGCGAACGTGGTGCACGCACATGGACTGCACGCCGCGGTGCGCGCCTCGCTCGCGCTCGGCGGGCAGCGCATCCCGCTCGTCGTCACCTGGCACACCCGGGCGCTCGCCGAGGGCGCGCGGGGGCAGGCGCTGCGCCTGTTCGAACGACGGGCCGTACGGGCGGCGGCCGTTGTCCTCGGTACCTGCTCCGAACTCGTCGACAGGGCCCGTGCGCGGGGCGCACGCGACGCCCGGCTCGCACCGGTGGCGACACCGGACGCCCCCGCGCCCGTGGCCATGCCGGACAAGACGCGTGCCGAACTCGGCGCCGTCGGACGCCCGTTGCTCGTCGCCGTGGGCAGCCTGGTGCCGGGGCGCGGCTACCGGACGCTGCTCGACGCGGTGGGCCGGTGGAGCGGCCGCGACCCGCTGCCTCTGCTGGTGATCGCGGGGGAGGGGCCGCTCAGGTACGAGCTGCAGCGCCGTATCGAGGCGGAGGACCTGCCGGTGCGGCTGCTCGGCCGGCGAGCGGACGCCGTCGAACTGCTCGCCGCGGCCGACGCCGCCGTCCTGCCGAGCCGCTGGGAGGCCCGTTCCGTACTGGCGCAGGAAGCGTTGCGACTGGGCGTTCCGCTGGTGGCGACGGCCGTCGGCGGGATGCCCGACCTGGTGGGGGAGGCGGCCGTACTGGTCCCTTACGGCGACGCCGGGGCGCTCGCGGCAGCGATCGCCGGGCTGCTCGCGGACCCGGCGCTCCGCGAGGAGCTGTCGCGCGCGGGCCGCGCGCAGGCGCGGTCGTGGCCGTCGGAGGACGACACCATCGCGCAGGTGCTGAGTGTGTACGACGAGCTGGTGGCGGGCCGGCGGCACTGACCGGCTTCTCAGGACCCCGTACGCGGAGCGGCCGCGATCGGATCAGGGCACATGCCGACGTGCCCGCAGCGCGAGGCTCAGCGACTGCACGGTCTCCGGGTCGTCCAGGTCCGTGCCCAGCAGCTCCCCGATCCGCGCCAGCCGGTTGTACAGCGTCTGGCGGTTCAGATGCAGTTCCCTCGCCGTCTCCGCCTTGCGCCCCGCATGGGCCAGGTAGGTCTCCAGCGTCGGCAGCAGTGGTGGCCGCGACACCGCGTCATGGGCACGCAGGGGCCCGATCGCGCGGTCGACGAACGCCGCGAGGTCCGGGTGCTCGCGCAGCCGCCACAGCAGCAGATCGATGTCGAGGCGGCGGGCGTCGTACCACGGCCGGTCGCTCAGTCCCTGCGCCGCCGTCGCGGTCTCGGCCGCGTGCCGCAGCCCGGCGCCCGCGGTGGCCCAGCCGCCCGCGACACCCACCACGACGACGGGCGGGTGCGCTCCCGCCCGCCCCGGGCCCCCGGACGAGGCGGCGCCCGCCAGGCCGGCCCGTTCGACGCCTGTGCGCAGCGCTTCCGCGACACGGTCCGCGACGGCCGGCCGGTCGGCTTCCGTGCGCAGACCGACTAGGAGCGGCACGCGGCCCTCCACGGGCCGTACGCCGAGCAGCACGGGGACCCCGAGGGAGGAGAGTTCCTCGGACACGGCGCGGGCCAGCACCGCCCAGTTGCCCGTCGGCGTGAGCTCGGCCGCGAGCCGCATCACCACGGGCAGCAGCGGGCCCGCACCCGGCTTGAAGCCGAGGACACGTGCCTGGGCCGGCGCTGCCTCCGCCGCGATGCGGCCCTCGGCGAGGTCGGTCAGGAAGTCGCCGCGGCCCCGGGCCGCTAGCTCCTCGTCCTGGCGTGCCTGCATCAGCACCACGGCGAGGGAGCCCGCCGCCCGCTCGGCCGCGATCCGGTGGACGGGCAGCAGCGGGGAGGACACGGCCAGCAACACGATCCGGGCGCGTACGGCGCCCGCTCCGCGGCCGCCGCCCGGCACGTCCACGAGCACGGCGTTGGCCGGCGGCCCGTCGGTGCGGGCCTCGCGGCCGCCGCGCAGCCCCTCCCACACCTGCAGCGGATCTGCCACGGCCGACTCGCCGCCGGGAGTGTCCGCCGCGTACAGGAGCTGTCCGTCCGGGGTCTCCAGGAAGACGGGGTCTCCCGTGAACGAGGCGAGGATGCCGAGTACCTGGGGCACGCCACCGCCGCCGAGCAGGGCCTCGGTGCACCGCCGGTGCACCTCCTCGGCCTGCTGCAACAGTGCGTAGTGGCCGTTGACGATCTCGGTGTGGATCTCCTCCGTCACCGTCACGAACGGCACCTCGCGGTGCAGCTGCACCAGCGGCAGACCCGCCGCGCGCGCCGCGTCCACGATCGTGCCGGGCAACCGTGTGAAACGCGGCCCGAGTTCGACGACGAGCGCGGCGATGCCGCGGTCCGCGAGCCGGTTCACGAACGCCCGCTGCTCGGCCGGTCTGGTGCCGAGGCCCAGACCGGTGGTGAGCAGCAGCTCGCCGCCCTTGAGGAGGGAGGCGATGTTCGGGACCTCACCGGCATGCACCCAGCGCACCGTGCGGTCCAGCCGGTCGCCCGCCGCGAGCACCTCGGGCAGCCCGCTGCGGAGCCCGGGCAGTTCCAGCGCCCGCTGCACGGTGATACCGCCCTGCGTTTCCATGGCTGCGGACGCTACAGGGGCCGCATATCCACGGACAACATGGGATCAGCCACCGTAGGCGCCCGATGCAGTGAGGCGCAGGGCCGTGTCGATCAGCGGAACGTGGCTGAACGCCTGCGGGAAGTTCCCCACCTGCCGTTGCAGCCGCGGATCCCACTCCTCCGCCAGCAGCCCGAGGTCGTTGCGCAGGCCCAGCAGCTTCTCGAACAGCTTGCGCGCCTCGTCCACGCGGCCGATCATCGCCAGATCGTCGGCCATCCAGAACGAGCAGGCCAGGAACGCGCCCTCGTCGCCGGGCAGACCGTCCACACCCTCGTCGGCGCCTTCCGTCGGATAGCGCAGGATGAAGCCGTCCTCCGTGGACAGCTCGCGCTGGATGGCCTCGATCGTGCCGATGACCCGCTTGTCGTCGGGCGGCAGGAAGCCCATCTGCGGGATCAGCAGCAACGAGGCGTCCAGCTCCTGCGAGCCGTAGGACTGCGTGAAGGTGTTGCGCTCCTTGTCGTAACCCTTCTCGCACACGTCCCGGTGGATGTCGTCGCGCAGGTCGCGCCAGCGGTCCAGCGGCCCGTCCGCGTCGCCGGACTCGATGAGCTTGATCGTGCGGTCCACGGCGACCCAGGCCATCACCTTGGAGTGCACGAAGTGCCGACGCGGGCCGCGGACCTCCCAGATGCCCTCGTCGGGCTGGTCCCAGTGCTGCTCCAGGTAGCGGATGAGCTTGAGCTGGAGCAGCGAGGCGTAGTCGTTGCGCGCCAGACCGGTCATGTGCGCGAGGTGCAGGGCCTCGGTGACCTCGCCGTAGACGTCGAGCTGCAGCTGGTGCGCGGCGCCGTTGCCGACGCGGACCGGGCCGGAGTTCTCGTAGCCCGGCAGCCAGTCCAACTCGGCCTCGCCCAGCTCCCGTTCACCGGCGATGCCGTACATGATCTGCAGGTTCTCCGGGTCGCCCGCCACCGCGCGCAGCAGCCACTCGCGCCAGGCGCGGGCCTCGTCGCGGTAGCCGGTGCGCAGCAGCGACGACAGGGTGATCGCCGCGTCGCGCAGCCAGGTGTAGCGGTAGTCCCAGTTCCGCACGCCGCCGATCTCCTCCGGCAGGGAGGTGGTGGGCGCGGCGACGATGCCGCCGGTCGGCGCGTAGGTCAGGGCCTTCAGCGTGATCAGCGAGCGGACGACGGCCTCGCGATAGGGGCCGTGGTACGTGCAGTGATCGACCCATTCCCGCCAGAAGTCGGCGGTCGCCTCCAGCGCGTTCTCCGGCTCCGGCATCGCCGGCTGGTCCTTGTGCGAGGGCTGCCAGCTGATCGTGAACGCGATCCGGTCACCGGGGGAGACCGTGAAGTCCGAGTAGGTGGTGAGGTCCTTGCCGTAGGTCTCCGCCTCGGTGTCCAGCCACACCGAGTCCGGCCCGGCGACGGCCACCGTGCGGCTCTCCACCTTGTGCACCCACGGCACCACACGCCCGTAGCTGAAGCGCATCCGCAGCTCGGAGCGCATCGGGACACGGCCGCTGACGCCCTCCACGATGCGGATCAACTGCGGGGCTCCGTCACGCGGCGGCATGAAGTCCGTCACACGGACGGTGCCGCGCGGCGTGTCGTACTCCGATTCGAGGATGAGAGAGTCACCGCGGTAGCGGCGCCGGTCGGCAGACGGCGGGGCGTCATTGACGCTGTACGCCGGTCCCAGCCGCCAGAATCCGTGTTCCTCGGTGCCGAGGAGCCCGGCGAAGATGGCGTGCGAGTCGAAGCGGGGCAGGCACAGCCAGTCGACCGTGCCGTCCCGGCAGACCAGGGCAGCGGTCTGCATGTCTCCGATGAGTGCGTAATCCTCGATGCGCCCGGCCACGTGCATCTCCAGTCGAACGGCCACGTCCGCCCCGTGGGGCGCTTACTGCGGTCAAGGGTCGTTGACGAGCCGCGGCGACCCAAACACGGAAGTGGCGGCGTCGCCACTCGCCTGGTGTGGGGGCGCCGATTTTCCGGGTTCCGGTCTGGGGTGGTGCCGGCTGGACGGCCTGGCTCGGCAGCGAGTGTCCGAGCAGGATACGACGCACGCAGGTGATCCGCGCAGGTGTCCGGGCAACGTGACTGCGCCGAACGGGTGAGCGGCAGGTGAGAGGCGGTGAACGGTTCGGCACGACCCCGGGCGCGTCGCCGGGTGTGGCCGGAAGCGGCGGTGCGCCGTCGCTGATACCCTGGTACCCCGTGGACCGGTGGCCGTCCCGAGTACGAGAAGGCCCCGAACCGCAGCGACGGCACCCCCCCCGATCCGGGTCGGACGCCGGTACGCAATTCACCTCGCGACCACGGGAGCCCCCTCTTGGCGATGCCGCCCAAATCCATGACGACCAAGCACATCTTCGTCACCGGGGGTGTCGCCTCCTCCCTCGGCAAGGGCCTCACGGCCTCCAGCCTGGGCGCGCTGCTCAAGGCGCGGGGCCTGCGGGTCACCATGCAGAAGCTCGACCCGTACCTGAACGTCGACCCGGGCACGATGAACCCGTTCCAGCACGGTGAGGTGTTCGTCACCAACGACGGCGCCGAGACCGACCTGGACATCGGGCACTACGAGCGCTTCCTCGACGTGGATCTCGACGGCTCGGCGAACGTCACGACCGGCCAGGTCTACTCGCAGGTCATCGCCAAGGAGCGACGCGGCGAGTACCTGGGCGACACCGTGCAGGTCATCCCGCACATCACCAACGAGATCAAGTCACGTATCCGCCGCATGGCCACCGACGACGTGGACGTCGTCATCACCGAGGTCGGCGGCACGGTCGGCGACATCGAGTCGCTGCCGTTCCTGGAGACCGTCCGCCAGGTCCGCCACGAGGTCGGCCGGGACAACGTCTTCGTCGTGCACATCTCCCTGCTGCCCTACATCGGCCCGTCCGGCGAGCTGAAGACCAAGCCGACGCAGCACTCGGTCGCCGCGCTGCGCAACATCGGTATCCAGCCGGACGCGATCGTGCTGCGCGCCGACCGGGACGTACCGACGGCGATCAAGCGCAAGATCTCGCTCATGTGCGATGTCGACGAGGCGGCGGTGGTCGCCGCGATCGATGCCAAGTCGATCTACGACATTCCCAAGGTGCTGCACACCGAGGGTCTCGACGCCTACGTCGTGCGCAAGCTGGACCTGCCGTTCCGCGACGTCGACTGGACCACGTGGGACGACCTGCTGGACCGTGTCCACAACCCCGATCACGAGGTCACCGTCGCGCTGGTCGGCAAGTACATCGACCTGCCCGACGCGTACCTGTCGGTGACCGAGGCCATGCGCGCCGGCGGCTTCGCCAACAAGGCCCGCGTCAAGGTCAAGTGGGTCACCTCCGACGACTGCAAGACCGCGGCGGGCGCTCAGAAGCAGCTCGGCGACGTCGACGCCATCGTCATCCCCGGCGGCTTCGGCGAGCGAGGCGTGGACGGCAAGGTCGGCGCCATCCGCTGGGCCCGCGAGAACAAGGTGCCCCTGCTGGGCCTGTGCCTGGGTCTGCAGTGCATCGTGATCGAGGCGGCGCGCAACCTCGCCGAGATCCCCGACGCCAACTCCACCGAGTTCGACGCCGCCACCTCCCACCCGGTGATCTCCACCATGGAGGAGCAGCTGGCCTACGTGGAGGGCGCCGGCGACCTCGGCGGCACCATGCGGCTCGGCCTGTACCCGGCGAAGCTCGCCGAGGGCTCGATCGTGCGCGAGGTCTACGCGGACCAGCCGTACATCGAGGAGCGCCACCGCCACCGCTACGAGGTCAACAACGCCTACCGCGCGGAGCTGGAGAAGAAGGCGGGCATCCTCTTCTCGGGCACGTCCCCCGACAACAAGCTCGTCGAGTACGTCGAGTACCCGCGCGAAGTGCACCCGTACCTCGTCGCCACGCAGGCGCACCCGGAGCTGCGCTCCCGCCCGACCCGTCCGCACCCGCTGTTCGCCGGCCTGGTGAAGGCGGCCGTGGAGCGGCAGCAGGCGGCAGGCAAGTAACCGTCAGGCGATACGGTTGACCGGGGTACGGACCTTGTGGGTCCGTACCCCGGTTTCCGTTCGTGCGTGCTGGAAGGACGCTTTCGATGACCCTCAAGGACACGCCCGAGGAGTGGCAGGTCACCGCGACCGAGACGCCGTTCAGGGGCAACAAGACGAGCGTCCGCACCGACAGCGTGGTCATGCCCGACGGCACGGTCGTCAAGCGGGACTACCAGGTCCACCCGGGATCGGTGGCCGTGCTCGCCCTCGACGACGAGGGACGCGTCCTGGTTCTGCGCCAGTACCGCCACCCCGTGCGCCACAAGCTGTGGGAGATCCCGGCCGGTCTGCTCGACGTGCCCGGCGAGAACCCTCTGCACGCCGCCCAGCGGGAGCTGTACGAGGAGGCCCACGTCAAGGCCGAGGACTGGCGGGTGCTGACCGACGTGTACACCACCCCCGGCGGCTGCGACGAGGCCGTGCGCGTCTTCCTGGCGCGCGACCTGTCCGCGGCGGAGGGCGAGCGCTTCGAGGTCTTTGAGGAGGAGGCGGACATGGAGCTTGCCAGGGTGCCGCTGGAGGAGCTGGTCGGCGGTGTGCTGGCAGGCGATCTTCACAACACGTGCCTGGTCGTCGGCGTCCTTTCGGCGACGGCGGCGCTCAACGGCGACGGATTCGACGCGCTGCGCCCGGCGGAAGCACCGTGGCCGGCACGGCCCTTCGAGGCGTAGCCTGCCCGGCCCGGACGTACTTCCGGTTGGCTGACGGCCATTCAGCAGCACTGGTGTGACGATCTGTTGATCCGATCGAGCGATCGCGGTGTCGCGCCCGGCCGCTCCGCACTGTTCGTCGCAGAGCGTGAACTACGCTCGGACCGCCCGCGCGGAGCCCCGGCGGGCTCGGCTCGTGCGCGGACGGACTGGAGCGTGGCCCGTGACGGATCAGGCGCTGGACTTGGGCGGCCCCGGGCGGTCGGAGGCCGTCCGCCCCGGATCCGGTGAACGGTTCTTCGGCAGGCAGCGTGAACTCAAGTCCCTGCACGCCGACATCGATCGGGCCGGGCTCGACACCCTCGCCGGGCGCAAGGCCGTACGCGCCCGGGTGCTGCTGATCGCCGGCCGTCCCGGTTCCGGGCGCACCGCCCTCGCCGAGGAGTTGGCGCAGCGGGTCGCGGAGGAGTACCCGGACGGCATCCTGCGGGTCCGGCTGACCGAGCCGGGCGGCCGGGCAGTACCGCTGGAGGAGGCTGCGCGCGGACTCCTGGACGACCTCGGCGTCGCTTCCCCGCCCGGCGCCGGGGACGACGAGCTGACCGAGATGGTGCGCGAGGCCCTCGCCGCACGCCGGGTGGTGCTGCTCGTCGACGACGCCCGCGACGCCGAGGACGTCGACCTGCTGCTCCCCGAGAACCCCGACTGCCTGGTCGTCGCCGTCGCCGAAGGACCGCTCACCGGCATCCCGGGCGTACGCCCCTGCACGCTCGGCGGCATGGACGCCAAGTCCGCCATCGAACTGCTCACCGCCTTCACCGGCGAGGTACGGATCACCGTGGATCCGCAGGCGGCGGAGACGGTCGCGGAGGAGTGCGGCGGCCAGCCTGCCGCGCTGGCGCTGGTCGGCGGCTGGCTCGCGGCACGGCCCGGGGCCTCGGTCGCCGACGCCACCAAGCGACTGAGGGCACTGCCCGAGGACGGCGAGCAACCCCGCGGGGTGCGGCCCCTGGCCCGGGCGTTCCGGCTGGTGTACGAGTCGCTGTCGGGGCCTGCCGCGCGGACGCTGCGACTGCTGGCCCTCGCGCCCGCCGGGTTCGCCGACGCGCACACCGCGTCCGCGCTGGCAGGCTGCTCCGTGGCCGCGGCCAGGACGACTCTCGACGAATTCGCCGGCCTCGGGCTGCTGCAGCGGTCCGGCGCAGGCTTCGAGGTGCCCGGCTGCCTCGCGCCGCTGCTGCGCGCGCTGCTGGAGGCGAGCGACCGGCCCGCCGAGGTGCAGCTCGCCAAAGCCCGGATGCTGGAGCGGACCGTGCGACGCCTCCAATCGTGCCGGACCGTCACCGAGCCCGACGGCTCCCCGGCCCGCAGGGAGATTGCCGGCCTGCCGAAAGCACTGCGGTTCACGTCCGCGCGCGACGCCGACGAGTGGCTGCGGTCGAACCGGCCCGCGCTGCTGGCCGCCGCGCGGGTCGCCGTCGCCGACGGCGAACTGGACACCCTGGCGCGCAGGCTGGTCGCGGCCCTGGTCAGGGCGCTGGCCGCGCATCGGGGGACCGAGGCGGCGGCTCCCGACCTGTACGGGTTGCACCGGCTGGTTCTCGACGTCGCCGAGCGCCGCGGGCTCCACCCGGAGCGGGCCGCGGCCCTGCTGAACCTCGGGGATCTCGACGCCAGGACCGGCCGTACCCAGGATGCCCTCGCCCGCTACCGGGCCGCCTTGGACGCGGGACGGGAGGCGAACGACGCGTATGCGACCGGCCGCGCCATGGAATCCGTCGGTGGCGCGTACCAGGAGCTCGGGGACTGGCAGCGGGCGGCCGACTGGTACGGCCGCGCGCTGTCGCAGCGCCAGACGCGCGGCGAACGGGCCGACGAGGCTCGGCTGCACGGACGGCTGGGTACGGCGCACACGTACGCGGGCCGGTACGGCGAGGCGCTGCGCAGCTGGCGGGCCGCGGTTGCCGGATACCGCAGGCTCGACGACGTCCCGGCCCGGGCGAGGGCGCTGAGCGAGGTGGCCCGGGTGCAGGAGTACGCGGGGCGGCCGCACGAATCGCTGCACACCTGCCGTGAGGCCGTGGAGTGGGCGCGCCGAGCCGGTGACGTGCGGCTTCAGGGCGCTCTGCAGCTGCGGCTGGCCGACACACTCGAGCGGCTCGGTGACCCGGCTGCCGCCCGACTGCACCGTCTTGCTGCGGAAAGACTGCTGGGAGAAGAGCGTTCCACCTACGAAATCCGTGGCGGTTCCGAAGAAGATTGATGCTTTGTAAGGCTAGACAGCGCGAAGTCCTTCATTAGACTGGCTGGGCCACGTGTTCTCGTGGTGTGTCCCGGTGCGCTCCGTGCGACTGGGTATCTATGGCATTGCCCGTTATATCCCCTGAGCCAAGGACCGTGATCGACGTGAAGGTCGGCATCCCCCGCGAGGTCAAGAACAACGAGTTCCGGGTGGCCATCACCCCCGCCGGTGTGCACGAGCTCGTGCGCCATGGCCACCAGGTCGTCATCGAGCAGAACGCCGGCGTCGGCTCCTCGATCACGGATGAAGAGTTCGTCGCCGCCGGTGCGCAGATCCTGCCCACCGCCGACGACGTCTGGGCCACCGCAGACCTGCTGCTGAAGGTCAAGGAGCCCATCGCCGAGGAGTACCACCGTCTCCGCAAGGACCAGACCCTCTTCACCTACCTGCACCTCGCCGCCTCCCGCGAGTGCACCGACGCCCTGCTGGAGTCCGGCACCACGGCCATCGCGTACGAGACGGTGGAGACCGCGAACCGCGCCCTGCCGCTGCTCGCCCCGATGTCCGAGGTCGCGGGCCGGCTGGCCCCGCAGGTCGGCGCGTACCACCTGATGCGCTCGGCCGGCGGCCGTGGCGTGCTCCCCGGCGGCGTCCCCGGCACCCATGCCGGCAAGGCCGTCGTCATCGGTGGCGGTGTCTCCGGCTGGAACGCCACGCAGATCGCCGTCGGCATGGGCTTCCACGTCACGCTGCTCGACAAGGACATCAACAAGCTGCGCGAGGCCGACAGGATCTTCGGCACCAAGGTGCAGACGATCGTCTCCAACGCCTACGAGCTGGAGCGCGCCGTCGTCGAGGCCGACCTCGTCATCGGTGCCGTGCTGATCCCCGGCGCGAAGGCCCCGAAGCTGGTCACCAACGAGCTCGTCGCCAAGATGAAGCCCGGAAGTGTACTTGTCGACATTGCAATCGATCAGGGTGGCTGCTTCGAGGACTCGCGTCCGACCACCCACGCCGAGCCGACCTTCCGGATCCACGACTCGGTCTTCTACTGCGTCGCCAACATGCCCGGCGCGGTGCCCAACACCTCCACCTACGCGCTGACCAACGCCACGCTGCCCTACATCGTGTCGCTGGCCAACAACGGCTGGGCCGAGGCGCTGCGCCGCGACGCCGCGCTGGCCAAGGGTCTCAACACCCATGACGGCCAGGTCGTTTACCGCGAGGTCGCAGAGGCACACGGCCTCGAGAGCATCGAACTGAGCACGCTTCTCGGCTGAGCCGTCAACGAGCGTCGTCAACATCGCGCGTCCGGCCGGACCTTGCCGAGCAAGGTCCGGCCGGACGCGTATCCGCCCCGTTCGCGGCAGACGCTCAACTCGCCTCGAACGTAACCCTTTAACCGTTTCGCCCACCCCCGAAACCAGCGGCCGGGAGCACGTGAAACGGGTCGTGCGCCCTTGACAGGGGGGTGTTCGATTGCCGACACATCGGGGCGGGTCCGGCGGATTGTGTTGCTGCGGACCGGTGACACGCCATAGAGTCGCCAACCGTCGGCATGGTGCCACGCTGACCTATCGATAAGTTTCCTGGTCACATCCAAGGAGGTAAGACGACTTGTGAATGAGTCGACATTTACTCCCGGGGGTGGTCAACCAGGATCGGTTGCGACGGGCCATGGCCCGTCGTCCGGTTTCGAGGCTGTCGGCTCCGTCGCTGTACGCCCCTCCGCGACGCACCAGCACACGACGCACATGACGACACCCCACACGATGAAGATGATGGACGGCCAACACGTGAACGCCATGGCCGGCAACGAGAGTGGCCGAGAGTCCACCCACTTCGCCGCCTACGAGGAAGTCCCCGAAGGGCACTTCTACGACCCCGACGCCGAGTACGAGCCCGATCCGGAGTACGCGGCCACCCTCGCGCCCGATGCTGCCCGTCAGCGCCGCGAGCGGATCGGTCCCACCGGGCGCCCCCTGCCGTACTTCCCGATTCCGGGCCCGCTGACCGACCACGGTCCCGCGAAGATCATCGCGATGTGCAACCAGAAGGGCGGCGTCGGCAAGACGACGTCCACCATCAACCTGGGCGCGGCGCTCGCCGAGTACGGACGGCGGGTGCTCCTCGTCGACTTCGACCCGCAGGGCGCCCTGTCCGTCGGCCTCGGCGTCAACCCGATGGAGCTCGACCTCACCGTCTACAACCTGCTCATGGAGCGGGGCATGTCGGCGGACGAGGTACTCCTCAAGACCGCCGTGCCCAACATGGACCTGCTGCCGAGCAACATCGACCTGTCTGCCGCGGAAGTGCAGTTGGTCAGCGAGGTCGCGCGCGAGTCGACGCTGCAGCGTGCTCTGAAGCCGCTGATGTCCGACTACGACTACATCGTGATCGACTGTCAGCCCTCGCTCGGACTGCTCACCGTCAACGCCCTGACGGCGGCTCACAAGGTGATCGTGCCGCTCGAGTGCGAGTTCTTCGCGCTGCGCGGTGTCGCGCTGCTGACCGAGACCATCGAGAAGGTCCAGGAGCGGCTCAACCCCGACCTGGAGCTCGACGGCATCCTCGCCACGATGTACGACTCGCGGACCGTCCACAGCCGCGAGGTGCTGGCGCGCGTCGTCGAGGCGTTCGACGATCACGTCTACCACACGGTGATCGGCCGGACCGTCCGCTTCCCGGAGACGACGGTCGCCGGTGAGCCCATCACCACGTACGCGTCCAACTCCGTCGGTGCCGCCGCCTACCGCCAGCTCGCCAGGGAGGTGCTCGCCCGGTGTCACGCCGAGTGAGTCTGCCCGGGGCCGACGAGTTGTTCCGTACTACCGGGGGCACGGCGCTGCAATCGTCGTCCCCGCGCAAGCAGGCGAACGGTGAGCCGCGGGTGCCCGCACCGGCGGGGGAGAGCGACCCGGTGGCGGAGGGAGCTCCGGCGTCGACCTCCTCGCAGGAACACTCGCCCGCCGAGTCGGAGGCTTCGGGGGAGGGACGCAGCCGGGGCACGGAGAGCGCGGAGCAGCCGACGGCCGGCGCGCCCAAGCCGCGCCGGGCGCCGTCCGAGGCGGCTGCTGCCGCGGCGGCCGCGACGCAGCCCCAGCCCCGGCGGCGGGGGCGTGGCGCGAACCGCAGGCCCAGTGGGCGCGAACGCCACGACGAGAAGATCACGGTCTATGTGTCGGCCGAGGAGCTGATGGACCTGGAGCACGCGCGGCTGGTGCTGCGCGGCGAGCACGGCCTCGCCGTCGACCGCGGGCGGATCGTCCGCGAGGCGGTGGCGGTGGTGCTGGCGGATCTGGAGCAGCGGGGCGACGCGAGCATCCTCGTGCGACGCCTGCGCGGGCGCTGACGCGGTAGCCTGCGGGCCTGCCCACCTGCGCTCTTCCCTGGACACCGATGCCCCCGACCCCGACCGCGCCCGACGACGCGTCGCAGCCGCAGCGCCGACGCGCGCTGGGCCGGGGCCCGGGCGCGGCTTCCCCGGCCCCGCCCCTTCCCGAATCCGGGGCCGAGGCCCCGGACCCCGCCGGCACGGCGGCGGGTGGCGGGCCGGGTGCCGATGCTCCGACCCCGCCCCTTTCCGAAACGCCCGGCACGGCCCCGAATCCCGCCGGCACGGTGCCGAGTGTGGAGCGTGCGACCGCCGATCCCGCCGATCCCGCCGATCCCGCCGAGGGCGGTCGGGCACGGCGCGTGGACCCGGGTTTGCCGGTGGGCGAGTCCGCCACCCCTTCCCGTTCGCCTGGCGGCGTGGGGGGATCCGCCCTTCCCGCGACCGCCGGCGGATCCCCGGGCCCCGCCGGGCCTGCACCGGGCGCCGATGCCCCGGACCCCGCCGGCCCCGCGCCGGTCGCGGAGCTCACAGGTTCCGACGCCCTGGAGGCGGCTCCGGCCGTCGGCGGCGGGGCGGGGACCGACATCACCGGCCCCGGCAGCGGCACGCTGCGCGCGGACCTCGCACCGGACGCCGCCGACGCCCCTCCTGCTTCCGGCGATGGTGGGTCGACCCCGACCCCGACCTCGACCCCGACCCCGACCGCGGCCGGCGAGGCCGCGGACGGACGGTTCACCGTGCGGCTCGCGAACTTCGAAGGGCCCTTCGACCTCCTCCTCCAGCTCATCTCCAAGCACAAGCTCGACGTCACCGAGGTCGCTCTCTCCAAGGTCACCGACGAGTTCATGGCGCACATCCGCGCCATGGGATCCGACTGGGACCTCGATCAGACCACCGAGTTCCTCGTCGTCGCCGCCACGCTCCTCGATCTCAAGGCCGCCCGGCTGCTGCCCTCGGCCGAGGTCGAGGACGAGGCCGACCTCGCGCTGCTGGAGGCGCGCGACCTGCTCTTCGCGCGGCTGCTCCAGTACCGCGCGTACAAGCAGATCGCCGAGATCTTCGACCGCAGGCTGGTCGACGAGGCCATGCGATATCCCCGGACCGTCGGGCTGGAGCCGCACCATGCCGAGCTGCTGCCCGACGTCGTCATCAGCATCGGAGCCGAGGGCTTCGCCAGGCTCGCCGTCAAGGCCATGCAGCCCAAGCCCAAGCCGCAGGTGTACGTCGACCACATCCACGCGCCGCTCGTCAGCGTCCGGGAGCAGGCCGAGGTCGTCGTCGGCATGCTCCGGGAGCGTGGCAGGGCCACTTTCGGGGAGCTGACCGAGGGCGTCGACGACACGCTCACGGTCGTTGCCCGGTTCCTCGCGCTGCTCGAGCTCTACAGGGAGAAGGCCGTCGCCCTGGAGCAGGAGGGCGCCCTCGAGGAGCTCGTCGTCATTTGGGCCGGCAGCGGCTCGGTGACGGTCACGGACGAATTCGATCGAGTCCCCGACAGCACGGAGGAGAAGGAGTGAGCGAGCTCACCCCCGCGGTCAACCCCCCGCTCAAGCCCGCGCTCGAGGCCGTCCTCATGGTCGTCGACGAGCCCGCGACCGAGGAGCACCTCGCCAAGGTGCTGGAGCAGCCCCGCAGGGCCGTCGCGGACGCGCTGCGCGAGCTCGCGGACGAGTACACCGTGCAGGGGCGCGGTTTCGAGCTCAGGCTCGTCGCAGGTGGCTGGCGGTTCTACAGCCGTGCCGAACACGCACGGGCCGTCGAGCGCTTCGTGCTCGACGGGCAGCACGCCCGTCTCACCCAGGCCGCGCTGGAGACCCTCGCGGTCGTCGCGTACCGGCAGCCGGTGAGCCGTTCACGGGTCTCCGCGGTGCGCGGAGTGAACTGCGACGGGGTCATGCGCACCCTCCTTCAGCGCGGTCTCGTCGAGGAGGCGGGCACGGAACCCGAAACAGGTGCGATCCTGTACAGGACGACGAACTACTTCCTGGAGCGGATGGGCCTGCGAGGCCTGGACGAGCTTCCGGAGCTCGCGCCCTTCCTCCCCGAGGCGGAGGCGATCGAGGCCGAGACGCAGGAAGGCGTTCCGTCGTTCGATCCGGATGCTCCGGACACAGACGACGCAGACAGCCATTCACACAATCAGACGGAAATTTGATGCGAAGCAGCAGCGGCAGGAACAGCAGCGGAAACAACGGCGGGAGCCGTGGTGGCAACAGCGGCAGCCGCGGCAGCAGCAGCGGCGGCGGCGGGCGCGGCAACTACCGGGGTGCCGGCGGGGGCAAGGGCCGGCCGGAGGCTGGGGGAAGCCGGGACGACCGGCAGAAGCGCGCCGGAAAGCCCCGCCCCGAGGAGCGTCGCTACGACGTGGGCGGTTCCACCGAGGCGCCGCGGCAGGGACGCGGCGGCGCGGCCCGCGGCGGTGCCAAGGGCGGCCCGAAGCAGTCCCCCCAGCGCGGCAGCGGGCGCACCGCCCCGGCGCGCTCGCGCGAGTACGACGCCCGTACCGAGCAGCGCAACCGCGAGCGGTACGAGAACAAGCCGGAGATCAAGACCCCCAAGACGTTCGGGGACCAGGAGGGCGAGCGGCTGCAGAAGGTGCTCGCGCGCGCCGGCATGGGCTCGCGCCGCGCCTGCGAGGAACTGATCGACGCCGGCCGAGTCGAGGTCAACGGCAAGATCGTCATCGAGCAGGGTGTCCGTGTCGATCCGGAGAAGGACGAGATCAAGGTCGACGGTCTGACCGTCGCGACCCAGTCGCACCTGTTCTTCGCGCTGAACAAGCCCGCCGGTGTCGTCTCCACCATGGAGGACCCGGACGGCCGCCAGTGCCTCGGCGACTACGTCACCAACCGTGAGACCCGGCTCTTCCACGTCGGCCGGCTCGACACGGAGACGGAGGGCATCATCCTGCTCACCAATCACGGTGAGCTGGCGCACCGCCTCACGCACCCGAAGTACGGCGTGAAGAAGACCTACCTGGCCGCCATCCAGGGCCCGCTGCCGCGTGAGCTCGGCAAGCGGCTCAAGGACGGCATCCCGCTGGAGGACGGTTTCGCCCGCGCCGACCACTTCCGCGTCGTCGAGAACACCGGCAAGAACTACCTCGTCGAGGTGACGCTCCACGAGGGCCGCAAGCACATCGTCCGCCGGATGCTCTCCGAGGCCGGGTTCCCCGTCGACAGGCTGGTGCGGACCGCGTTCGGGCCGATCTCTCTCGGTGACCAGAAGTCCGGCTGGCTGCGCCGGCTGACCAACACCGAGGTGGGCATGCTGATGAAGGAAGTCGGCCTGTAAACCGCCTATTTGCCCCGAAAGAGCCCGCGACCGGTCCGGTCGCGGGCTCTTTTTCTCTCTTGTGCCGACGACTCCGTGCGCTTTATAGTCAACCTGACTATTAAGGAGGCGGGTGTGAGTCTCGCGGACATCCTTCAGCCCTTGCAGCAGCCGTTGTTCACCGTGCTCGACACCCCGGTGAGCTGGACCGAGTTCCTCGGCTTCGGCAGCGGTGCCCTCTGCGTCTGGCTCGTCGCCCGACAGCACATCGCCAACTGGCCGATCGGCATCGCCAACAACGTCTTCTTCATCCTCCTGTTCACGCAGGCGGGCCTGTACGCCGACGCCGGCCTGCAGGTCGTCTTCATCACCCTCGCCGTGTACGGCTGGTGGGCCTGGACCCACGGGGGTGGACCAGGTTCCGGCACCCTGCCCGTACGGCGTACGAGCCGCACCGAGTGGACATGGCTGCTCGCGGCGGGGGTGGTGGGGACCCTCGGTCTCACCCTGCTCCTCGACCGGGCCACCGACTCGACGGTCCCCTTCTGGGACGCGCTGACCACCGCCCTGTCCCTGATGGCGACCTACGGGCAGTGCCGCAAGCGCCTCGAGTCGTGGTGGCTGTGGATCGCGGCCGACGTGGTCTACATCCCGCTCTACGCGTACAAGCAGCTGTATCTGACCTCCCTGCTGTACATCGGATTCATGACGCTCTGCGTCGTCGGCCTGCGCAGCTGGTCGCGCGACCTGACCGTCCGGCGGGAGCCCGCCGCGGAGGTGGCCGCGTGAGCCGCCACGGACACGGCCTGGTGCTCGGCAAGTTCTATCCGCCGCACGCCGGCCACCACCACCTCGTCCGCACCGCCGCCGACCGCTGCGAACGGCTCACCGTGCTCGTCTGCGCCGCCTCCGTGGAGTCGATCCCGCTCGCGGACCGCGTCGCGTGGATGCGTGAGACCCACCCCGACGTGCGGGTCGTCGGAACCGTCGACGACATCCCGGTGGATGTCACCGACCCCGCCGTATGGGACGCGCACATGGCCGTCTTCCGCGCCGCCGTGCCCGAGACGGTGGACGCTGTCTTCACCTCGGAGGCGTACGGCGACGAGCTCGGCCGGCGCTTCGGCGCCGCGTCCGTGAGCGTCGACCCCGACCGCACCCGCCACCCGGTCTCCGGGACGGCGGTGCGCAAGGACCCGGTCGGCTGCTGGGAGTTCCTGGCACCGCCCGTGCGCGCCGCGCTCGCCCGTCGCGTCGTCGTACTCGGTGCCGAGTCCACCGGCACCACGACGATGGCCGAGGCGCTCACCCGGCACTACCGTGCGCGCGGCGGAGTATGGGCCGGGACCCGGTACGTGCCCGAGTACGGACGGCAGTTCAGCGAGCACAAGCTCGCCGTGCTGCGCGCCGAGCGTCCCGGGGCCGACTGGTCCGAGGCCGAGTTCATCTCGCAGGAGTTCCCGCTGATCGCCCGGCGTCAGGCCGAGAACGAGGAGCAGGCCGCCCGCGAAGGATCGCCCGTGGTCTTCTGCGACACCGACGCCTTCGCCACCACGATCTGGCACGAGCGCTACATGGGCGGGCCCTACCCCGCCGCACCCGAGCCCCGCAGACAGCACCTGTGGCTCCTCACCGACCACGAGGGCGTCGCGTTCGAGGACGACGGACTGCGCGACGGCGAGCACCTGCGCCCGTGGATGACCGACCGCTTCCGCGACGAACTCATCCGCACCGGGCGGCCGTTCGTCGAACTCACCGGCCCGCACGAGGAGCGCCTCGCCACCGCCGTCGCCGCCGTCGACGCCTTGCTGGACCGGGGCTGGGACCTGGCCGACCCACTGCCGGAACGTCTCGGGGAGCTCCGCTGATGCAGGGCTACGACCCCGGCGCCTTCCCGCCCTTCGCCGTGACCGTCGATCTCGCGGTCTTCACCGTCCGCGAGACCCGGCTCCACGTCCTGCTCGTCGAACGCGGCCAGGAGCCCTACCGCGGGGCCTGGGCCCTGCCCGGCGGATTCCTGCTGCCCGACGAGTCGGCCGAGACCGCCGCCCGCCGCGAACTGGCCGAGGAGACCGGCCTGTCCCTGGACGCCGTAGCCGGGCTCCACCTCGAACAGCTGCGCACGTACAGCGAACCGGACCGCGACCCGCGGATGCGCGTCGTGTCCGTGGCGTTCACCGCGCTCGTACCGGACCTGCCCGAGCCGCGCGGCGGCGGTGACGCGTCCCAGGCGCGGTGGGCACCGCTCGCCACCGGCATGCCCCTCGCGTTCGACCACGACCGCATCCTCGCGGACGCCCACGACCGCATCGGCGCGAAGCTCGAGTACACCTGCCTCGCGACCGCCTTCTGCCCGCCCACGTTCACGCTCGGCGAGCTGCAGCAGGTGTACGAGACGGTCTGGGGCGTCGAACTCGACCGCCCCAACTTCCGGCGCAAGGTCCTCGCCACCCCCGGCTTCGTCGAGGCAGTCGAAGGCGGCCCACGCCGCACCGGCGGCCGCGGCAAGCCTGCCGCGCTCCACCGGGCGGGCCCCGCGTCCGCCCTGCACCCACCACTCCTGCGACCGGAAGGACGACCATCATGAACCGCGCCAAGCAGGCTGCGACCGGCTCGCTGATCGGGCTCGCGCTCGGGGACGCGCTGGGCTTCCCCACCGAGTTCAACGACGTGCCGTCCATCCTCGCCAAGTGCGGACCGTGGCGGGAGATGGAGCTGCCGCGGCCCGCGATCGTCACCGACGACACACAGATGACGCTCGCCCTGGGGCGCGGTATGTGCACGGCCATGTCCCGCGGCCTGCTCGTCGCCTCCCGGCTCGTCCGTCCGGTGCGCGAGGAGTTCGTCGACTGGTACCACTCGCCGGAGAACAACCGTGCGCCCGGCCGGACCTGCCTGGTCGCCTGCCAGAAGCTCGACAGCGACCGGCCCTGGCAGCAGGCCTCGCAGATCGGCTCCAAGGGCTGCGGCGCCAACATGCGCGTCGCCCCCGTCGGGCTCGTCCCCGGCCTGAACGACGAACAGCGGGCGGGCGCCGCACAGTTGCAGTCCGCGCTCACCCACGGGCACCCCACGGCGCTCGCGGCGAGCGACCTCACGGCGCGTGCGGTGCACCTGCTCGCGCAGGGCGCGGAGCCGACGGGCCTGGTCGGGCAGCTGCGCTCGTACGCCTACGAGAACCGCGTCCGGTATCACGAGCACTGGCTCGGCGACCTGTGGACCCACTCCCACGACGCGTCGCCCGAGGCGTTCATCGCCCGCGGCTGGGACGAATGCCTGGAGATCCTCGAACGCCTCGCGGCCGCCCTGCGCTCGCCCGAGCCGGAGGTCGACCCCTGTCTGGCCACGGGCGACGGCTGGATCGCGGAAGAGGCGCTGGCGACGGCGCTGCTGTGCTTCCTGATGTTCCCCCAGGAACCGCTCACGGCACTGCGCCGGGCCGCCTGCACGAGGGGCGACTCCGACTCGATCGCCTGCCTCGCGGGCGCGTTCGCGGGGGCGCACCTGGGGGCGGGGGCGTGGCCGGAGGAGTGGGAGGAGCGGATCGAGTACCGAAATGATCTGCTGGCCCTGGGGGCACTCTGGGACGCTTGAGCCATGACCGATCAGCTCGACCTCACCGACCTCGCGCAGGCGCTTCCGCGACACCCGGGCGGTCTGCTCTTCGCCACGGTGTCCGGGGCGCACCTGTACGGATTCCCCTCCCGGGACTCGGACGTGGACCTGCGCGGCGTGCATCTGCTGCCTGTCGACGACCTGGTCGGGCTGCGGGAGCCGGAGGAGACGCGTTCGCACATGTGGGACCGGGACGGTGTCGAGATGGACCTGGTCACGCACGATCTGCGCAAGTTCGTCCGGCTGATGCTGCGGCGCAACGGCTATGTGCTGGAGCAGCTGCTGTCACCGCTCGTCGTCGGGACGACACCGGAGCATGCCGAGCTCGTGGCGCTCGCGCCCGGTGTGCTGACGCATCATCATGCCCACCACTACCGGGGGTTCGCCGGCACCCAGTGGCGGCTGTACGAGAAGACCCGGGAGCTCAAGCCCCTGCTCTACACCTTCCGCGCCCTGCTGACCGGCATCCATCTGATGCGCAGCGGCGAGGTGGAGGCCCATCTGCCCACGCTGCTCCGACAGGTCACGGCACCCGGCTACCTGCCGGACCTGATCGCGGCGAAGGCCGCCGCCGAGCACGGCCCGGCCGAGGGCCTGGACGAGGAACGGCTGCGGGCGGACGTCGAGGCGCTCCACGCGGTGCTGGAGGACGCGCAGGCGTCATCGGACCTGCCGGACCAGCCGTCGGCGTTCGACCGGCTGGACAGGCTGGTGACCCGCACACGGCTGCGGAACGACGCCGCGGCCCTGCCGTATGCGCAGCCCGCGCCGGGCTGACCTCGCCTCACCCCGCCGACGCCCTCCGCACGCGCATCAGGAAGTCCTCCACACGCGCCCGGTCCGGCTCGGCCGGGAGCGGGGACGACGGCGCGGCAGCGTCGGCCTCGTCCGCCAGGCGCGTCATCCACGACTCGACCCGCTCCCACGGGACCTCGCCCCGTTTGACCTCCAGCAGCCGGTCGCGGTCCTCGCCGACGTCGATCACCAGCTCGCCCGTGCGCAGCAGATCCCGGCAGCTGCCGAGAAGCCGCAGCAGGTGCATCGCATGCTTCCAGCGCGGCGCGCCGTGCTGCCGCACGTCCGCCTCCAGCTTCCTGCGCTGGCCGTTCGCGTACCGCACGAACGTCCCGTGCGCCTCACGGGAGAGGAACGCACCGCGCAGGTCGAGCAGTTCGCGGCCCGCGTCGTCGACGTGCTCGACGATCGGGGAGTGCAGGCACTCCAGCACGTTCGGATTGGCGCGCAGGGCCAGTTCGAGAAATCGCTCCAGCTCCCACGAGAACTGCTCCTCGGCGGGACCGTCGACATGCGTGGGCGGCTTGGTGAAGCGCCAGTACAGCGCGGTGGGCGCGACGAACACACCGCGGCGGTCGGTGTCGCTCGTGTCCGTGGCCAGCCCGAAGGCCCGCGACCCCATGACGCAGGAGTAGATCGTGTGATCGCGTACAAGGGCTGCGGGAGTCATGCGCGAGAGGCTACGACAGCCCGCGAACCCTCAGGTCATCAGGATGGTGTCCCCCGAGACGGCGATCTGCTTCGGAGGCAGCGGCTTCGTCGCCGGACCCGCGGCCACCGACGCGTCGGCGATACGGAACTTGCTGCCGTGGCAGGGGCAGTGGATGAGCCCGTCACTGACCGAGCCGACCGTGCACCGCTGATGTGTGCAGATCGCGGAGAACGCCTTGAACTGCCCGGCCGTCGGCTGGGTCACGACGACCTCCTGTTCTTTGAAGATCTTTCCGCCGCCGACCGGGATGTCGGCCGTCCTGGTGAGTTCCTCGCCGGTGGCGGACGCGGACGCGCTGTCCGACGGTGTCTCGGAGCTCGCACCGGTCGTCGCCGGGGCCTGCGTGTCCGGGGCGTCCCCACCGTCCCCGTCGGAGCAGCCCATCACCAGCGCGACGGCGCCCACCGCGCCTGCCGCGAGGACCGACCTTCGACCCGTGTCCATGCCACTCTCCCTCGGTACGC
Source organism: Streptomyces sp. NPDC043812 (assembly GCF_056436245.1). Lineage (NCBI taxonomy): Bacteria > Bacillati > Actinomycetota > Actinomycetes > Kitasatosporales > Streptomycetaceae > Streptomyces > Streptomyces sp. NPDC043812. The sequence goes on from NZ_JBWKCY010000005.1 coordinate 35,439, forward strand.
GACCATCACCGCCCCGAGCGGACGGGGCACGAGCATCGTGGACCCCGGAGGGCCCGGGACGAAGCAACCGCGCAGGGATGTCCGTCCGCCGGCCCAGCGGCCCGCGCCGCACGGCGGGCCGTCACACCCAGGGCGTCAGCTCCCGCGCGTGGCCGTCCTCGTCACGCCGCACGGCGAGCACCGTGGTCACCGCTGCGCGCTCGATCGGCCCGTACACATGCGGAAACAGCATGTCCCGCGTGCCCTCCCAACGGACCTCGGCACCGAGCTGCGACTCGTCGATCACGAGCACCAGCACCTGAGGCACGCCCCGGTACGGGCCGTCCGCCACGGCGAGTGCCGCCGCCTCGTCGGCGGAACAGTGCACGAACCCCTCCGTGGCGAGCGAGGCGGGCGCGTAGGGCCCGGCGACCTCGGCGGTCCATTCGTCCACGGGCAGCACATGAAAGAGCATGCGCCAGTTGTAGCGCACCGTCTCGCAGGGCGGTCGTCCCGGTCGGGAGCCCGTGCGCTGACTACGCTGACCGCAGCACCCGCACACGTCGCAAGGACATCACCCCGTGAGAACCGCGCTCGTCATCGGAACCGGACTGATCGGCACGTCCGCCGCGCTCGCCCTCAAGGGACGCGGCGTCGCCGTCCATCTTGTCGACAACGACGCGGCACAGGCCCATACCGCCGCCGCGCTCGGCGCGGGCACCGACGAGGCGCCCGAGGGGCGCGTGGACCTCGCGGTCGTCGCGGTGCCGCCCGCGCACGTCGCCGGCGCACTGGCCGACGCGATCAACGCCGGTGTCGCCCGCGGCTACCTCGACGTCGCCAGCGTCAAGGGCGGCCCGCGCCGCGAGCTGGAGGCGCTGGGCGTGGACCTGTCCTCGTACATCGGGACGCATCCGATGTCCGGCAAGGAGCGCTCCGGGCCGCTCGCCGCCACCGCCGACCTCTTCGAGGGCCGCCCCTGGGTACTGACGCCCACCAGGGACACCGACACCGAGGTGCTCAATCTCGCGCTCGAGCTGGTGGCGCTGTGCCGGGCCGTTCCGGTGGTGATGGACGCCGACGCGCACGACCGGGCCGTCGCCCTCGTCTCGCACACCCCCCAGCTCATCTCCTCCATGGTCGCCGCGCGCCTGGAGGAGGCGGACGACACGGCGGTGCGGCTGTGCGGGCAGGGCATCCGCGATGTGACGCGCATCGCGGCGTCCGACCCCCGGATGTGGGTGGACATCCTCTCCGCGAACCCGGGCCCGGTGGCCGACGTCCTGTCGGGCGTCGCGGCGGACCTGGACGAGACGGTCCAGGCGCTGAGGGCGCTGCAGGCGGCGGACGAGTCCAAGCGCGAGGGCGGTGTCCGCGGCATCGAGGACGTGCTGCGCCGGGGCAACGCGGGCCGTGCCCGCGTCCCGGGCAAGCACGGCGCGGCGCCCACGGCGTACGAGATCGTCGCGGTCCTGATCAGCGACCAGCCCGGAGAGCTCGCCCGCATCTTCGCGGACGCCGGCCGGGTCGGCGTGAACATCGAGGACGTCCGTATCGAGCACGCGACCGGCCAGCAGGCCGGACTCGTCCAGCTGATGGTCGAACCGGCCGCGGCGCCCGTGCTCGGGGCCTCGCTGCGCGAGCGCGGCTGGGCGCTCCGGCAGTAGCCGCGGTGGCCCTTCGGGGCCGCCCCGAGGGCGGCCCCGGCCCTGCCCGGGCCCTGGGAGCGCTCCGGGTGTAAACCCTGCCCGGGCCCCGGGAGCGCTCCGGGTGTAAAGAGGTGCGCTCGCACTCGGTAACCTTGTGCTGGGTGCATCGGCAACCCGCCGCCCCTCTCCCGCGAACCCGAAAGGTGTCCGACACCGTGGAATCCGTGATCGTCGCCATCGATGGCCCCTCCGGCACGGGCAAGTCGAGCACCTCCAAGGCCGTCGCCTCCGCGCTGGGCCTCAGCTACCTCGACACCGGCGCCCAGTACCGCGCGATCACCTGGTGGATGATCAGCAACGGCATCGACGTCGCCGACCCCACCGCCATCGCGAGCGCCGCCGGCAAGCCGGTCATCGAGTCCGGCACCGACCCGGCCGCTCCCGCCATCACCGTCGACGGTCTCGACGCCGCAGGCCCCATCCGTACGCAGGAGGTCACCTCCAAGGTCAGTGCCGTGAGCGCGGTGGCCGAGGTGCGGACCCGGATCACCGAGCTGCAGCGTCACATCGCCGCGTCCGCCGAGAAGGGCATCGTCGTCGAGGGACGCGACATCGGCACCACCGTCCTGCCCGACGCCGATCTGAAGATCTTCCTGACCGCCTCGCCCGAGGCCCGCGCGGCCCGCCGCAGCGGTGAGATCAAGGGATCCGACGTCGCGACCACCCGTGAGGCGCTCATCAAGCGGGACGCGGCCGACTCCAGCCGTAAGACGTCCCCGCTCGCCAAGGCGGACGACGCGGTCGAGGTCGACACCACCGACCTCACCCTCCAGCAGGTCATCGAGTGTGTCGTGACCCTCGTCGAGGAGCGGCGGGCCGCGAAGTGACCGTTCCCTCACCGAAGGGTGCGGCTGTCGGGCGGGGCATCGGCATCGGGCTGATGTACGGACTGTGGAAACCACGCGTCCTGGGCGCATGGCGGGTTCCGGCGGCGGGCCCCGCCATCCTCGCGGTGAACCACTCGCACAACATCGACGGGCCGATGCTCATGGGCACCGCGCCCCGGCCCGTGCACTTCCTGATCAAGAAAGAGGCGTTCGTCGGTCCCCTCGACCCGTTCCTGACCGGGATCGGGCAGCTCAAGGTGGACCGCACGACCGTGGACCGCGCCGCCATCACCGACGCGCTCGGCGTGCTGGAGCAGGGCGGCGTCCTCGGCATCTTCCCGGAGGGCACCAGAGGAGAGGGAAACTTCGCCTCGCTGCGTTCCGGACTCGCGTACTTCGCGGTACGCAGCGGCGCCCCGATCGTCCCGGTCGCGGTGCTGGGAAGCACTGAACGCCGCGGACGGTTGATACGAGGGCTGCCTCCGCTGCGCAGCAAGGTCGACGTTGTCTTCGGCGAGGGCTTCCAGGCGGGGGACGGCAGCGGCCGCCGCACGCGGGCCGCTCTCGACGCCGCCACCGTACGCATCCAGGAGCGGCTGACCGCCCACCTGGAAAACGCACAGCGCCTGACCGGGCGCTAGGCCAGACTTGAGTAATGGACCGCGTGGTATGCGGTCCAGTGACGAACGAGGAACGGACTTCATGAACGACCAGCACGACCACGGAGCGCTCGGCGACGCCGAGTACGCGGAGTTCATGGAGCTCGCCGCGGTAGAGGGTTTCGACGTCGAGGACGTCGAGGGCGCGATCGAGGAGGCCGGGCACGGCCCGCTGCCCGTCCTCGCCGTCGTCGGCCGCCCCAATGTCGGCAAGTCGACCCTGGTGAACCGCATCATCGGCCGCCGTGAGGCGGTCGTCGAGGACAAGCCCGGCGTCACCCGCGACCGCGTGACCTACGAGGCCGAGTGGGCCGGCCGCCGCTTCAAGGTCGTCGACACCGGCGGCTGGGAGCAGGACGTCCTCGGCATCGACGCGTCCGTCGCCGCCCAGGCGGAGTACGCCATCGAGGCCGCCGACGCCGTCGTCTTCGTCGTCGACTCCACCGTCGGCGCGACCGACACTGACGAGGCCGTCGTCAAGCTGCTGCGCCGGGCGGGCAAGCCCGTCGTGCTCTGCGCCAACAAGGTCGACGGCCCGAGCGGGGAGGCGGACGCGACGGCCCTGTGGTCCCTCGGACTCGGCGAGCCGCACCCGGTCTCCTCGCTGCACGGCCGCGGCACGGGCGACATGCTCGACGCCGTCCTGGAGGCCCTGCCGGATGCCCCGGCACAGACCTTCGGCAGCGTCGTGGGCGGTCCCCGTCGCATCGCCCTCATCGGACGTCCGAACGTCGGCAAGTCCTCGCTGCTCAACAAGGTGGCGCGCGAGGAGCGGGTCGTCGTCAACGAACTGGCCGGGACTACTCGCGACCCGGTCGACGAGCTGATCGAGCTCGGCGGGGTCACCTGGAAGTTCGTCGACACCGCCGGTATCCGCAAGCGTGTCCACCTCCAGCAGGGCGCCGACTACTACGCCTCGCTGCGCACGGCCGCCGCCGTCGAGAAGGCCGAGGTCGCGGTCATCCTGATCGACGCCACCGAGAACATCAGCGTCCAGGACCAGCGCATCATCACGATGGCCGTCGAGGCGGGCCGCGCGATCGTCGTCGCCTACAACAAGTGGGACGACCTCGACGAGGAGCGCCGCTACTACCTCGAGCGTGAGATCGAGACCGAGATGCAGCAGGTCGCCTGGGCGCCGCGGGTGAACGTCTCGGCGCTCACCGGCCGCCACATGGAGAAGCTGGTCCCGGCGATCGAGACGGCGCTGGCGGGCTGGGAGTCGCGCATCCCGACCGGCCGGCTGAACGCCTTCCTCGGCGAGATCGTCGCCTCCCACCCGCACCCGATCCGCGGCGGTAAGCAGCCCCGCATTCTCTTCGGCACGCAGGCGGGCACGAAGCCGCCCCGGTTCGTGCTCTTCTCGTCCGGCTTCCTGGAGCACGGTTACCGGCGCTTCGTCGAGCGCCGGCTGCGCGAGGAGTTCGGCTTCGAGGGCACACCGATCCACATCTCGGTCCGTGTGCGGGAGAAGCGCGGCCGCAAGAAGTGAGACGTGAACGGGCGCGGGGGGGGGGGGGGGGGGGGGGGGGGGGGGGGGGGGGTTTTTTTTTCCCCCACGTGTCGTTTCTCCCCAGGCCAGGGACCGGGAAAGGGGGGGAGAGGGAGGAGCGGGGGGTTGTG